>JBBAAN010000035.1:0-20312 GCA_041658225.1 Actinomycetota bacterium
CAGTCCGAAGTACGAGCGCCTGAGGGTCTCGTCTTGCATCAGCTCCTGCGCCGCGCCTGACGTCACCACGTGCCCCTGGGAGAGCACGTAGGCACGGTTGGCGAGAGACAGGGCCAGTGAGGCGTCTTGCTCCACCAGCAGCACTGCCACCCCTGTCTGGTTGATCTGGCGTATGCGCTCCACCAAATCGCGCTTGGTCTGGGGTGCCAGCCCCAGGGAAGGCTCGTCTATGGCCAGGAGTTTGGGGCGCGCCATGAGCGCTCGTCCGACAGCCAGCATCTGCTGCTGTCCCCCCGAGAGAGTGGCCGCGCGCTGCCCGGTGCGCTCCTCCAGCACAGGGAAGAGGTCGTAGACCGCGCGAAGGCGTTCCTTCACCTGGTTCCGGTCCCGGATGAGGTAGGCCCCTGCCGTCAGGTTGTCCAGGACGGAGAGGTCGGCGAATGGCCGTCGCCGCTCGGGGCAGAGAACGAATCCGGCCGCGACGATCCGGTGAGCCGCCACGCCGTCGAGGCGTTGGCCATCGAACCGGATTTGACCCGAGACGGTGATGTCACCCTTCTTCGTTCCCCGGTAGGTCTGCTGCTCCCAGCGAACGAGTCCCGCTATGGCCCGCAGGGTGGTGGTCTTGCCCGCGCCGTTCGGCCCCAGGAGGGTCACCAGCTCGCCTTCCTCGACGGCAAGGTCGACGCCGCCCACCACCTGAGCAGTACCGTAGGACACCGACAAGCCTTCCACCTCGAGCAGCATCTACAAGGCCTCCTCGCGCGCCATCCCGCCAAGGCTGTGACGCGATACCTCCTCCGCCTCGCCTTGTCGCATCTAGACCGCTTCCGCCCCCAGGTAGGCTTCGATCACCAGGGGATTGGCCACGACTTCCCGGGGGGTTCCGTCCGCGATCAACCTGCCCTCGTGCAGAACCAAGACTCGATCCACAATGCGCATCAAGGCCGACAGCTTGTGCTCGATGATGATCATCGCGCAGCCCTCGCTGTGCAGCCGCCCGAAACGGCCGCCCTGGCGCATTCGCCGCAGCGAGCTTGCCAGCAGATCGGTCTCCGGTTGGGTGAGCCCCGCGAAGGGTTCGTCCAGCAGCATCAGCTCCGGCTCGGTGGCGATTGCCCGTGCGATCTCCAGACGCTTGAGCTCGCCTTGGGACAGGGTCTCGGCGGGCTCCATGGCGACATCCGAGATGCCCGCGAATTCCAGCGCATCCATGGCTCTGGACTCGACGGTCTTGACCCACTCGCCCCTGTGCGAGGCCTTGGGCCCGTAGCAGGCGATCATCACGTTGGCGATGGTCGGCACCCGCCTTATCGGGCGGGTGTTCTGGAAGGTCATGGCCATGCCCCGGCTGACCCGCCGGAAAGTCGAGAACCGGCCGATATCCTCGTCCTTGAACGCGATCCGCCCCTGGTCGGGATGGGCAAGCCCCATGATGAGCCGCACCAACGTGGTCTTGCCGGCGCCGTTCGGCCCGATGAGGCCGACCATCTCCTGCGGCTGGACGGAAAAGCTGACGTCATCGACGGCTACGACGCCGCCGAACCGTTTTGTAAGGTTGTGGACGGAAAAAAAGCCGTCTTTCTCGCTCACGGGCGCTCACTCTCGAGACTGCGAACCCACCGGAGTCGTCGGGCGGGCCGCTCCCACCTACTGGTTCTTCGTAAAGTGCTCGGCCTCCTCGCGAAGTTCGCGCCGCGAAACCTTGCCCACGTCTGTCTTGGGAAGCTCACCGCGGAACTCCAACTCCCGCGGCACCTTGTACGGTGCCAGGCGTTCCCGCAGGTAGTCCAGTAGTTCGGCCTCGGACACCCGCCCGCGAGCCTCGCTTTGAAGGACCACGTAAGCCCGGGGGTAATGGCCGACGGTCGGCTCCGGAACGGCCACCACGCCGGCCGTCTTCACCGAGGGATGCCCACAGAGCACCTCCTCGATCTCTCTGGCGAAGACCGAGTAGCCCTTGTACTTGATCAGATCCTTGGCCCGGTCGTAGTAGAAGAAGTAGCCTTCCTCGTCCATGCGCACGAGGTCCCCGGTGCGCAGCCAGGTCTTGCCCTCGATCTCGACCAGCGTCCTGCGCGTCTCATCTTCGTTGTGCCAGTAGCCGCGCATGATGTTGGGACCGGACACGAGCAACTCGCCCACATCGCCTGGCGAAACGAAATCGTGCGCGCCTGGCTCCGCCACGGCCGCCAGCACATTCGGTATGGGCACTCCGAAGGATCCCCGTTTGGCCCTCTGGAGCGGGTTGACGTGACTGACCCCGGAGGTCTCCGTCATCCCATAGCCCTCGGTGATGCCCCGTCCGGTTCTCTCTTCCCACTCCCGGGCCGTGGTCTCGTGCAGGGTGTCGGCGCCACTGGTGAGGACCTTCATCTTCTTCCAGCCGACCAGGCTCGTCTTGGGGTGCTGCCGGAGGAGTTCGTACAGGGTGGGGACGCCGAAGAAGACCGTTGCGCCGTGGCGCTCGGCCGCGAAGAGGATCTGCTCGACGTCGGGCGTGCTGAACAGCACCATCTTGGCCCCGGTCGTGAGCCCGCCCAGCATGAGCACGACCTGTCCGTAGATGTGGTAGAAGGGCAGGTGGGCCACGACCACTTCCTTGCCCCGTTCCCAGTAGGTGGCGAAGGCAAGGAACTGTGTCAGGCACGCGACCATGTTGCGATGGGTGAGCATCACTCCCTTGGGCTGAGCGGTCGTGCCACCCGTGTAGGGCAGGACGGCAAGATCGTTCGCGGGATCAATCTCAACGTCTGGCGGCTTGGCCGGTGAGCTCTTCACGAGTTCGGCAAACCGATGCAGGTCCGGCCCGCCCTTTGGAAGTTTCGTCTTGCCCTTGCCCAGAAGGCGTGCGCCGAGCGGCAAGTAGTCGGCAGGCGCCGTCACCACAGTGGCCTTGAGTTGCACGTCCGCTCGCGCGACCTTGTCGTGGAGCATGTCCTGGCAAATGATGTATTGAGCGCCGCTGTCCTGCAGTTGATGTCTGAGCTCGGGCGCGGTGTACAGGGGACTGACGGGCGTCACCGTTGCTCCGGCCTTTAGGACGCCGAAGTAGGCGATGATGAACTGAGGGCTGTTCAGCAGGTGTAGGGCCACCCGATCACCCTTCGCTACCCCCAATCCGATCAGGCCGTTGGCAAAACGGTTCGCGTGCTCCCCGATTTCGGCATAGCTGACGTCCCGGCCGTAGAAGTGGAGCGCTGTTCGACGGCCGAATTCCTCAACGGCCTGGTCGAGGAGTTGTGGGAGAGTCACCGAAGGGATTTCCACGTCGGCAGGGACCCCCTCGGGATAGAACTCGACCCAAGGCCTGGCACTATCGCTCATGGCGCCACCGGCTCCCTCCTCTGCCCGCGACTGCCTGCGACGGTCACACACATCCTACCCTGTGGGCGGTTGCCGTCCGCCAGTGTCTCGTTGAATCTGGCGCCTCGTTTCGCGGCCGAGTCTCCGGTGCGCCAGGGGTCACTCCCAGCCGGTGGTAGTGCCCGGGTGTTCCTTCCCAATGAACCTGCTCGCCATGAGGGAATGCCGGCTCGACCATTGACCACGGACGTGGTGCGCGACAGCCCGCGTGATGGGCTTTGAGACCAGGGACCACCGGTTCATCTCGAAAGGGATCGCCGGCTTTTGTGCCGAAGCTCGCTTCGGCCCGCTCGAGGGCCACAGGACGCGGCTGGGCCGATTGGAGATTCAGGCCCAACTTCCCTCGACTGATCGGGTGTGGAGTTCAGGGTCCCGTGAAGGGGCCCCCTGGCTTGCGCGGCTCCGCGCAGATGCCTCCGCCTCTGAGCTGGATGATCTGCCCGCGATGTCCGCCTCTTCCTGTGTTGGATACCTTGATTGTCCCTGTCGGGTGACTGCCGGCCGACTGGAATCGGCACGCAGACCGCCGAGCAGGGGTAAGGTTGCACGTCGAGACCCAACACCCCGAGCGCCGGACTTCAAAAGGGACGGCCCTTGTCCACGGTTCAATTTCCCCGCCCCGGTTCGCGGCCCGTGCGCCCATGAACGAACGGATTGCCCGGACCCGCTGGGGCGCCAGCCACGTGATCATCGCGGTAAACGCGGTGATGCTCGTCGCGACCGGCTTTTCCCGCAACGCCGAAACGCTTCTCCATTTCGGGGCGACCTACCCACCGGCCATCTCTTCCGGTGAGTACTGGCGACTCATAACCGCGGTGTTCCTGCACGGCGGAATCTTCCACTTCCTTCTCAACGCCGTGGCGTTGATGGCTTTCGGGCCGGCTCTGGAGACGATCTATGGCAGATGGCGGTTCGTGCTGCTCTATCTCGCCGCCGGAGTGGCCGGAAACGCGGTGAGCTTTGCCTTCGGCCCGGTCAACTCCGTGGGGGTTGGGGCCTCGGGAGCGATCTTCGGGCTTCTCGGTGGATTCCTGGCCTTCAGCTTCCGCCGCCGCCATCTGCCCATTGGGGCCCAGGGCGTGCGGGCCGTGATGGTGATCGCCGGGATCAACCTGTTCATCGGGGCCACGGTTCCCGGCATCGACAACTGGGCGCACGTCGGGGGTTTGCTGGCCGGTGCGCTCGTGGGACTGATCTACGAGGCTCTGAGCAGGACGCCGTTGCTGGCCGGGATGATCGGGCCGGGGGCAGCGATGATCATTGCGGGGCTGTTGGTGGGCCGCCGCCGCTGAGGGTCGCCCGCTTGCGTCGCGCCGAAGCTACGTCATACGCTCCCCCCTGGACCCATGGCGGGTATGCGGGCCGGGGAGTGAGCGCCGCGAGGCGGCGCCGGGCGAAAGGACTGGTGGTACAGGTGCGCGATGCCGTCATCGTGGAGGCCCTACGTAGCCCCATCGGAAGGCGCAACGGAAGCCTGAAAGATGTGCATCCCGTCGATCTCTCCGGTGAGGTGCTGAAGGGGCTCATCGGCAAGGCCGGCATCGATCCCGGGATAGTCGACGACGTGATTTGGGGTTGCGTCGGCCAGGTGGGAGAGCAGGCGTTCAATATTGCCCGCTGGTGCTGGCTGTCGGCCGGCTTCCCCGAGGATGTCCCCGCGACCTCGGTTGACCGGCAGTGCGGCTCCGCTCAGCAGGCCATTCATTTCGCCGCCCAGGGCGTCATGTCCGGGCAGTACGACGTGGTTGTCGCCGGGGGCGTGGAGTCCATGACGCGGGTGCCCATGGGCAGCAGCATGAACCAGGGGCCGGGCATGCCGTTCGGCAAGAACGTGATGGCTCGTTACCCGGGGTTGGTTCCCCAGGGGCTGTCGGCCGAGATGATCGCGGAGAAGTGGAAGATCACGCGGGAGGATGTGGACACCTTCTCGCTGGAGTCCCACCGGCGCGCCATCGCTGCAACGGACGGCGGCCATTTCAAGCGTGAGATCGTGCCGATCGAGGTCCCGACCGAAGACGGCGGCAAGCGCCTCTTCGACACCGACGAGTGTTTCCGGCGCGAGACGAGCGCGGAGAAGCTCGCGGGCCTGAAGCCTGCCTTCAAGGAGGGCGGGGTCGTCACGGCCGGCAACTCCTCGCAGATCTCTGACGGGGCGGCAGCGGTCATCATCATGTCGGAAGAGAAGGCGAAGCAGTTGAAGCTCACCCCAAGGGCGCGCTTGCACGCCTTCGCGCTTGCCGCGGTCGACCCGGTGATCATGCTCTCCGGGCCCATCCCGGCGACTCAGAAGATTCTCGCCAAGTCCGGGCTGACCATGAACGACATCGACGTGACCGAGATCAACGAGGCATTCGCCAGTGTGGTGCTCGCTTGGGCCAAGGAACTCAAGCCGGACATGGCCAAGGTCAACCCGAACGGTGGCGCCGTCGCTCTGGGCCACCCCCTCGGGTCGACCGGCGCCCGTCTTTGCACCACCCTGCTGCACGAGCTGGAACGGACCGGTGGGCGCTACGGACTGCAGACCCTGTGCGAGGGCGGCGGAACGGCCAACGCCACGATCATCGAGCGGCTCGGCTGATCTCTGGAGCTGAGAGGAACGGGGCCCCTCGGGGGCCCCGTTCCGGCTTCACGCCGACATTCCGGCGACCCGGCGTTCCCGATGGCGGCACTACTCGTCGCCTGCGGGCTGCTCCCACAAGGTGCGCAGCGCTCGTGGCACGCTGGGGTCGTGCGCGGGAGAACTCTCAGCGCGCGCTGTGATTGGGGAGGCGAGTGCCTAAGGTTCGTCGGATATCTGTTCCGCCCGCTCGCGCAGCGCCTTGAAGTCCTTCTGCCGGCTCTTGTCCGGCAGCAAACGGTCGGTGGAGTTGAACCCCCACCCCTCGTAGCGCACACGCACCCGAGAGAATTTCCGGCGAAGCGGCTCGCCGCAAACGGCGCAGGGACCGGGTGTCGGGGCGCCGAGCTTCTGCAGATGCTCCTCGGTGGCTCCGCACGCGGTGCAGCGGTACTCGTAGACGGGCATTGCTCTCTCCCAACGAAACTTCGTCCACAGGGTTTTCCCCAGGTGGGGATAGTCTTACAAGACCGTAATTACCTTGGTGTCCTGGCGCTTGCACTCCCTTTCGATCCACTCAACCCACCGACCAGCACAGGGGTCCCCAGAGGCCGGATTCATTGTCGAGTCACGGCGATTCGGGATGCGGACGCGACCGAATGTGGGGGAACTTCGGACGCACTGCACTAGGTCTTCAGAAAGCGCTCAACGACACCGGCCAGTTCTTGGACCTTCTCCTCGACGTTGTCGCCGCAGCACATCGCGTCCTTGACACATCCGCGGATGTGCGCGGACAGGATGTGGAGCGCCACCTTCTCAGTGGCGGCCCGAACCGCCGAGATCTGGGTCAGGATGTCGACGCAGTACTTGTCCTGCTCGACCATGCGCTGCAGTCCGCGGACCTGGCCCTCGATGCGGCGAAGGCGGGCCAGTAGCTCGTCCTTGCTCTCACCGTAGAGGTACATCCCGTCCTCCGTGCGCGCCTGCCTGCTATACCATGGGGGGGTAGTGCCGAGTGTGCGCGGTACGCCCGGCGAATGTCAACGCCACTGGGTGGCGAGCCCCAAAGCGACGGCGATCAACCCGAAGCCGACCAGGAGGTGGTAGTTCGAATTCTCCGCCACCACCAGGTACTGGGGTGCGATGTAGTAGACGAGGATGTAGGCCACTCCGAGAAGCAGCAGCCCGAGGACGACAGGGCCGAGCCACCTGGGACTGGGCTTGGGCTTCGGTTTGGGTGGAGGCTGGTAGCGGGTTCGCTTGGACTTGGAGCGGGGCATGGTTTCCTCGCTTGCGTAGATTCGGCTGCCAACATCAGTGGGTCGGCCGATCGGCCGCCGCAATTCTACACTCCGACCAGCCGGGCCTCCTCGGCGGAAGCGCGCGGCCTGTGGGCCGTGGGCCGGGCGATACAATTGCCGCGGTATGAGAGCGGTATGAGAAAGGAGAGCATCTTGGGCAGCGCGCCGGGGACCGGCACCGGATCTCAAGCTGAGCCGGCGCCTACTGCGGCGGCCACACACCGCAGCAGCAAGCCGGGCCCGGGAAGCCACCTCCTCCTCGTCGCCGCTCTCGGCTTGCTGGGGTTTCTGCTCTCGGTGGGATATGCGCAGGTGCACGGTCACGCCCTGGCCGGCATCCGCAGCCCACGCAAGGTCCGCCTGGTTGAGTTGATCGACGAGGGCCGCACTCGCGCCGAGCGTCTTCGCCAGGAGATCTCCAGGCTTCAGGAGAAGTCCTCGCGCTTGTCGGCGGCCACGCGCGCGCGACAAGTGCGCCTGGGTGATGTGCAGCGGGACATCGAAGAGCTGGCCAAGATGGGCGGGCTGGTGGCCATGAGCGGACCTGGAATCGAGGTGGTCCTTAGCGACTCGCTCTTGCGCTCCTCGCCCAGCGGAGACCTCAACGACCTGGTCATCCATGAGCAAGACATCCAGGTAGTGGTGAATGCCTTGTGGGCCGGCGGCGCGGAAGCCGTGGCCGTGAACGGAGAGCGGCTGATCTCGACGAGCGCGATCCGCTGCGTGGGCAACACGTTGCTGCTCAATGGGAGCGTCCACAGTCCTCCGTACCGAATTCAGGCAATCGGCGAGACGCGGAACATGCGGCGCTCGCTGGACACGGATCCTCTGGTGGCGCAGTTTACCGAGGCCGCGGATCGCTACCGATTGGGCTACGAGATCTCGCCGGCGGCACAGTTGGATGTGGCTGCCTATGAGGGCTCACCCAGGATGCGCTACGCCACCGTTGCGCGGGGGGGCGAGTAGCGTGTGGTCCAGGGCGCTGCGGCGCACGGGACAGTGCTTGATCGTGCTGGGCCTGGTGCTGCTGTACTTCGTCGCTTACCTGCTGTGGGGCACCGGTCGCTATACCCACCATGCGCAGTCCCAGCTTCGACGGGACATCGTGCGTGAGTTCAGCCTCCCGGCCGACGACCCCTTCCGCAGATTGCCCGCCGAAAGCCCCTCGCCCACGCCAACGCCCCGCACGAGCGGCAAGCCGATCGCACTTCTGCGCATTCCCAAGATCGGAGTCGAAGTGGTGGTGGCGGAGGGAGTCAGTCTGGAGGTGCTGCGCGGTGGGCCGGGCCACTTCCCGGGGACCGCGATGCCCGGCGAGATCGGCAACTTCGTCGTCTCGGGACATCGAACGACGTATGGTGCGCCGTTCTTCAACCTGAACAAGCTCATCGCAGGGGATCCGGTCGAGGTGCGCTCCGATACCGGCTACTACGAGTACCGGGTCACCTCCCTCAAGGTGGTGCGTCCGGACGAGATCGCTGTGACCTATCCGGTCCCTTATCATCGGGAGACCAAGCCCACCAAGGCACTGCTGACATTGACGACGTGTGAGCCGCGCTACTCGGCCGCGCGCCGTCTGGTTGTCTTTGCCGAGCTTGCGTCCGGTCAGACACCCACGGGGAAGCCGTAGATGAGCGGATCGCCGATCACAAACCGTTCGCTGCGTGTCGGGCTTGTCGCCGTGTTTGTCCTGGCGGTGATGGCTCTGCTGTGGTTCTTCATCTTCCCGTGGGTGGAGCACCTGCTCCCGAGCAATTTCTAGCCTGTCGAGCGGGCTCCGCGTGCCACAGCGCGATTGCGCCGGCGCGGTTGTTAGAGGCGCTGCGTTCGTGAATAATGGCGGGGCTTCTCTGCCCTGCGGGATGTCGGGAGGTGGGCCGATCTGGTCTTCCGCCTGACCAGTGGGCTGTTCGACCGGGGAAAGACGACCTTCCACCCCATCTCAAGGAGGCGTGGATCGTGGCGGAAACAGCCAAAGGCACCGGGGGTTCCGGTGCGAAGTCGGCCAAGATGGGGCGCGCGCGGGCAGCAGTTGAGACCTCCGCAATCTCGGCAACGGCCAAGGTCAAGCCGGCAACGGCCAAGGTCAAGCCGGCAACGGCCAAGGTCAAGCCGGCAACGGCCAAGGTCAAGCCGGCAACTCCGGCCGAGACGAAGGCAGTCTCCACCAAAGCCGGATCAGCGGTGGGCAAGTCCAGACCCGTGGAGATGAAGGCCAAACAGGCAAGAACCAAGGCCAAGCTCGCGGAGGTGGAAGCCAAGCCGGCGACATCCAGGGCGAAGCCGAGTGCGACGAAGGCGACCGAGAGCCGGGCGGCGGCCAAGCGGTTCTCCAAGAAGGAGGGGATCATGAAGCCGTGGCTCGCGTCCTACCCACCGGGAATTCCTCACACGTTCGAGTATCCCGAAGTTCCACTGACTCGCCTGCTCGACGATTCGGCGCGCAACTTCCCCAACCGCACGGCACTGATCTTCGAAGGCAACAAGATTTCCTACGCGGATCTGGCCGACCAGGTCGGAAGGTTTGCGGGGGCACTGTCGGCGCTGGGTGTGCGCAAGGGTGACCGGGTCGGCATCCTGCTGCCCAACTGTCCGCAGAACGTGATCGCGTTCTTCGCGATTCTGCGACTGGGCGCGATCGTGGTGCAGAACAACCCGCTCTACACGGAGCGCGAACTCCAGCACCAGTTCAAGGACTCGGGCCTGGAAGTGCTGATCTGCCTGGACCTCACCTACGAAAGGGTCCGCAAGATCCGCAAGGAGACCGCGCTTCGTCACGTGATCGTGACGAGCATGCTCGACTACCTGCCGGGCATCAAGCGGGTCATCGCTCCGTACACAAAGAAAGGCAAGTCCGTCAGCGCGCCGATCCCGGCGGGCGAGCCAGTACTGAAGTTCCTGAACGTTCTACGTTCCTCGCGCACCCGCGCACCGCAAGCGCCGGTGGATGCCAAGACCGACCTGGCTCTGCTGCAGTACACAGGTGGGACGACCGGAGTCTCCAAGGGCGTCATGCTCACCCACTACAACCTGGTGGCCAACGCCACGCAGGGCCGCCTGTGGCTGCCGGATGCGCGTGACGGCGGTGAGGTCACGCTTTGCGTGCTGCCCTTCTTCCACTCCTACGGTCTCACGGTTTGCCAGAACATCGGGATCCTGCTGGGTGCCACGCTCGTGCTGCTGCCGCGTTTCGAGGTGAGCCACGTTCTCGAGGCCATCCAAACCTACCGACCCACGCTGTTCCCCGGCGTGCCGACCATGTACGTCGCAATCAACAACCATCCCGACGTCGGCAAGTACCGGCTCAACTCGATCCGGGCGTGCCTGTCGGGCGCGGCGCCGCTGCCGGTCGAGGTGCAGGAGCAGTTCGAGGCTCTCACCGGGGGGCGCCTGGTGGAAGGCTTCGGCCTGACCGAGACTTCTCCCATGACGCACGCGAACCCCGTCTATGGAAAGCGGAAGATCGGCACGATCGGGCTGCCCTTCCCGGACACCGACGCGATCATCGTGGACTCCGAGGATCCCACCAAGGTGCTGGGCGTGGACGAACCGGGCGAGCTTGCGATCAAGGGCCCACAGGTCATGAGCGGCTACTGGAACCGGCCCGACGAGACGGCCAAGGTCTTCAGCGGTGGCTGGTTCCTCACCGGCGACATGGCGAAGATGGACGCCGAGGGCTACTTCTCGATCGTGGACCGCAAGAAGGACATGATCATCGCCGGTGGATACAACATCTACCCGCGCGACATCGAGGAAGTCCTCTTCGAACATCCCAAGATCAGGGAAGCCGTGGTCGTCGGCATCCCCGACCCCTACCGCGGTGAGACGGTCAAGGCATACATCGTACTGAAGGAAGGCGCGAGCGCCACCGAGGCCGACATCCTGGACTTCTGCAAGGACAAACTTGCGGCCTACAAGGTGCCCAAGATGATCGAGTTCCGCGAGGAGCTGCCCAAGACGATGGTCGGCAAGGTTCTCCGCCGCGTCTTGCTCGAGGAGGAGAAGGCCAAGGCCGCACAGGCCAAGCAAGCCAAGCAGTAGGCGGAGCGAGAGCGGGGATCGTGCCGCGGATCCTGGTCATCGACAACTACGATTCGTTCACCTTCAATCTTGTTCAGTACCTGGGCGAGTTGGGTGCGGACACCGTCGTGCGCCGCAACGACGACATCACGCCCGATGAGGTCGAGGCGATGGGCCCGGAGGGGATCCTGATCTCACCGGGCCCAAAGCGTCCCGAGGACGCGGGGGTGTGCAACGAGCTGATAGGCCGGTTCGGGCCGCGCATTCCCATCTTCGGGGTATGCCTGGGACACCAGTGCATCGGCTACGTGTACGGCGCCAACATCGTGAGAGCCCCCGAGCTCGTGCACGGTAAGACCTCGCCCATCTTTCACCGGGGCGAGGGCGTGCTGGCCGGGCTGCCGATACCTTTCGAGGCCACGCGGTATCACTCGCTGGTCGTGGAGCGTGCTTCGGTACCGCCCGAGCTGAAGGTCACGGCGGAGACGGCAGACGAGCTCGTGATGGCCCTGCGACACCGCACACATCCGGTTGAGGGCGTGCAATTTCATCCCGAGTCCATCCTCACCCAGCACGGCCACCAGATACTCGCCAACTGGTTGGCTCGCTGCGAGTGATGGGGCGACTCTGTTTCCAGGTGTGGTGCGACCGAATGTAGGGGAACCTCAGGCGCGCCACACTAGAGCGTTGGGGTCTCGCTCGGAGTCGGGGCAGGTGTGGGTGTGCCGGTCGGCCCACCCATCGGGCCCCGGCTCACCACGACGGTAACCGTGCTGCCCGCCTCCGCGTCACTTCCGTCCGGCGGATCCTGCCTGCACACCCGGCCCGCCGGCTCGTCGCACGTCGTGCTCTGGGGCTCCCCGATCGACTGGTAGACGAAGCCGTCGCCTTCGATCATCCGGCGCGCTTTGGCCTCGGTCAGGCCGATGACGCTGGGCACGGTCCTCATCGCCCGGCCGGAACTGACCACGAGATCCACCGGGCTGTGCACCTCGGCCTTGAAGCCCTTGCGGGGAGACTGGTACATGACCTTGCCCGCCTGAACCGTGTCGCTGGGAGCGGTGTCCACTTCCCCCTTGGCAAGTCCCGCGGACTCCAGCTTCGCCGTGGCCTCAGCCTCGGTCAGACCGATTAGGTCGGGCACCTCGACCAAGCCGGGACCGATGCTGACCTTCAGCGTCACGGTGGCTCCACGCTTGATCTTGGTGTTGGCTTCCGGGTCCTGACCCACGACGGTGTCTTTCGGAATGCGATCGTCGTTGACGTTGCGGATGCGTATGGCGAGGCCCTTTGCCTGCAACGCCGTCTCGGCTTCACTCTGGGGCAGACCCACGACGTCGGGCACGCTGATGCGGTTGGCCGTCGAACTCAGGTTGCCGGCGAGCAGCACGATGACCACGCCGACCGCGCAGACAATCCCGAGGGCAAGCAGCGCGTATCCCAAGGCACGCCGCCGGCGCCCCTGAGACCCGAGCGGGAGCGGGCCGACCACCACGGTTTCCTCGCCGGCCGCCGACACGATCGTCGTCTGGTCGGAGGCCAGCAACGGGGTGGCCTGAACGGGCAATCCTCGAACGGCTCGCTCGAGGTCGGCGGTGAATTCCAGTGCCGTCGAGTAGCGGTTGGCGGGGTTCTTGGCGATCGCCTTGAGCACCACGGAGTCCATGGTGCCGGTGACGTCGGAGTTCAGCCGCGAGGGTGGCGTGGCCTCCTCACGCACGTGCTTGTAGGCGATCGCAACCGGAGAGGGACCGGTAAAGGGGACTCGACCGGTGAGCATCTCATAGACGACGATGCCCAAGGAGTAGATGTCCGAGCGCGCGTCGACCGGAGCGGCCTGGGCCTGCTCGGGGGAGATGTAGTTGGCGGTGCCCACGACCGAGGCGGTTTGCGTCACAGTCTCGGCGCTCACCGCGCGAGCGATGCCGAAATCCATGACCTTCACCCCGCCGCCCGGGGTCAGCATCACGTTGCCCGGCTTGATGTCTCGGTGCACGACCCCACGCTGATGGGCAAAAGACAGGGCCGCAGCCACGTTCGCCGCGATCTCCGCCGCGCGCTCGGCGAGCAGTGGGCCCTCCGACCGCAGCACGTCGCGCAGGGTGTGTCCCTCCATGAACTCCATGACGATGTAGTGCACGTCGCCCTGGTGGCCCGTGTCGTAGACCGCCACGATGTTCGGGTGGGTGAGGTTGGCGGCCGCCTGGGCTTCGCGGCGGAATCGCGCCAGGAACTGCGGGTCGCGCGAGAAATGAGGCAG
Organism: Actinomycetota bacterium; assembly: GCA_041658225.1. Classification (GTDB taxonomy): domain Bacteria; phylum Actinomycetota; class CALGFH01; order JBBAAN01; family JBBAAN01; genus JBBAAN01. The sequence continues at coordinate 13,505 of JBBAAN010000035.1, forward strand.
CAGGACCTTGATGGCCACCGCCCGGTTCAGAAGCCGGTCCCGGCCACCGTATACCTCGGCCATCCCTCCGGTGCCGATCAACTCGCCAACTTCGTAGCGGTCCGCGAGGACCTTGGGCATCCCGGGCATTCAGTTTTCCTTCCTTCGTTTAGTACCCGCCGGCGTAAGTACGGTCGCGACCGAGAGCGTCACCGCGCCCCGAGGGCAAGGCCGCGAGGAGCGCCGCGTACCCAGATGGTACGCAAGCGACGAGCAACGCCGCCATCGGGGATGCGGGGGCGCTCGAATGTGAGCGTATTTGCGCCGGCGGGTACCTAGCCCACGAGGTGCTTGCCCGTCCGATGGCCACAGCGGCACGAACTTCGCACGGGGAGAAGATAGCGTCTGCCGCTGCGAGTCGGCCCATCACGGTTTCACCTTAGCGCGGAAGGCCTCGAGTACCTGTCGCGCCAAGGGCGCCGCGACTCTTCCGCCGGTAGCTTCGTCACCGGCGTCGCCTCCACCTTCTACCAACACAGCCAGAGCGATGGCCGGATCTTCGGCCGGTGCGAAGGCCACGAACCAGGCGTGGGGCGCCTGCCCTTCGGCGCGCTGGGCGGTGCCGGTCTTGCCGGCGACGTTGAAGCCCTCTATGCGCGCGGCGCTCCCGGTGCCCTGCGACACCACCTTGGTCATCATGTCGCGCAGAGCCTGCGCCTGATCCGGCTCGAGTGCCGTGCCTGCGATCGAGGGGCGGAAGGTCTTGATCGGTTTGCCGGTGTAGTCCTGCACCTCGCCGACGAGGTAGGGGCGCATGCGCACGCCGCCGTTGGCTATGGATGCGGCTATGACGGCCATCTGGAGTGGGGTGACCTGGTCGTTGTACTGACCGATCGCCGACTGGGCGGTGTGGGCCGGGTCGAGGAAGCTCGGGATACGGCTGGTCGCCGTCGGGATCTCCAAGCCCAATGAGCTGTTGAGACCGAAGCGCTCGGATTGAGAGATCAGCTTCTCGGCGCCGAGGTCGACACCGAGGTGCGCGAACCAGGTGTTGCAGGAAACCTGCAGGGCCTGGGCCATGTTCAGCGTCGCCCGGCCGCCCATGCAGGCCGTGTTTCCGAAGTTGTGGATCGCCTTGTCCGTCTGCGGGGGTGTGTAGGTGCGCTCGTTGGGGCGCTGGATCTCGGGGCCGATCCCGTCGCGCAGCGCGGCCGCGGCCGTGACGAGCTTGAAGGTCGAGCCCGGCGGGTAGGTCTCACGTGTGGCCCGGTCGAGCATCGGCTTGTCCGGGTCGGCGTTGAGCTTGTTCCACGCTTCGTGCTGGGCGGTCTGATCATGAGCCGCGAGGGAGTTCGGGTCGTAGCGGGGATAGCTCACAAGAGCCAGCACGGCGCCGGTCTTTGGATCCAGGGCGACTATCGCGCCTTTCTGGGTTCCCAGCGCCGAGGCGGCCGCCTGCTGGAGCTTGGGGTCGATGGTCAGGATCAGGGTGTCGCCCGTCTGCTCTCTACCGGTCAGCAGGTCGGCCAGGCTGCGCGTGAACTGCTCGGGCGCCTTACCGGTCAGGAAGGAGTTGGAGGCGGCCTCGATGCCGCCGCTGCCGTAAATGAAGGAGTAGTAGCCGGTGATCGCGCCGTAGAGTTCGCCTTGCGGATAGCGACGCAGGAACTTCAGACGGTCCTTAGTGGGCACGCTCTCGGCCAGCACCGTCTTGCGATCCCCCGCGATGACCTGACCGCGTTGGATGGAGTACTCCTTGACGAGCATCCGCCGGTTGCGAGGGTCATTGGCCAGGCGCTCGGCGGCCACGACCTGGTAGTAGCTCACGTTCACGATCAGCACGACCAGGGACACGATGCAGGCGGCCGCCACCCGGCGAATCTGGCGGTTCATGGTCGCTCCCTCGCCACCGGCGCCTTGGCTCGCTCGGGAGCCGGGCCGGCGGAAACACGCATCAGAAGCGCGATCAGCACGTAGTTGGCAAGCAGGCTCGATCCTCCGTAGGAGACGAAGGGCAGCGTTATGCCGGTCAACGGGATGAGACGGGTCGCCCCGCCGATGATGACAAAAGTCTGCACGGCCAGAATGAATGTCAGGCCGCAGGCCAGGAGCTTGCCGAAGCCGTCGCCGGCCGAGAGCGCGATTCTAAAGCCCCGTCCGGCCAGCATGAGGAAGCAGAGCAGCACCGCGACGGTGCCCAGCAAGCCGAGCTCTTCGCCGATTGCGGAGAAAACGAAGTCGGTGGAGGCAAACGGGATGAAGTCTGGCCGGCCCTGTGCCAGTCCGGTGCCGGCGATGCCTCCCGTGCCCAGCGCAAACAGTGACTGGGCGAGCTGATATCCGCGGTCCCCCACGTAGTCCCAGAGGTGCAGCCAGATGGCGACCCGCACCCGGACGTGGGCGATCCGCAGGTAGGCGGCGTATGTGCTTGTGGCAAACATGGCCGTGCCCGCCACAAGGTAGATGGCCCGAGCGGTGGCAACGTAGAGCAGGCCTACGAACATCGCGAAGAACAGCACGCTCATGCCCAGGTCCTTCTCGAAGATCAGCACTGCCAGCGAGATGGCCCAGGCGAAGAGCACCGGCCCGAAGTGCTTTGCGGCCGGAAGCCTAAACGGACCGATCTTGCGGCTTGCCGTGGAAAGCAACTCCCGCTTCGCGGTGAAGTATGAGGCGAAGAAGATGACCAGGGCGACCTTGGCCGCCTCCGCCGGCTGGAACTGCACCGGGCCCATCCGGATCCAGAGCCGGGCCTGGTTGATCTCCCGGCCGATGCCGGGTGCCAGGGGCAGCAACAGGAGCGCGAGGCCGCCGACGGCCCACGTGTACCGGTAGCGGTCCAGTACCCTGTGGTCGCGGACGAGGATGAGCGTGATGACGAACGCCCCGCAGCCGATGACCGACCAGAGCAGTTGTGCGGGGGCTTGGTCGGTCCCGGTAGCGAAGTCCAGACGGCGCACGATGACCAGGCCGAGACCGTTGAGCAGCGCGGCCACCGGCAGGATGACCGGATCGGCCTGTGGGGCCAGGCGGCGCACCGCGAAGTGCGCGACCGCGAACAGCGCGGTCAGCGTCAGGCCGTATGAGACCAACCCGGCCGGCAGCCTCGCGTCGCGAGTGAGCCCGACGACGGCGTAGGCGCCCACTGCCAGCAGCAGCGCGAGCACCAGAAGGCCGGCCTCGCTGATGCGTCGCTCCGGCCGGGTGTCCGGGGTTTCCATGCTCACCCGTGCCCCCCGGGGGCCGACGTCGAGGAGCTTGGTGAGGGACCTACGGAATCGGAGGTCTCGGGCGAGGCCAGCGAGGGAAGACGCGCAACGGTCTCGCGGGCTTCGGCCATACTGCCCACGACCACGCCGCTGCGCAGTCGCTGTAGGTACCATTCCGGCACCTGGTCTGCCGTGACTCCAGTCCGCTCGCCCATGTGATGGAGCTTGAAGGGCCCCACCGAGCCGGACACGCCGTGGAAGATGGCCACCGTCTGCCCATCCAACCCCACGTACACACGCGAGTTGACCGCGGCCCTGAAGACGAGCACACCCACGATGACCAGAATGGCCAGGACCGGCGGCAGGAGCCAATTCCAGCGGGGTCGGTGAGTCGTGGGACGTCGGGGGCCCAGGCGGTGCATGGCTTCGGCCCAAGAGTGGTCGCTCGCGCTGGGCGCCGGCTGTGTCTCAGCCGGCTCGATGGTCGCTTCCATCCAAGGCGAGGGCTCGCCCTCTTCGGCGTCGATGACAACGACCGTGATGTTGTCGGGCCCGCCCAGGGCATTGGCTCGGCCCACCAACGCTTCCGCCGCCGCGTCCGTTCCGGTGGAGACCGACAGCGCTTGCGCGATCTCGTCGTCATCGACCACTGAGGTCAGTCCGTCCGTGCATAGCAGGAGCCGATCCCCGGCCCGCAGCTCGATCGTGAAGGTGTCCACCTCGACCGTTCGCGAGATGCCGACGGCGCGGGTGATGACGCTGCGCTGCGGATGAACCGCCGCCTCCTCGCGCGTCAGCTCTCCTCGGCGAACCAACTCCGCCACCAGGGTGTGATCCTCGGTCAGCCGTTTCAGCTCTCCTTCGCGAAGCAGATAGCCGCGGCTGTCTCCGACGTGAGCAAGGTGAAGACGCTCGCCCTCGTGCAACCCGACCGTCAGCGTCGTGCCCATGCCGCGAAGGCGCGCATCCGAGGTGGCGCGATCGAGGATGGCGGAGTTGGCCTGCTGGATGGCGCGGCGCAGGGACTCGTGAGCCGACTCGTCGTCGGAGTGGGGACCGCGCTCGGCGCGGCGGCGCAGCGTCTCCAGGGCCAGGTTGCTGGCGATCTCTCCGGCCTGGTGGCCCCCGAGACCGTCGGCCACCGCGTACAGCGGCGGCGCGGCGGCGCAGGCATCCTCGTTGTTGGCGCGCACCAGTCCGGGGTCGGTGCGAACCGCCGCCTCCAGCCTCATCGCCGCAACTCCAGGACCGTCTTGCCCACGCGGATCTGGTCGCCTGCGGCGACCTCGGCCGGCCCGCTCAGCTTGATGCGATTGAGGAATGTGCCGTTGGTGGACCCGAGATCCTCTACCATCCAGGTCGCTTCCTTCGGGTACAGGCGGGCGTGCAGGGTGGAGACATAGGTGTCCTCCAGCACGATGGTGCATTCCTCCCCGCGCCCCAACGTTATGGGGCCCTCGAGCGGCGCCTTGGCGCCGGCCGGTTCTCCCTGTACCAGGTGCAGGGTGCGGGGAGGTTTGCGTCTGGAGGCCGGCACGCGCGGCCTGTGCGCGGCCGGACCAGGGTGCGGCGTCTTGGCCTGGCGAGGCCCGAACACATCCAGGGTGATGACCCGGATCGCTCGCAGCAGAAACAGATAGAGCAAGGCGAGGAAGACCCACTGAAGGACCTTCAGTGCTACGGGTGCCATGTCTAGTCCTCGCGCATCTGGAAGTGTAGGTTCGTCGAACCCACCACGATGCGGTCGCCGTCGGCCAGGCGGCGACGGGTGATTCGGGTCGAGTTGACCCGGGTGCCGTTGGTGGACCCGAGGTCTTCGACGGAGTACTCGTCTCCGTGCCGCAGGATCGCCGCGTGCCGGCGAGATACCCCGGGGTCGCTCAGCACGATGTCGCATTCGCTCAGGCGTCCTATCACGGTGCGCCCCTTGCGCAGCGGGCACTCCCAGGGGGTGGCATCCGGCTCGTCGATCGCGAGCTTGGCCGACGAGATGGGCCCCGCAAGACCTGCCGGCCCGACGGGACCAGGGGCCTCGATGGTTTCCTCTTGCGGATCCTCGCCTTCCTGGGCCTCCTGCACGCGGCTTTCCAGGCGAAATGTGCCTTGGGTCAGGCGGGGATCCTGGTCCATCTCTATCCTCACCGGACCAAGCAGGGCCCAGTGGTGCTCGGCCGCGGCGTCACGCACGAGCGAGGCCAGCTCGTGGGCGACGGACTCCCGGTAGGAGACGAACCGCTCGTAGTCGGTGCCGGCCAGAGTGAAGTGGTGGACATTGGGGACGTAGGTGTGGGAGACCCCCAGTGTCTTGCCGTCCTCCAATGCGCGCAGAAGGCGCTTGCCCAGCTCGACCGGCTGGACTCCAGAACGGAAAGCCCGGGCGAAGAAACCCTCGACCAGGCCCTCCACCCGACGCTCGAATTCCTGGAGGATTCCCATACGCTGCCTGTTCTCCGGCGCGTTGCCCGGATGGGGCCGGCGCGCTCCGCCCCCGGTGCGGGCCCCGGCGGGGCACTGTCGGGGTCCGGCGCCGACCACGGACCGTACGAAGTATACCCGGGGGCCCGATGCGCGCGGGAAGGTCCCGGTCGGCTGAGGGCGCGCGGCTACAGTTTGGCGGGCAATCGCTCGGGAACCCTGTGGTAAAATGCGGTCCCCGCCGGGCGAGTGGCGGAATTGGCAGACGCGCAGGATTCAGGTTCCTGTGTTCGCAAGGACATGGGGGTTCAAGTCCCCCCTCGCCCACCATTCAGGATGAGACACGCATCGTCGGCTTGGTCGCGCCCACCCGCATTCCCCCCCCAGCACCGCCGGTCGAGCCCGACGGCCCCGCCGTCCGCAGTGGGGCCGGGTTTCCGCGGACGGTGTGACGCAAGAACCGAACAGCCGGGTTGTGTCCGTCGGCTTACCCTTCGTAGATCTTCTCATCTTCGAGGTCGGCGCCCTCGGCGTCCTGCTCGATGTCGCGGCCTTTGATCTCCCCCAGCTCGCGGTAGTACTCGTGCTGGATGATGAGGTTCATGATCTCGTTCGTCCCGGTCCAGATCATCATCAGCCGCGCATCGCGCAGCAGCCGCTCCACCGGGAAGACGTTCGTGTAGCCGATGCCCCCCATGATCTGCATAGCGTCATTGATCACGTCCCACGCGGTCTGGGTGCCAAGCTTCTTGGCTTCGGAGACCAGCCGCCGGCAAAGGCCCGGGGACTGACCGGTGTCTATGGCCGTCGCGGCCCCGTAGATCATCCCGCGAGCGGCATCCAGCCTGGTGAGGCAGTCGGCCACCTTGAAGCTCACGGCCTGGTAGTCCTTGATGGGCTTGCCGAAAGCCTTGCGCCGCGTGCTGTAGCGGACGGCGACATCCAGGGCCGCCCGGGCCGCGCCGATGGCGCCGGCAGCGGAGGTCATCCGCTCGGGAATCATCATCTGGTAGAAGATCGGCGCCGCGCCGTTCTCTTGCCCGACCAGGTTCTCCGCGGGCACCTTGGCGTCCTTGAATGTGAGCCGCCCGGTCCCGCCCCCGCGCGTGCCCATCAGGCCGTAGACATGGCTGACCTCGACGCCGGGGCCTCGCTCGACCAGGAAAGTGGAGATGGACTTGTGAGGCGGCGCGTTCGGATCCGTG
>JBBAAN010000036.1:0-20060 GCA_041658225.1 Actinomycetota bacterium
AGACCGGGGTTGCGGGGGTTGTTGGCGGCTTCCCAGGCAGCCAACGCGATCGTGGCCATGTAGGCCACGGACATCGAATGCCAGAAGCGCTCGGTGGGGTCGGGGATCGACTTGCCCGGCAAGCGGTTGAGGCTGGCGACGGTGCCCACGGGACGCGCGGCGAACATGGCGCCCGTGACCGCAAAGCCCACGGCGCACGCCCGCATGAACCAGCCGAAGCGACGCTCGGCAGGAGTGAAGGGAGTACTGGCGTCCACCGGTCCTCCTTGCAGAAAGAGCTTTCGAAAGCCGCACCCGTGAGCCTAGCACGCAGCCGGCCCCCGTGCGTGTGGCGGGGTCCTCCAGCGGGTGCGACAATTCCCCCAGTCTGTTCTTCAGGGGAGTTCCCATGCTGGTCCTCGGAATCGAGACCTCCACGCCCCAATCCTCGGTGGCTCTGGGCACCCAGGAGGGCGTGCTCGCCGCCGCCCTGCTATCCAGAGGCAAGGGTCATGAGTCGTTCTTGGCCCCCGCCATTCGCTACCTGCTGGACCAGGCGGGACTGTCACCCTCGGCCGTTCGGGGCGTGGCGGTGGACCTGGGGCCGGGGCTTTTCACCGGGATGCGCGTGGGCATCGCCACGGGCAAGGCTTTCGCCCAGGCTCTTGCTCTTCCGATGGTCGGGGTGTCCAGCCTGGACCTGCTGGCCTTCCAAGCGCGTCATTGCTCCAGCCTGATCTGTGCCTGCATCGACGGGCGGCGCAAGGAGGTCTTCGCGGCCTTCTACCGTCAGGTTCCAGGTGGAGTGCAGAGGGAGACCGACTTTGCCGTGCTGACCCCCGCCCGGCTGGCTGCCGACATCGCGGCACGCAAGGAGCGCGTGCTGGTCGTGGGAAACGGGGTGTTGGCCTACCGCGAGGTCTTTGAATCGCTCGGCAGGCAAGTGGAGTTGGGTGGGGGCACGCGCGCGTTTCCGGACGCCATGGCCTTGGTGGAGCTTGCGATGCCGAAGTTTCTTCGTGAGGAGTTTCAGCGCCCGACCGACGTGCGGGCGGTCTACTTGCGCCGTGCCGACGCGGAGATCAACTGGGAACGCCACCGCGGCATTGGGGCCGGGCCGCGTGGCTGAGCAGTCCGTGGCCGGGCAGGCCGGGCAGGCCGGGCAGGCCGACCCGACGCCGGCGCCGGGGGATCTGGCCCGTCTCGAGGAGATCGAGCTGAGACCCATGCGCCGTCGCCATCTGGCCGGCGTGCTTGGGATCGAGACCCTGGTCTACCCGCGGCCCTGGACGGCCGGGCTGTTTCTCTCGGAGCTTGCCCAGAAGAGCACGCGCCACTACATCGTCGCTCGCTGGAAGGCCAGCGTGGTCGGCTACGGCGGGGTCATGTGTTTCGGGGAAGAGGCTCACATCACCAACGTGGCCGTCGCCCCCGCCTACCAACGCCACCGGATCGGCACGCTGCTGCTGCATACCCTGCTGGCCGAGGCCATCCGCCGGGGCGCGACCTCAGCGACCCTGGAGGTGCGGGTCTCCAACACCCCGGCGCAGCGGCTGTACTCCCGCTTCGGGTTTGCGCCGGTCGGGGTGCGCAAGAACTACTACCAGGAAACCAACGAGGACGGACTGATCATGTGGGTACACGACCTCTTCTCCCGGGAGTTCCAGGAGGGCATGTTGCGCGTGGCCGGTGAGATCGGGCTGACGGAGCGCGCCAGGAGGGAGAGCCAGTGCTGATCCGGGATGTTGAGACCAACCACGTTGGGAACGTTTGCGCGTGTGCCCGGAATAGGAGGGAGAGCTGATGCTGGTTCTGGGTATCGAGACCTCCTGCGATGAGACCGGCGTCGGGCTGGTCGAGGACTCCCGCCGGATGCTGGCCAACACCGTGGCCACCCAGACCGATGTGCATGCCCGCTTCGGAGGAGTGGTGCCGGAACTGGCCGGCCGCGCGCACCTGGATCTGCTCGTGCCCACGGTGGAGACCGCTATGGCTCAGGCCGGCGCCACATGGAAGGACCTCGACGCGATCGGGGTGACGCTGGGTCCGGGGTTGGTGGGGGCACTGCTGGTCGGAGTGGCCCACGCCAAGGCATTGGCGCTTGCCCACGAGTTGCCTCTGGTCGGCGTCAACCACCTGGAGGCCCACGTCTACGCCAACGCCATCGACCACGGCGATCTGCCTCTGCCCGCGATCGCGTTCGTGGTCTCGGGAGGCCACACCAGCCTGATGGTGATGGAAGGTCCCGGGCGCTACGAGCCGCTGGGCGCGACTCTCGACGATGCGGCGGGGGAGGCCTACGACAAGGTCGCACGGTTGTTGGGCTTGGGCTATCCCGGGGGCCCGGCCATCGACCGTCTGGCCCCGAGCGGCAACCCTGAGGCCGTGAAGTTCCCGCGGGCGCTGATGGAAGACCCCGACTACCCCTACGACTTCTCTCTTTCGGGTTTGAAGACCGCCGTCCTGCGCCACGTAAAGGCGGTCCAGTCGCGCGGTGAGAGCGTGGCGGTCGCCGATGTGGCGGCCTCCTTCCAGGAAGCGGTTGTCGACGTGCAGGTGACCAAGGCTCTCAAGGCCTGCCGCGATCGCGAGCTTCCGCGGCTGTTGCTGGCCGGGGGAGTGGCGGCCAACACCCGTCTGCGCGAGCGGCTGACCAAGGCCGCGGATAGGGCGGGCGTGGAAGTCCTGGTGCCGCGCATCTCGCTCTGCACCGACAACGGCGCCATGGTTGCTTGCGCCGCGAGCTACAGGTTTGCGGCGGGACAGGTCACCCGGCTCGATGTCGCCGCCGATCCGAGCCTTCCGCTGGACGCGGGCGCTTCAGTCACCACAGCTTGATGAAGCGCTCATCTTCGAGTCGCCCGCCCGGGTTTGTGGCCCGCTTTGGTCCCGTTGTTGCCGTGGCGGCCCTGATCTTCCTGGGCTCTTCGATCTCGAACTTCGGGGGGCCCAGGGGAGTTGCGCGGTTCGTATTGGCCAAGAGCGTGCACATCACGGAGTACGCGCTTCTCGCGCTGGCCCTGCTGCGGGCTTTCCGCTACTGGGGCAGCCACCACCCCGCTCGCCCCGCCCTGGGTGTGGGATTGCTGTATGCGGCGCTGGATGAGGTGCACCAGGCTACAGTCGCCGGCCGCCATCCGAGTCCCATCGACGTTATCGTGTTCGATTTTGCGGGGCTGCTACTGGGATTGGCGCTGGCCGCCTGGTGGCGCTCGCGCCGCCTTCATGCGGAAAGGTCCGGCTAGGCTGAACCTCTGGCGGGAGAAGGGCGCCCACGTGGTTCAGCCGAGGCGATTCTGATCGGCTTGCGCGAACCACCAGCGCACACGGGCCCGCGAAGCTGGACAGAAATATGGCCCCGATAGTATGGTTATATGGCGATGAAGACCACCCTCAATATCGATGATGGATTGATGCGCGGCGCCAAGAAGGCCGCCGCCGAGAGAGGGGTCCCACTCACTCGCGTGGTCGAGGATGCTCTGCGCGCGGCCCTCGCCCCGCCCCCCCCGCGCAAGGCCTTTCGGCTGCGCATGGTCACCGTGCGGGATGCCCGGCTCCCGGCCGTGGACCCGGCCGACCGGGACGCTCTCTACGACCTCATGGAAGATCGCGGTTGATCGCCGTCGACACCAACATCCTCGTCTACGCCCACCGCGATAGGTTTCCCCAACATCGCCGGGCGCTGGCCGCGATACGCCGGTTGGCTGAGGGGCCCGAGCCCTGGGCGTTGCCGGTCTTTGTCCTTGGAGAGTTCCTCCGTGTGGTCACGCACTTACGTTTCCTGCAGCCCCCCAGCGACGAGCGGGAGGCTCTGGCCGCTCTTGACGCTGTCCTGCAAAGCCCCACCGTCCGGGTTCTGTCTCCGGGGGAGCGCTACTGGGAGCTGCTTCGCGAGACCGTGGCGGACACGGGGGCCCGGGGAAACTTGATCCTCGACGCCCAGATTGTTGCCGTCTGCCGAGAGCACGGGGTCGAAACCATCTTGAGTGAGGATCGGGGTTTCAAGCGGTTCCCCTGGATCCGCGCGATGAGACTCACCCAGTTCAGCTCCTGAGCGGCAGGCGACCGCCGCCGGGACGTCTACTTCCAGGCTTTGAGCAGATCCTCGGCGGTCAACCGCACGTCTGACTCCTCGGCCGCAAAGCCCGACCTTGACACCCCGACGAGCAAAGTTCTCTCGTCCGTGCCGGGAACGCTGCGTCGCTGCTCCAGCAGACGTTGCAGATCGTGCCGGTCGAACGGTGCGCGCTCGCGCCACTTGATCGAGCCGACGAATTCGATGCGCTCGGGTTGCTTGTCCTTTTTCGCTCCAACCAGGTCCACCTGTGTGGTCCCGGTGCGGTTCCAGTAGCCGCCCACCCAGCGGGCGTGGCCGAACCGGGCGTCCGGCAGAAGTCGCTCTATCGCCTCGCGCACCAGCGGCTCGATGGCCTGTCCCCTGTAAGTGGGCCAATCGGTCCACACCTTCGAGGCCACCATTTCGCCGCGCCCGCGCTCGATGGCTTCTATGTTCGGCCCGACGAAACGCAGCCAGAACCTCAGATACGGATCCGCAACGAAGTAGCGGGTCTCCCGCGAGGGCCTGGATGAGAGCGGTCGAAGAACTGTCACGATCCGCTTGCGCCCCACCAGGGTATCCAGGGCCCGCTTGAGCGACATCTGTTGGGTGTTGGTCGCGGCCTGGATCGATGTGAAGGTCGTCTCTCCCGACCCGATTCCCGACAGAACGGAGCGGGCCATGGTTTCCGTCGGGAACTCGGCCGCGAGAGCGCGCTCCCCGGCGACCACGAGAGGGGAGAACGGGTTGGTCAATGCCTCGCTGAGGAAGCCTTTGAGGTTTGCCCCTCGCGGCCAGGACGCCGCGATCATAGGCATACCGCCCACGGCCAAGTAGGCATCCCATGCCTCTGGCGCGTCCAGCCTCAGCATGCTGGCCGTCTCGCTCGGCGAGAGCGGCCGGACGACCATCTCCATATGGGGGCGTCCATAGAGGGGCCTGCCGTACTGAGTCAGGGCCGCCATCATCGAGATGTCGGAGCCGACGACGATCAGCAAAATAGGTCGCTTCTGAAGACGGCGATCCCAGACCTTTTGCAGGGTGGCCTCGATGGAGAGGTCCTGCTCGACGAGGTAGGAGAACTCATCCAGCACCAGCACGGCAGGCGACATCGTATCGGCCGTCTGAGCGATCATCGCCAGCGCGGCCTCCCAGGAGTCGAACCTGACCCCGGATCGGGCCATCTCGGCGGCCGGCAAGCGAGATGAGGCAAGTTCTTCGGCAAACAGGGACAACTCCCGCTCGGGGGTCTGCCTGGAGGCGGTGAAGAACAAATACGGCACCTTGGCTCGCTTGAGGAACTCCTCAACCAAGCGCGACTTCCCGACGCGGCGGCGGCCCCGGATGAGGACGAAGCGCCCGGCCTTCGAGGCGCGGACCATCTCCAGCTCCGCCGATAGCTGCGCCAGGTAGTCCTTGCGACCCACGAAGGTGTTCAATGGCTCTCCCCTGCCCGTGGTTATCACGCCTGATACTATCACCACCGCTACTATCGCTCGATGTCCACAGGAGTCGTCCCTCTGCGCGCGAAGCGTAGGGTCGGCGTGCGACATCCAAGGGTGGCAGTGGCCGTCTAGGCTGAAGTTCGCGGTTTAGGGCCGGGAAATCTCACCGGCTACCTCGGCGGGCAGTTCGCTCAGCTTGCCGGCCTCGGATGCACGCCGGTCCCGCGGGTAGCGCAGGATGGCTTCCAGGATCTCCTCGCGCCGCATGATGCTGCCGGCAAGCGTCAGGATCAGGTCGCGCAGCGCCCTCGGGTCGCCGGCCCCATCCAAGGCCAAAGCCGCGGCCTCCATGCCCGGCTGGTCGCCTCCCAGCCTCGCGCGCTCGAAGCGGATGCGCAGATCGAGGGCCTGCTCGAGGGAGATAGGAGCGCCGATCTTGCTTGAGACCGGCTCGAAGCCTTGCGGTTCCGTGAGCCCGGGAGCGATGGACTCGGCGAGGTCGTGGGCATCCAGTGGTTGGGCCCCCTGCTCGCGCAGATCCTCACCCCAGATGTCCGCCGCGGCAATCCCCGGGTCGGGTGGTTGGGCCCCCTGCTCGGGCACCTCTTCGCCCCAAACGTCCGCCGCGGTGAGCTCCGCGTCGGAGGGGTGAGCCGTCGGCTGGGGCAGATCCTCACCCCAGATGTCGGCTGCGGAGAGTCCTCCGCCAACGGCTGGTGTGGCTCGCGGAGTGGTCGTCTCGTCGGCGACTTCCTCTGTCTTGGGGATTGCCCAGTCAGGGTCTTCCTCTGGCCGACCGGCGAGTCCGACAGACTCCTTGGCGTGCAACCAGTCCAGAGAGTATTCCTCGCCTTCCTCATCGGGGTCTTGCCGGCCGGCTCTCGCGCCCGCGCCCGCGTTCTTCTCTTGCGCGCGCTTGGCGGCTTTCTTCACGCGGCCGAGAAGGCCCAACGCCGACGATGTGGCGGCGCCCAACAGTGCGGCGGCCGTGGTCACTGGTCTCGCGGAATGCGATGGCTCCGTCGAGCGGTTCATAAGCGATCCCGTCTGGCTGTCGGCACCGTGGCGCCGAGCGGCACCTGGGCACCGAAATCCTCGAGGCTCTGCGAAATGTTATCAGCCCGGCAGCCTCGAAAGGACCGGCACGAAACCGATTGACTTCCCGGGAAGCCGTTTCTATAGTGCCTGCTGGCACTCTAAGTGCTAGAGTGCTAACCCCATAGTGGAGTTAGGGCCCGAGTGACACGGGCTGAAAGCACAGGGAAGGAGGCAGGCGTGGCATCGAAGAAGCTCAACCTCAAGCCTCTCGAGGACCGCATCGTGGTCAAGCCCGACGAGGGCGAGGAGAAGACGGCCAGCGGCATCGTCATCCCCGACACCGCCAAGGAAAAGCCCCAGGAGGGCGAGGTCCTGGCTGTTGGTCCGGGCCGCATCGCCGAGCAGAGCGGCCAGCGCATCGCGTTGGACGTCAAGGTGGGCGACAAGGTCATCTACTCCAAGTACGGTGGCACCGAGGTCAAGATCGACGGGGTGGAGTACCTGATCCTGTCGGCTCGGGACGTTCTGGCCATCGTCGGCTAGGCAGCCGCTCGACCGGCCGGGCCACGCGGCCCGCGCCCGGCGAATGAAAGGAAGTTCGCGTGCCGAAACAACTGCTGTTTGACGAGGCTGCCCGCCGCGCCCTGGAGGCGGGGCTGGACAAGCTGGCGGACACCGTCAAGATCACCCTCGGCCCCAGGGGCCGCAACGTGGTGCTGGACAAGAAGTTCGGTCCCCCCACGATCACCAACGACGGTGTCACGATCGCCAAGGAAATCGAGCTGGAAGACCCCAGCGAGAACATGGGGGCCCAGCTCGCCAAGGAAGTCGCCACCAAGACCAACGATGTCGCCGGCGACGGCACCACCACGGCGACCGTGCTGGCCCAGGCGATGGTGCACGAGGGCCTGCGCAACTTGACCGCCGGCGCCAACCCCATGGGGCTGAAGCGCGGCATCGAGAAGGCCGTCGTCGCGGTCGTCGAGGCCATCAAGAACGCCTCGAAAGAGGTGGAGGACAAGGCGGAGATCGCCCACGTCGCCGCCATCTCGGCTCAGGACCGCGAGATCGGGGACCTGATCGCCGAGGCCATGGAGAAGGTGGGCAAGGACGGGGTCATCACCGTCGAGGAGTCCAACACCTTCGGCATGGAGATGGAGTTCGTCGAGGGCATGCAGTTCGACAAGGGCTACATCTCCCCCTACATGGTCACCGACCCCGAGCGCATGGAGGCCGTCTACGAGGACGCCATGGTGCTTGTGGCAAACCGCAAGATCTCCGCGGTTCAGGACATGCTCCCCCTGCTCGAGAAGGCCATGCAGTCGGGACGTCCGCTGGTGATCGTGGCCGAGGACATCGACGGTGAGGCGCTGGCCACGTTGGTGGTCAACAAGATCCGCGGCACCTTCAAGTCGATCGCCGTCAAGGCCCCGGGCTTCGGCGACCGGCGCAAGGCCATGCTCCAGGACATCGCCATCCTCACCGGCGCCCAGGTCGTGTCCGAGGAAGTCGGCATCAAGCTCGAGAACGTGACCCTGGACATGCTGGGCAAGGCTCGCAAGGTGGTCATCACCAAGGACAACACCACCATCGTCGAGGGCGGCGGCGCGGCGGCCGACGTCAAGGCTCGCATCAACCAGATCAAGGCCGAGATCGACAACACCGACTCGGACTGGGACCGCGAGAAGCTCCAGGAGCGGCTGGCCAAGCTCGCCGGCGGCGTGGCCGTCGTCAAGGTGGGCGCCGCGACTGAGGTCGAGCTCAAGGAGAAGAAGCACCGCATCGAGGACGCGCTCTCGGCAACTCGCGCGGCCGTCGAGGAGGGCATCGTGCCCGGTGGCGGCGCCGCTCTTCTCTCGGCCCAAGCGGCCGTGGCCAAGCTCGTGCTCGAGGGCGACGAGAAAGTCGGCGCCGAGATCGTGCGCACCGCGCTGGCCGAGCCCATCCGTCAGATCGCCGTCAACGCCGGCCTCGAGGGCGGCGTCGTGGTTGAGAAGGTCCGCGGCCTGAAGACCGGTTGGGGACTGGACGCCGAGACCGGCGAGTACGTCGACATGATGAAGGCCGGAATCATCGATCCGGCCAAGGTCACCCGCTCGGCGCTTCAGAACGCCGCTTCCATCGCGGCCCTGCTGCTCACCACCGAGACCCTCGTGGTGGAGAAGCCGGAGCCCAAGGAAGATGCGGCTGCTTCCGGTCACATGCACTAACTGTTTCTCCAACGTCGCGGGGCCCCCATTCGGGGGCCCCGCGACGTTGGGCGGAGCCTCTTCCTTGCGGGGACGAGGTTCTCCGGCAGGCGTGGCCTCCCCCCACGGTTTCGACCGGCCGTCCTCCTCGATGTGGCGGGGTCCCTTCCTCGATGTCTTGCCAGGCGTTAGCATGAGCTCGTCGGCGGATAAGGTGGGGAGGTGGATGCCGTGATTGGAAAGCCCGGGGATCGCATCGCCGTGGACACCCCGAAGGTGGGCCAGCACCAGCGGGTGGGCGTCATCAAGCGGGTGGAGAAGCACGAAGGTGTCGTGGCGTACGAGGTGAGATGGGACGACGGGGCGACCTCGGTTCTGCGGCCCTCTGCCGGCAGTGTGCGCATCCTGCCCAAGCCCGAGGCCAAGATCGGAGCGAAGAGCCAGACCCCCGCCAAGGCCGGGGCGAAGCCCAAGACCAGGAAGATCTAGGCCGAGGCCAACGACCCCGTCCGTTCGCATCAGCGACCTGCTTCGTGCCGGAGAGCGTGCTGTGTTTCACGGCGCGCCTGGCGATGCCTTCGTGCCGCTGGAGCAGGCGGCCCAAGATGCGGCAAGCAGCGGCTTCGCCGAACAGGCCAACCGCGCCCGATGGCTGACCGGGGTGGCGCAGGGCGCTTGCGGCCTCTACGACAGCGCCATCGAGACGCTGTTGCCCGCCTGGGAGCGCCTCGCGCCCAAGTCCTCGTTGGCCCCGTTCGTGGCTGCTTCCTTCGCCTCGATCTACCGGCAAGTTAGCCAGCACGCGATCGGCCAGGATTGGGATGAGGCCGGCCTTGCGCATTCTCAGGGCGGCGCGCTTGCCGAGAAGGAGTCCTCCTCTCACATGTCGGTCGGGCGCGCGGTGGCCGCTTCGGGCGTGCCGGTGGACGAAGGAAGCTTCCATTGCCTGCTGGGGCTGGTGGCCGACGCGGTCGGCCAGGGCAAGGTGCCCGAGGCGATCCACCGATTGGAGCGAGCCGAGGAAGCGCTTCCCGAAGACCGCCCCTGGAGGGCCTGCGTTCGGCTTGATTGGGTGAGGTCCGAGGTCGCCTTGCTGCGCGGGGACGCTCCCGCCGCTTGCCGGGTGGCGGCCGAGGCGGTAGGGCTGGCCGAGGAAGCGGATGCTCCGCGTCATGTGGCCAAGGGTCTGCTGTTCCAGGGAGTTGCGGCTTCCCAGCTTCGTGATCCCGCTGCCGAGGGGTTGCTGCGCCGGGCCAATGAGATGGCGAGCAGGCTGGGGGCCCTGCCCCTGGTGTGGCCGGCACGGTTCGTGCTGGGCGAGCACCTGATCGGATTGGGCCGCCCGGACGAGGGACGGCTTCTGATCGACAGGGCCGCCGAGGCGGCTCGCGAGATCGCCCGGGACTTGAGCGGCGGCATGCTGCGCAGTTGGATGAGTGGACTGCCGGAAACTCTTCGCCCGGCGCTCAACCCCGGCTTCTAGCGGTCTTCCACGCAACCGGGGTACAGACGCATCAGACTTCTGACCCGTCGGTGGAGGGCCTGCGGTTGGGGGCGCCGCTGGCGACAGTAGACCGTTCGAGCCATGTGGTGAGCCGTCTCGACGAACCATGCGGAACCACCCATACCGGTCCTTGTGGGCACGAGAAGAGCCGTCTAGGCTGATGTCGATCTTCCGAAACACATTAGGTTGCACGAAACACCTTGGTGTCCTGACTCGTTGAACACGTAAGCTGCGGAATACGCAAGCGATCTGGAGAGGGGGCGGGTGTGATGGGTGGATTCGCAACGAGGTTCATGCGCAAACCGCTGCGCGTGATCGCCCTCATCGGTCTTGCCGTGGGCATGCTGGCAGCAGCCGCTCCGGTGCAGGCTTCCGCGGAACGAGGCACTCCGCCCGGCCAGGAGCCGGTGGTTCGTGAAGTGTTCGTCGACTACCCGAAGGAACATCCGGGACCGGACGCCCAAGCTAAGCCCAGCGGCGCTCCGAAGGGCGGTTCCGCGTGCACGCTTCCCGCGACCGAGTTGTGCACGGACTTCAAGTACACGGGAATCCATTGGGCCACCCCTACGGTCACGTACTACGTGAACGAGTCGGGTGCAAGCGGGTCCCTGGGCGCTATCCAAACCGCCTTCGGCACATGGGACAACGAGACCGGCTCACCAGCGGTGGAGGCTGCGTACCCGGGCAACCTCTCGGCGATTGACTATACCTACGCTGCGCCCACCGACGCGAAGGGACCTGTCTTCGACACCAAGAACGTGGTGTTCTTCGACGACCTGTCGAGCTACTGCTCCAACTGCCTGGCGGCGACGTGGTACTGGTACAACCGGTACGACAAGCACCTGGTTGAGTTCGACATTGGCTTCAACACCAACTACTCGTGGTCCGTGTCCGTGGCGGGCGAGACGGGCAAGTACGACGTCCAGAACGTGGCCACTCACGAGGTCGGACACACGCTTGTCTTGAGCGACCTGTATGTCGCCAAGGACGGCGCGCTCACCATGTACGGGTACGCGGGCGTTGGCGAGACGAACAAGTGGGATCTGGGTGCGGGCGACGTGCTTGGCGTGAGGAAGATCTACCCGCTGTAGCGATGTAGCCCGCGGAGGGTTTCTGCCCGCCTGCCGAGCGATCCACTGCTGTCAGAGCCGGCGGCCTGCTTCGGCGGCCGCTGGCTGCTGATGTGCGCCTCGGGTGTTTTCGCCATATCCTTGCGGCGTCGTTGTTCAGTGGCATCGCCCAAAGGCGTCGTTCAAGAGCTCCGTCCAAGCGCGTTGTTCAAGAGCGTCGTCCGAACAGGTAGCAGGAATACGCGGCGGGAATACGAGGTAGCGCAATGAAGGTAGCCATTATCGGAACCGGGCACGTGGGACTGACCACGGCCGCCTGCTTTGCCTCCATCGGCCACGAAGTCGTCGGAGTCGACTCGGATCGCGAGAAGCTCGACCGGATCATCCGCGGCGAAGTGCCGTTCTTCGAGCCCGGCCTGACCGAACTCACCCGGACCCAGATCGATTCCGGCCGTCTGACCTTCACTCATTCCATAGCCGAGGCCACCCAGCAGGCAGAGGCGCTGTTCATCTGCGTCGGCACCCCTGCCCGTGCGACCGGTGAGGCCAACCTGGTCTACGTGGAAGCCGTGGCTCGCGAGATCGCTTCGAGCCTGCCCGGCTACCGCCTGGTGGCCGAGAAGTCCACCGTCCCGGTGGAGACCGGCGAGTGGGTGCGCATGACCATGCAGCGCCACAACCGTTCGGGCGCCGAGTTCGACGTGGCCTCCAACCCGGAGTTCCTTCGTGAGGGCAACGCCATCCACGACACCTTGAAGCCGGACCGCATCGTGGCCGGGGTTTCCTCCGAGCGGGCGGCCAGGGTGCTGCGCGAGGTCTACGAGCCGATCATCAAGGAAACGGGTTGTCCCTTCCTCATCACCGACATCCGCACGGCCGAGCTGATCAAGCACGCCTCCAACGCATTTCTCGCCACCAAGATCTCTTTTGCCAACGCCCTGGCCGCGGTCTGCGAGCGAGCCGGGGCCGATGTCGAGCTGGTCACCGAGGCCATGGGCGCCGACCTGCGCATCGGGCGGGCTTTCCTTCATGCCGGCGCCGGGTACGGCGGCGCCTGCTTCCCCAAGGACGTCGACGCCTTCATCCACCGCTCCAAGGAACTGGGCTACCGCTTCGGGCTGCTGGAGGAAGTGGCCAAGATAAACGAACAGACTCGCGCTTCGGTGGTCGCCAAGGTTCGCCGGGTGCTCTGGAACCTCGAGCACAAGAAGATCGCCGTGCTGGGGCTGGCCTTCAAGCCGGACACCGACGATGTGAGAAACGCCCCTTCGCTGGATGTGTGTCAGCGGCTGATCAAGGGCGGAGCCGAAGTGCGCGCCTGGGACCCGCAGGCAATCGAAGAGGCCAAGGCCGTCGCGCCCGAGATCAACTACTGCGCCGACGCGGAGGAAGCCTTGCGCGGCGCCGACTGCGTGGTGCTTATGACCGAGTGGGATGAGTTCCGCCGGTTCACTCCGGCCAAGCTCAAGTCCCTCCTCGCCCACCCGATAGTCGTGGATGCCCGCAACTTCTACGACCCGGCTGAGATGGCGGCTGCGGGCTTCACCTACGTCAGCGTGGGTCGCCCGATCGTCGGGGAGGTGCCCTCCCGCAAGTGAGTGACACGACGAACTCGTCCGTGCGCTTGCGCGCGGTGATCACCGGGGGCGCGGGGTTCCTCGGCTCGCACCTGTGCCGGCGGCTGCTGGCTGAAGGCTATGCGGTCGTGTGCGTGGACAACTTCTCCACCGGATCGAAGTCCAACATCGAAGAGCTGCTTGGGCGGGAGGACTTCGAGCTTGTCGAGGCCGACGTATCCGAGGGCTTGGCTGTGCCGGGCCGCGTCGACGCCGTCCTGCACTTCGCGTCGCCGGCCTCACCGGTCGACTACCTGCGCATGCCGATCGAGACCTTGAAGGTCGGCAGCTTCGGGACCCACCACGCCCTGGAGTTGGCTCGGGCCAATGCATCGCGGTTCCTGCTGGCCTCCACCAGCGAGGTCTATGGTGACCCTCTGGAGCACCCGCAGCGGGAAACCTACTGGGGCAACGTGAACCCGATCGGGGTGCGCGCGGTCTACGACGAAGCCAAGCGTTTCGCCGAGGCGATCACGATGGCCTACCACCGCCGCCACGGCCTGGACACGCGCATCGCGCGGATCCACAACACTTACGGACCGCTGATGCGTCCGGAGGACGGGCGGGTCGTATCCAACTTCATCATCCAGGCTTTGCGCGGCGAGCCGCTCACCGTGCACGGGGGGGGCGACCAAACCCGCTCGTTCCAATACGTTGACGACCTGGTCGAGGGCATCTGGCGACTCCTCAACGCGACCGGGCTTCCTGAACAGCAAGGCGCGGGGGGCCAGGACGAGGGTGGCGCCGGAGGGCGGCGCGCCGGCCGGACACGGCGCGCCGGCGGACCCCGCGCAGACGAACGGGACGGTGCCGAAGCTCTCGATGCCGGCGACATGCAGAGCGGCGGTTGGCCGGGTGTGCACGAGCCGGTCAACATAGGAAACCCCGACGAGTTCACGGTGCTGGAGTTGGCGGCCAAGGTGGTGGAGCTGACCGACTCCCGCTCGCCGTTGACCTACGTATCTCCAATGGAGGACGACCCGCAGCGCCGCCGGCCGGACATCTCGCGCGCGCGGAACCTGCTGGGCTGGCAGCCGGTCGTGCCGCTGGCCGAGGGCCTGACTCGCACCATCCCCTACTTCCGGCGAGTCCTCGGGCTGTCCGCATAGGTCGTATCATTCGGGCACGTCGCCGTTCGCGCATTGAGGAGGGGGAATGACCGTCGCGGCGTTCTTTGATGTGGACAAGACGCTGATTCCCGGTTCGAGCCTGTTCCTCATGGCCCGCGCCGCATACTCGCGCGGCTTCCTGGGCGCGAGCGACATCGCTCGTTTCGCCTGGGGCCAGTTGCTCTTTCGCACCCACGGCAGCGAGCGCGAGCGAGGGATGGCGCTGGCAAGGGAGTCCACCCTCTCCTTCGTCGCGGGCCGGCCTCAGTCAGAACTCATCGACCTGGGCCGGGAGGCCGTCCACCAAGCGATTATCCCAAGGGTCTACCCCGAGGTCCGCGGTCTCATCGACATGCATGTGGCTCAGGGCTACCGGACCTACCTGGTCACGGCGACTCCGATCGAACTGGCCGATGTCGTCGCCGAGGAGTTGGGGATGACGGGCGGAATCGGCACCGTGTCCGAACTCGAGGACGGCATCTACACCGGACGGCTGGTGGGAGGCGTCTGCCATGGCCAGGCCAAGGCCGATGCGGTGTCCGCGATGGCCGAGCGCGACGGCGTGGACCTCTCCGGTTCCTATGCCTACTCCGACTCGATCAACGATCGCCCGTTGCTCGAGCTGGTCGGCAACCCGGTCGCCGTGAACCCCGATCCGCAATTGAGGTCCCTGGCCCGCGAGCGGGGTTGGCCGGTCCAGGACTTCCGGGACCACCGCCGCACGGTGCTGATCGGCTTGCCAACGGGAGCCGCTCTCGGCGCCGCCGCGGTCACGGTCGGCATCCTGCTCGCCGTTCGCTCCCGTCGCCGGGCAGAGACAGCTTCGCCCTAGCCGCTCGGAGGGAGGAGAACGTGGCAGTCGGGAGCTGGTGGCGGTCAGGAGGCACACTCCCAGGTCGCCTCGCTCTAACATCCCGCAGTCGCCGCCCGCCCGGCCATGATGTATATTCATGATGTATGGAGGCTCGTATCTCGAACGGAGGGCGAGGGGCATGGCCAGTGTGAGAACTCAGATATACCTGGAAGAGGAGCAGCGCAGGCAACTACGCCGAGTGTGTGCCGCACGGGGAACGTCAATGGCTGAGGTGGTTCGCGAGGCGGTGTCGGAATTCTTGGCTCACCGTAGCGGCGAGGCACTCCCGGCGGCTTGGCAACGCGCTGCCGGCCTGTGGGCGGATCGCGACGACATCGAAGACGGGGTCACCTACACACGCGAGCTTCGCGAGCAGTGGGAAGCGAGACGCCTGCGTGGCTAGGGGCTACTTGCTGGACACGAATGTACTCGTGGACCGCCTCCGACTACCCGTGGGACGGGAGCCCGTACCTCTGTCTCGGCTGCGCGGCGAGAAGTTCTGCTCAGTGGTGACGCACGCGGAGTTGTGGGCGGGTGTGCGCTCTGGGGAGGAGGACACTGTTGCCGACCTCCTGGCGGCGCTTGGGTCAATTGATGTTGATGCGGATATCGCTCGCACGGCAGGAGGGTTCCAGCAGCGCTACGGACGTTCACACGGTGTCGCTCTGGCCGACGCTTTGATTGCTGCCACTGCGGTCCGGCATGGGCTGTTGCTTGTCACTCGAGACCAGCGGCACTACCCGATGCGCGAGGTCAAGCTGTGGTCGGGGCTGCGGCCCCAGTCGTAGGGCCCGGCCACGGTCCCACGGTCGAAATCGAGTGCCTGGGTCCCGGTCCGGAGCCCACCGCGGCCGCGGAACAGCTCTTGGGCTTGAGGGGTCTTACTCTGCTCGAGGACGCGCGGGAGGGCGGATGGTCCTACCTGGCGGCTGAGCCGATAGCGACTCTCGAAGTTCGCGGCGGCCGCGTCCTGATGGATGACGCCACTGAAGAGGGTCGACAGGCGGTCGCCGACGACCAGCAGCGGTCGGTCATGGCTCACGGCGTCGATCCTGTCCAGGCCCTGAGGGAGTTCTCGCTGAAGTGGGGCCTGGATCCTGGATCCGCGGGTCCGGCTCCCGAGGGTGGGCCGCCCGAGTTCGCCGCCGAGAGGCCGCCGTTCACGGGCGGCGCGATTGGCTTCGTGGGCTACGAGTTCGGGCGGCTGCTGATGGGGATGAGCAGCCGCCGAGTGGCCGGCGGTACCCGCGGAGCCTCTCGCCCACCTGTGCCCGACGTTCGTCTCGCCGTGTATCCGACAGTGCTCGCCCACCGGGCCGGGGGCTGGTTCAGATGCGGCCCTCGCACGGACTGGGCCCAGGCTGCTCTCGAGGAACGCGACCGGAGGGGCCAGGAGGGATGCGGCACGGGGGCCCCGAAGGAACACGGCAGCAGGACCCTGGAGGTAGACGGCGGAACAACCCTGGAGCCGTTGCGCCCCAAGGGGCCTGTGACGACCTCGCTTTCCGCCGATGAGTATCGCGGTGCGGTGACGCGCATCCTCGACTACATCGCGGCCGGCGACTGCTATCAGGTCAACCTCACCCAGCAGATCGAGGTGGAGGTCGAGGGCAATCCTTTCGCCTACTACTGCCGGCTTCGATCCGGGGAACCCGTGCCCTACGGCGCGTACATCGCCGGGCCGAACTCGATCGCGGGCGCAGCCTCGTCTGAGTGCCGGGAGTCGATGGGGGACGTAGCTTGGGCCGGGCCTCCCGCTTGGGCGGTGGCGGCCGCGTCTCCCGAGTGCTTCCTGAGCCTGCGAGGTCGCGACCTGGTGACTCGGCCTATCAAGGGAACCCGGCCCCGCCATGCGGATCCCGAGGCGGACGCGCACGCCGCCGCAGACCTCGTCGCCAGCGCCAAGGACCGCGCCGAAAACGTCATGGTGGTGGACCTGGAGCGAAACGACCTCGGCAAAGTTTGCGAGACGGGAAGCGTGGCCGTTGCCGAGCTGTGCGCTTTGGAGAGCTTCCCCACGGTGTGGCACCTTACCTCCACCGTGACGGGCCGGCTTCGAGAGGAGGTCGGGCTGGCGGAGGTTCTCGCGGCGACCTTCCCGGGCGGCTCGATCACGGGGGCCCCGAAGCTGCGAGCCATGGAGATCATCGAGGAGTTGGAGCCGGTGGCGCGTGGGCTGTACACGGGATGCTACGGTTGGGTCGGTTTCGGCGGGGACCTCGAGATGGCCATGGCGATTCGCACGCCGGTCATCGCGGACGGTGTGCTCTCGCTTGGGGCCGGCGGCGGGGTCGTGGCTGACTCCGATCCGGAGGCGGAGCGTCTGGAGGCGTGGGAGAAGGCGGCGGGGGCGCTGCGCGCCTTGGGTCTGGAGGGGACTGAACGGTGATCGCGGGTGGTGAATCGGGCCGGGCCATGGCGGGCGGGGCGCCCTGGACCTTGAGCGGCGCCAAGACCACCTTCTACGCACCGAACATGGCGGCTTCCCGGCAGGCCCGGAACGAGGGCGTCGATGAAGCGGTGCTGGTAAGTCGCGACGGCTTCCTGCTGGAAGCGCCGACCGCCAACCTCTGGTGGGTGCGCGAGAGGAAACTCTTCACGCCCTCCCTGGATCTGGGGATTCTGGCCGGGATCACGAGGAGCCAGGTCTCGCAACTGGCCGGTGAGGCCGGCATCCCGGTGGAGGAAGGGCGCTTCACCGCCGAGCATCTCCTGGCGGCGGACGAGGCCTTCCTCACAATCCCGCCGGTGGCCACTTGGGATCGGCGGGATCGCGTCTACCTCGCCAGCGTTGTT
Source organism: Actinomycetota bacterium (assembly GCA_041658225.1). GTDB lineage: Bacteria > Actinomycetota > CALGFH01 > JBBAAN01 > JBBAAN01 > JBBAAN01. Next base: position 17,657 of record JBBAAN010000036.1, read on the forward strand.
GATCCCAAGTCCCCGGTCGCCGAGGCATACCGGGGGCTTCGCACCAACCTGCGGTTCGTTGGGATGGCTACTCGCCCTGCCTGCTTCCCGAGGACGGGGCTGGTGGGGTGATGTATAGGGATGTATATTCTCTCTTATGGAGCGCACTCAGATATACCTGGGGCGGGACGAGATGGAGCTCCTGAGCAGGGAGGCCAGGCGCAGCGGCAGCTCACGCTCAGAGCTGATCCGTCGCGCCGTACGTGCGCAGTACGGCAAGCAAGAACCCGAGAGCCGGAAGGCGGCGCTCCGGGCCAGTGCGGGTGCGTGGCGGAACTTCCCGCTCAGCGGGGCTGAGTACGTGGACACGGTGCGCGAGGACCTCAACCGGCGGCTGGCGCGCCTGGGGCTGCCGTGAAGTGCCTGGATACTTCCGTGGTCGTGGACCATCTCCGCGGTCACCCGGCCGCCGTGGAGTTGCTCGAGAGCCTGGTCGACCGCGGAGAAGAGGCGGTCGCCAGCGAGGTCGTGCGCTTCGAACTGCTGGCCGGGGTCCGCAGCCGGGAACTGCGTACCCTGGAAGCCTTCTTCTCGGCGCTGGCATGGGTGCCGGTGTCGGAGGAGGTGGCGCGTGAGGCCGGCAGGTTCGCCCGCCGCTACCGGCGCGGCCATGCGGGGATCGGCGCGGCCGACTACCTGATCGGGGCCACCTCTGTCGTGTTGCGTGCGGACTTGCTGACCACGAACGTCCGGCACTTCCCCATGTTCGCCGGGCTGCGCGCCCCCTATTGAGGTTCGGCGGTCGTTTTCTGTTTCTCTATGAGGTATTCACCATCGGGTCGAATGAGTTCTACTCTCCCTGGGTCGGAGACCTGAGCAAGAGACGAGAGACGTAGCCAGGAGCGGTGTGGTGTATGAGCCGGACCCGGGAAGATGGGACCGGACCTTCATGAGGAGAAAGCGACCGTGAACTGCGTGATCTGCGGCGGTGGCGACGTACATGCCGGCACGGCCACCGTTACCCTCGAGCGCGAGGGCATGACGCTCGTGATCAAGGGTGTCCCAGCACGTGTCTGCGCCAACTGCGGTGAGGAGTACGTGGACGAGACAACCTCGGTACGGCTCCTGAAGATGGCGGAGGAGGCGGCTCAGGCCGGCATCCAGGTGGATGTGCGCGAGTACGTCGCTGCCTAGGACGCGCCGAGGTTCCGTGATCGGCCTGCGTGAGGTACCCGACTCCGAAGCTCAGTGCGTGGCGGGCCGGCCGGGCCCGTCAGGGCGTAGGCGGTCTTGTCTCCTTACTGCTCCTGCATTACTCTATAGGTAAGGAGAACCGCTATGGGTGCCGTAACGAGCAAGGGACAGATCACGGTTCCCAGGGAGGTCCGGGAAGCGTTGGGCCTGGAACCTGGGTCGCGGGTCGAGTTCGAGGTGAAGGCCGGGGTTGCCACCCTCCGCAAGCTGGTACCCGCGGAGGTCTTCGAGCGTTGGCGGGGTTTTCTGCGTACCAAGGCCGGAGCCCGGCGAACTGATGAGGTCATGGAGGAGCTGCGCGGCCGGTGAAGACGGCGGTAGACACCAACGTCTTGTTCGACCTCTTGCTGGACGATCCCGATTTCGGCAAGGCCGCCCAAGGGGCCCTTGCCGGCGCGCTGCGGGCCGGGCCCGTCGTGGTGTGCCCGGTGGTGTACGCGGAGCTGGCCGCCCACTTCGGGGACTCTCGGGAACTTGGCGGCTTCCTCCGGGACCTGGGTATCCGTGTCGAGGATTTCGGCTTGGAAGCCCTCGACACGGCGGCGGAGGCGTGGAGGACATACGCCGGCAACCGCGGAGAGGCGATTCGCTGCGCGCGCTGCGGCCACGAGTTCGCTCTCCGGTGCCCCGGCTGCGATGACCCCGTGGTGTGGAGGCAGCACCTGATTGCGGACTTCCTGGTGGGTGGGCACGCGCAGTGCCGGGCCGACGCTCTTCTCACCCGGGATCGAGGCTACTTCCGAAAGTACTTCCCGAAGCTGAGGCTCATGGTTCCTGAGCAGGCTCCACCTGCGACTCGTCGCGGAAAAGGGAAGCGCTGATCGGCAGACCGCGCCGCCGGGTCGAAGATCTCGGCGACCAGCTTGCGCATGGCCGCCCGGTTCTCTCGGAGGAAGTAGTCAACCTCCGCGAGAACGAGCCCCGGCACGATGACGGCGCTCGCCGAGGTCAGGACGCTCTCGCAGTCGGGGAAGCTCGGTTTCCCGTCTCTTGTGCGTGCGAGCGCTCGCAGGAGTCCGCCGGTATCCGCGACAATCGGCGGACTCAATCTTCGAGACCCCGGAACAGCTCCGACTCATCACCCAGCTTGCCGTCCGTGGACTCGAAGAGAAGCGTCGAGGGCGGGCGGCGTCCGGTGTAGAAACGCGAGGCCACGACGCGCAGACCTTTG
>JBBAAN010000037.1:0-20015 GCA_041658225.1 Actinomycetota bacterium
TAGAGGCGAGGGCGACTCTGGGCCACAGTGAGTTCGGCGCGAAGCTGGGAGGCCACGAAGGTGTCCAGAAGGCGTCCGAGAAGGTTCCCGTCGCGCAGTACCGCGTTGACGTCCAGGCGCAGGATTCCTGAGAGCAACGCCGGGTCAACCAGATAGCGCTTTGGTGACAGGACCAACCGCTTAAGGCGGTTGGAGGTCCAGGACGGCACCCTGTCGACGATCAGCAGGTTGATGAGGAGTTGCTCGTAGGCGATCGCGGTCTTGCGATTGATGCCGGCGGCCTCGTACAAGGTCTTGTCCTCGACCACCCCGGCGGAGTTCAGCGCGTACGCCTCGAAGTAGCGACGAATCCGATCCGGATCCCGCAGCGCCTCGAGCTGCACCGCGTCCCTGGTAAGAAGTTGGTCAAGGTAGCTGTCTATCCAGCGCGACCGCGTCGCGTCCGAGAGAGACAGAGCGGCCTCCGGAAACCCGCTTCGCAGGGCCAACTCGACGTAGCCACGAAGATCGGGGGGGTCGGCGGGTATCCCCAGATTCTCTCCACGGGCGAGCCGGTCCAACAGCGGAGTCGAGCCGGGTTTCCCCAACTGCTCCGCAACCGTCATGCCGTACAGGGGCACCCGTACCAGCCGGCCGGTTCCCGGCCACGTTTCGGCGTCGAGGTCCGCACGGACCGACCCGGTCAGCAGGTAGCGACCCGGGCGCGAGTCGGCATCGACGGCTCGCTTGACGGCCCCGAGAACCTCTGGGACCGCCTGCCACTCGTCGAGGAGTACCGGCTCCTTGAGGCCGCGCAGTGCCGCGTCGGGGTCGGCCCGAAAAGCCGCTGCCTCGGCTGGCAGGTCGAGCCTGATGATCGTCGCCGCATGTCGGGATGCCGTGGTTGTCTTGCCCGTGGCTCGCGGCCCGACGATCAGCAGGGCAGGCAGCTCGCGAAGAAGCTCCACGACGAGCGGCTCTACGGTGCGATCCAGGTACTTTGTCACGTGGACATGTTACCACTCTGCCGCGCTGCCCAGTACCGTTCTCCCGCACTGCTCAGTACCGTTCTCCTGCTGGTACCGGCGTCTGTGTGTCGCGCTGAGCGGATGCGTGGTCGACCTGCGTCCTGGGGCTGTTTCCTGCGCGACTGGCCCTCCAGGCCACCGCGTCGGAAGATGCGGGAGATGTTTCGGGATCTCGAGCGAGCGTTCGCCCACGAGCTCGACGTGAGCCGGCTCAATCACGCCCTGGCTGATTGGGCGGAGCGGTTCACGACTTTGGCTCGCTTCGACTCGATTGACGCCCTCGTGGCCTCACAGGCCGGGGCTCCAAGGGGTCTAGGGTCTTCAGACCGACAAACCGGGTGAAGTGCCGCGTCAATCCATGCCCAGCCGAGCTCTGGCAAACCCACGGATCGTGGCTGCGGACTCCCGGGCCCGCCGAGCGTCTTCCATTGTGAGATCGGGCAAGTCACCTGGATACCTGCTCGCTGCGCCGAATGGCGCCAGCCCGCTTGCGGCGAGGGCCAGCTCGTGGTCAGGGCCAAGCCCAGGTTCTACGGTGGCCAGAAGCCGCAACAGGTCGTGCGTGCGCGGGGGCTCCTTCCCAGCGGCAAGCAGCGTCGCCTTGAGGTACTTCTCGGCAGACTGGTGAAAGCTCCAGGCTGCGGGGCGAGGGAATCCCTCCAGCCCAGTCAGGCCGTACTGCCAATCCTCCTCGGCGTAGCCCACCCATCGAAGAGCCTCCTCGCGGTCAGGCGGCATAGAGGACTATCCCCTCTTCGGCCACCCGCCGCGCCAAGACCGACCGCCCTGCTCTCCAATGGCTCTCCCGCATGGGGACCAAGTCGAAAGACCAGCGCCGCGGCCAGAGCGCCAACTCCGCCAGCGGCGCCACCGCAAGGAGGTCGGCGTGGTCGGGCAAGACGTACAACAGATCGACATCGCTGTTCGGCCCACCCTCGCCGCGGGCGAAGGATCCGAAAAGCACGACCATCCGTGCCCCGACGGCCTCTGCCAGCCGCTCGGCCAGCGGAGCCAATTCCTCAACAGTCGGGAAGCTTTCTTCCATAACAGACCGCAGCATACCGGAGAGGTGATCCCAAGACGAGGGTAGCTAGGTGCGAATCAACCTTCCGTTTTCCCGCGCCTTGGGAATCCTCTCCGGTGAGCTTGGGCTTCTCCCCCTTATCCTCGGACCCGCGTCATGGCGGCTGGAATCGCAGACCACATCTGGACGCTGGAAGAGATCGCTTGCCTTCGGGACTCAAACTGACCCACTACCGATACCCCAGTGGTCTTGCATGTCGGCCGTTCCCGCGACTGGCCCTCCAAGTCACTCGGGCGGCGCCCTGCGGACCTGCTGCTTGATGTGATGGAGCGCGAGCACCGTCGCGCGGAAGCCGAGTTGCCGATCGAGGAACTGCAGGAGCATGCGGCTAGCACGCCGTGGCCTTCCCCGGGCAAAGCGGTAGCCGCCGGCGTCGAGGGCGGCGAGCAGCGCCTGGATCTGCGCGTCGAGGTCGGCCAGTACACCCTTTGCCGCCGCCAGGCCAGGCGTCGCCCAGAATGCGCTTGACTTGCGGTATTACCGTATTACCATATAGCACGTGAGCGAGCATGAGTTTCACGGGATTGGCTTGGAGGAGCTCCCCGTCGTTGATGTCGACTGGGCCCACACCGCCGACAAGATCCGGAGTCGGTCGCAGCGAAGCCCTGGCGACTTCGATGTCGCGGATGAGGTCGTTCTGCGTCGCAAGAGGAGGAAGAAGCCATGAAGGAGCCTGGCATCGCCGAGTTCCTTGCCGGCGAAGCGGAGGAGCTTGAGCGTCGACGGGACGAGCCGAAGCCCCATGTGCGCCGCCGCGGTCGGCCTCCGCTGGCTGAGGAGCTGCGAGCCGGGCAGGTCTACTCGATCCGCATCCCTATCCGGGAGATTCAGCGGATCCGTGCCTTGGCGAGACGACTGGATCGCCCACCGGCGGTGATGATGCGTGATTGGGTGCTGGAGCGCCTCGCGAAGGAGTCGAAACAAGAGTCCGAAGCCCTTCGCGCCAACTCGGGGTGAGCCCATTTCCGGACGACCGTGCTCCGGGCTGCGACTCGACCGAACGAGAACGGGAGAGCGAGATCCGCACCCCGCAGAGCCGGTCTGGCCACTCCGAGGCGGCCGGGGCGCCAAAGCGCAGGCGTATGGCCGCCGTGCCGAGTCGTCCCTTCGAGGGTTGGTAGCTCTGGGCTTCCCTGGCTCAGGCTCGATCCCGGCGCATGCGGCGCACAAGGACAGCCGAGCCGACCATCAAGATGCCCATCCCGGCTCCGAAAGTCACGCTGATCGCGACGCCCATCCCGCGAGCCGCGCCCCAAGAAGACCGAGAGCGGCTCTCAGACTGCCCTTCCCCATGCTCCGGGACGGGTCCGCGTCCGCGAGCGCGTGCGCAAGCTCCGCGTCCCCGACATCTTGCAACTGCCGCGGGATCTCCGGTCTGGATAGCGGGAAGATACCGTGAGAAAGCAGCACCGCCCGCGCCAAGTGAGCGAGCGCGAATCGAAGCTCTTCCTGCGCCGCATCCAGATCCCCCATCTCAACGAGATCCTGCGCGGTCCTCATCCGGCTCCTCGCGTGTGCGAGCTTGCGCTCTGGGTCTGGCCACGGGGCCCCGGGAAGCAGCTCATCCCGCAAGGCTTCCCAGCATCTCCTGCCCTTGAGGCATACCCCAAACCGAAGCGCCCACTGGGCGAAGTCGTCGGCGCCGGCTACTCGACGGCGCAGTTCGCCCCCCGACATCCAGGCCACCTGCAACGGATCCGAAGTGAGCCATGGCTTGACTGGGCCCAGCACAAGAACGTCGATATCGCTCCATGGCGTCGGTGCCAAACCGCGGGCCCACGACCCGACTAGGATCACCGCTTCAGCGGTGCTCAAGCTCTCGTCGGCCAGGAAGTGGCGCAGCGACTTGCGTTCTTGCATTACCTCAGCCGCCATGCTCATGGATTCCCCCCAACCAGGTCTGTCACCGCGCCAACGAACTCCTCAACGGCCACAGTTATGTCCTCCGCGCTCCTCCCCGGAGACGGAGGTTCTTCCCCGTAGGCCGCGCTCTTGCGCAGGTGCTAAGTCTACGGCCTCCGTATCGCTGAGGAGCCCAAGACCGCGAAGAACCCGGCTACCGTCGAACTAGGACGGCTGGGCGGGCTCACGGGCGGCAAGACACGGGCTGCGAAACTGTCGAAGCAGCAACGGTCCGAGATCGCCAGGAGGGCAGCTAGGGCTCGCTGGGCGGGCGGTGGATCGCAGGGGCCATAAACCGCTTCATCACTTCAATGTTTGCTCTGATCCGGCCACCCTCGATGATGATTAGTTCGTGATTCCGAAGATAGTTCAGGTCTCGGCTTATCGTCTTGCTGGTGACGCCGCGGTAGAGGGTGGAAAGTGGATGCCCCCCTTTTCGCAATTGGCCAACCGAAACAGGCTCATCGGGAAGACCAAGCAGGAAATGGAACATCCGTTCGCCAGGCCGCGTTCCCAGTTTCCCATCCTGTGAAAGTGTTTCTCTGGCGAAGTCTCGAAAGGCGATCGTGGTAACCTGCGCCAGAATCTCCTGATGGACCATTTCTTGCTCTGAAACCAGGGCGCCCAACGCAAACTTGGCGAACGGAGTCAGGTCACCCCCGGTCTCAAATCGAGTGTGGTCAAGCATCGCCACGTATTCTGGCCGATGCTGGTAGTAGAAGTTAGCGAGAGAGTAGAACCCTCTCGCGTTGATCCCGCCTTGGTAGAGCAGGAAACTTTCCAGGCCCCGAGCAGTGCGTCCGTTGCCATCGCCGAACGGGTGGATGCTGATGAGATAGAAGTGGCCCATGGCTGCTCGGACCGGCGCAGGCCAATCCTTCGGTGGGCCATCGCGAAACCACTCCACGAAGCGCCGCATAAGTCGCCGCACCTCATCGCCTGTTCGTGGAGGAACGTATGTACCTGCCTGAACAGCGTGGTCTCGATACTTGCCAGGTTCATTGGTCGGATAGTCGATCTGCTCGGTAGTAAGTCGATGAATCTGACAGATGAGTTCCTCTGTCACGGGGTGATCCGGCGTCCGCTCGTGCAGGCTGGCAACGAAGACCATCACCTTCTCGGCGTTGCGAACCTCTTGCTCTGCACGCTGACGAGCAGCCGACAATACCGGCTTATCGCGCGTAAGCAGGATCTTCTCGACTTCTGTCGCGCTTACCTCTGTTCCTTCGATCCCGGTCGTCCCTCGAACTGCTCGGAGGATATTGAGGGAATCGATGCGCATCTGAACCGCAGGAGGCAGCGGGATTCCGCGGATGATCCGCGACATGGCGTCTACTTTGGCGACATCGGCCACGAGTTCAGGGTCGGCCGTGTCCAACCTATAGCTGAAGTCTACGGCCCACTCAGGCACGATGTCCTCCGGGGTGTCCGGTGTCCTGTCGCGGTAGATGTCCCAGCGGCTGTCCGACTAAAGGCCAGCATAACACAGGCGCAGGAAGAGAACCGCCCTTCAAGATGTCCACTACAATGTCCCCCACCTAGCTTGACATTGCAGGATCGCTCAAGCAGGCTTTCTCTCTCCCACAAGGTGTAGTCGCCGAAGTCATTTCCGGTCCCGCCTTCCGCGCACCAGCCGGTGTCAACGGCGCCGGTGAGAAGCCGACCCGGTGCTGGCGCAGGAGCGGCCCCCCGGGGGGAGAAGGGGGCCGGCCGGTGGGGGCGGTCGATGAGCCCCGCCGACGGGGCATCAAGCCGGGCATCAACCAGCAGGCCTAGCGCTTCGCGCGCTCAACGAGGTGACCGAAACCTGCGACCTGGATCTTCGCGGTCGCGCCCGGGCATGCGGCCCGGCGACGAGTCCGCCATTGTGATGGTCTTCAACCTCGACGGCATGCCCCTGAGGAGAGCGGGAGTGCACGAGTTCGTTCTGCGAGTTGACGGCCAGGAGCTTGCCCGCGCAAGGTTCCGGGCGCTGCCGGCCGAGCAGCGAGCGACCACGGGATAGCCCACTCAGGTCCGAGGAGCCGTGGCCACCACCTTCGAAGCCGTCGGCTGCGACAGTCACCGAGATCTCCACGTCACTGATGGTCGTGGACCGCGGCGTTAGGTCGGTGGATTAGGAACGGTGGGTGCGGAGCCCCTTGTCGGGAGCCACCCTCGTGATCCCATCAATGGCGTCGAAGTGGCCATCCGCGCTGACGACGTGGGTTAGTCCGTTGCCAAGGACGGTGGCCGCGTGAACCGCATCCCGCGTGGTGATCGCGCCGCGGTAGGAGTCCGCGAGGTCGAAGGCGCGTTGCATGTCCGCCAGGGTCACCGATAGGACCTCCCCGCTCACCTGGTCCACCGCCAAGCGGGCCAAGCGCACACCTCGCTCGAACTCTCCGATCGTGGAGTAGCGGTAGAGGATCTCCTGGAGGACCTCGGTGCTCGTCACGGCCTCCATCTCCCCCTGTGTCACACGCTTGAGCACGGCCACACAAGGAGCTTTCAAGGGGTGCTCTCGGCCGGCGGCGTACATGAAGATGTTGCTGTCAAGGAAGTACTTCACTTCCGAGCCCTTCACCTTCGCCCGCGAGCCCCGCCGTGGGCTTGCTCGATCTGCGCCTCCACCTCCGGCCAGTCGGCCACGGGCAGGTCCATGGCGGTGATCTCCTCGAAGGCCTTGCGCCTGGCGCTCCGGCGAGTCTCCTTGAGGAGGTGGTCCACGACCTCGTCCCGCAGAAGCGCGCTCACCGGCTTTCCGTGTGCCGCGGCGAGCCTGAGAAGGGCTCGGTGCCGCTCCTCCGTCAATAGAACCTGAACCTTACGAGTCAACGCGGGCATCGGATCGTCCTCCTACGCTAGTTCTCATACTCTCACGACGAGAGTACCTCCAGAGACTCAGCCGGTCAATGGAGTCTCCCGGACCGGAACGCCCTCTACCGTTACGCCCCCGTGGTGAGGGCCCGGGAGGGCTCGGCGGACCTGGACGCGTTCGCCCAAGCGGACAGCAGACGCCGTTGCCTCCGGCTCGCGGTTAGGACCACCGTTGCGGCCAGAGGACTTTCACCTCCTCGCGACTGTTCATGCTGCGCGCATCCACGCGAAAAGGGGCTCTCTCGAGCCCCTTTTCGCTCAACCCAATGCCTCTCAAACCTAATCCCTAGCAACATTCAGTTGCCTGCGCACCGAACGTACCACCCGAACTGGCCAGGGTCAATCAATCGTCAGACCCCGAGAAGCCTTCGCGCGTTCCGATGTCCTCGAGTAGATCCGCGTACAGGTCGGCGACCTCGCGGCACAACCTGATGACGTCCCCGTAGAATTCCGGTAGCTGTATCTCCTGCAGCCGCCCGAGAATCCCATCCACAGCTTGTTGGTCGTCCTGCCCCAGGAAATCGAACAAGTCGTCAAGGTTGTCCGCCATGAAGTTGGCAGTCTGCAGAGTCTGCCCCTTCAATCGGCGAAGGGCGTGACGCCGATTGGCGTCGACGGTCAGCCCGCGTGGCGGAAGCCGCGCAGAAACTCCCGGATAGTCGCGACCGCCTCCTGGCGCAGCCGGGCCTTCTCCTCGTCATCATTCCGGGTGGCGAGAAACGACGCGTATGCGTTCGGACCATCCTGGCCGGCGTCGCGAAATCGCTCGTCGAGAAGGACAACAGCCTCTTCCACCTGAGGATGCCCCGCCACGGGGCTCGACCTGGCTGCACTTCCTGCCGCGCGAGGACCGCCCTCGTTGTTCAGGAGCACGAAGACGAGATCGTACGCGTCCTTGTTCTCGTGTCGGTCCTGGAACGCGAAGACCTTGAGCACCGTATACGGAAGCACATTCGCGACCCTCAAGGTGACCTCAGAGCGGCCGCCGCCGTCGAGACGCTCGCATCGGGCCGTGGTCTCTTCGTCATAGTCCGTGTGGTGCCCCCGCCGGCTCAAAACCCGATCACCTCTCGGCGCAGATGGTCCGCCTGCTCACGTCCGCGGCGGGGATCATGCCGCAGCTCCGCGTAGAGCCGGAAACGGTTGGCCACCCATAGCCCCCTGGCCTTCACGCGAAAAGCGAGCGGGGTGTCGTCCTTCGCCTGAAGGAAAACGATGTTCTGGCCATCGGTGACGCGATCTGCCTGAGCTCCCTCGTACAGCTCATCTGGTGCGGCGGTGGCCCTCACCCACACCTCCACGACGGGAACCGCCGTGACGAAGGGAGCAACCAGGCTCGCGGCCGCGGCACCCGTGAGGGCATAGTCAATTCCGCTGCGTCCGAGGTTGCGCCCGACCTCCTTTATGAGCTGCCGTGGCGTCTGCGCCAAGAGGTAGCCAAGCGTCCGGGTCGGCCGATCAACGTTCTCCTCGGCCCACAGGTCGAGCAAAGCGGTCGCGTCGATGACGCGCCGCATACGGTTCGGGCCGGTGCCCTCGGCCGCGATGATCCCTTCCCCCTCCAGCCGAGTGAGGACGCGATGCGCCAGGCCCGCCGAAACCTGCGCCCCTTTGGCGAGGTCCTGGACTTGCCATGCACGCTCCGGGTGGAGCAAGAGTGCCTGAGCAACGACTCCCGTCTTTCCACTCAGCCGAGCCCGGCGAGGCCGCCGCCGGGCTCCGCGCCCCTCCAAATGGAACAGGAGACCGGGCAGCTCGATATGTGCATTCCCGAGACCGTCCACGACTGCGACACCATGGTTCTGCAGGATCATCCGGGCCCCTGCCGTGGTCTCGGCTGCGATCAAGAGCAGGCGAGTATCCGGACGGGCATCGGCCTCATGGACGAGCTGCCAGGCGGTGGCCGGATTCGCACGCTGTCTCATCTCCACGGCCACGCGCGCGCGGCCTCCGGCAAAGCGGAAGCTGGCGCCGGCCCTGCGATCGGCCCGGCCGGGCACGGCCACCACGGTCAGCCCAGGGATCTCTCGTAGGATGCGGAGAGCCTCCGCCTCGAACGGCCCCTCAAGTTTCACTAGTTCACGCTTATTTACCACGGCGGTGAATATAGCTTATCCTGTGAATCATGTCACCCCTCCGGCCAAGGGGGCAGGAAGTCAGGGAGAGCTGCGGTCCAGCCCCTCAGACCGGACTGTGGGAATCGCCGGGAGCGACGGCCGGCTTCGGATCACGGCACCCGAGTACGTGCCCATGTCCGAGGCCGAGGAGCAGCGGAAGCGGTCGCGTGCGCGATCCGGCGCCGGGAGGTGGGCGTGAGCAACTCGACGCAGGAGATGAATCTCCTCGCCGACGACGTGGGTCAGTCAGTTGTCCAGGACGGTGGCCGCGTGCTGTGTCACGCGCTTGAGTATGGCCACGCAAGGGCCCTTCAGGGGGTGATCTCGCCCAGCGGCGTTGGAGGCTGAGCCGGTCAATGGAGGCCCTGGGGCAAGGTTGTGTTCCCGCAGCCGAGGCACCGTGGGGCCGAGGAACCGCGGGCCCGTTGATGGAGCTACTCTAACATTGTTATAGTACGTTCATGCGAAGCGTGACCGTGGCACAAGCCCTCTCGCTGCCCAGAAGCCAAAGAGGCGCGGCGCTCCTCGAGATGCCCGAAGACCAGTGGTTCGAACGGAAGGGGAGGAGGATCTCGCCGCAGGCCCTCGCCAACCAGGAAGTGGGCCTGGCAAACGCCGACGGGGGGATCATCGTGATCGGCCTGGCCGAGAACTCCGTCGAGGGAACCGACGCCGATCCCGTCCACAGGAACCACCTGCTGCAGGCGGCACAGGACCTCACCGAGCCCCCCGTGCACGCCCGTGGTCATCTCGTCCATTGCATCAACAGCATGGGGCGGGCCGACCACCTACTGGTCATCGACGTCGAGCCCGGGGAAGTCCTCTACTCCAACCAGCGGGACGAGGTCTTCTTGCGTGTCGGGGACGAGAACCGCAAGCTCACCTACCGCCAACGGCAAGAGCTGAGCTACGACAAGGGCCAGACCGTCTTCGAAGCCGGCCTTGTTGCCGGAGTCGCCCTTGGCGACCTCGACCACCGCCTGCTGGCCTCCTACGCGAAGGCATTGGGGCACAAGGATCCGGAGAGGCTTCTTGCGGCCCGAGGTCTGACCGCCCCCCGCAGGCGGGTGACCGTGGCAGGCTACTTGCTGTTCGGGAAGCAGCCACAGACTCATTTCCCTGAAGCCTACGTGCGGGTGCTGCGGTATGGGGGCTTCGGACGGGGCACAGGGGCTCGACAGCAACTGCTCCGCGACGTTCGGTGCGAGGGGCCTATCCTATCCGTCATTGATCGCGCGGCGGGGGCGGTCCGGTCCCTTCAGCCCACCCGGCGAGCGCTTGGAGAACGGGGCCGGTTCGAGGAGAAGGGCCTGATTCCTGAGCCGGCCTGGCTTGAGGGCTTGGTGAATGCGGTCGTACACCGCTCCTACAGTCTCGGAGGCGATCACATTCGCCTGGAGATCTTCGAGGACCGCATCGAGACCGAGAGCCCGGGTCGGTTCCCCGGGCTCGTGGACCCCCGTGAGCCTCTGGCGGCACCCCGCTTCGCCCGCAACCCCCGCATCGCACGGGTGAGCGCCGAGCTGGGCTACGGCCAAGAGCTGGGCGAAGGCATCCGGCGAATGTTCGAGGAGATGCGGCTGGCCGGGCTGCCGGATCCCCTCTATCGCCAGACAACCGCCAGCGTGAGGCTCACGTTGGTCGCCACTACCCTCGACCGGGAGCTGGAGGCCCGGCTGCCTGCGCACTCGCGCGACTTGCTCGCACTCCTGCGTCGGGCGGAGCGTCTGAGCACCGGGGAAGTCGCCGATTCGCTAGGCGTCTCCAGGCCGGCGATCATCAGGAGACTAAACGCTCTCAAGGGAGCAGGTCTCGTGGAGTGGATAGGCAGCAGCCCCAAGGACCCCCGTGCGTACTGGCGCATCTCGAGCCGGAGTCAAACGCGGCGTTAGGAGCGGCGGGTGCGGAGCCCCTTGTCGGGAGCGCCCTCGTGGTCCCCTCGACGGCGTCGAAGTGGCCGTCCGCGCTGACGATGTGGGCCAGTCCGTTGTTCAGGACGCCGGCCGCGTGAACCGCATCGGTGAACGCCGGCCATGCCCTGAGCCTAGCGCTTTGCGCGCTCGACGAGGCGGCCGAATCCGGAGACCTGGATCTTCGCGGTCGCCGTCGCACACCCAGCGGCCTCAGTCTGAGGCTGGACTACACGCACGTCCCGCGCGTCGCCGCACTCCTCCCGGAGCCTGTCCTCCACCCACTGCCTGATGAGCGACGTGTAGCCGATCCTCCGTTCCCGCGCCAACCGGCGAAGCACCTGCGCATGTTCGCCATCCAGGCGGATCGTCACCTGCGTGCCAAGCGTCCTGCGCCCTTCCGCAGGAGGACGCTCCACGGGTGGTCCCCACGCTTCGGCCTCGTCCGCCTCACGATCGAATCGAGCAGCGAGCCGCTCCTCGTTTTTCTCTCTCGCCATCGGTCTCACTCTCCCTACGGTCTCTGGAAGCTCGGGCGCCCCCTCACTCCTTGATCGCGCACGACAAGTGTACTACATTCCGTCTTACGAACGATCGGCCCCAGATTTGGAGAAGAGCATGCGAGCAAGCGCTTTCTTCCCGGCCGACCATGCTGAGGCGGTCAACGGCAAACTCTACGTCACGGGCGGTTGCTGGGATCGGATTCTGGCCACAGCCATACCCGGCCACCACCCTCACCTGTCCCTTGCCGCAGTGCTCCACGTGAACTGGAACGAGACCGACCAGCGCCATGCGGTACAGGTCGAAGGCGTGGACGAAGATGGACGGCAGTTCGTGTCCTCAATCGAAGGTCAGTTCCAGGCCGGCCGGCCGCCGGGCATGCGGCCCGGCGACGAGTCCGCCATTGTGATGGTCTTCAACCTCGACGGCATGCCCCTGAGGAGAGCGGGAGTGCACGAGTTTGTTCTGCGAGTTGACGGCCAGGAGCTTGCCCGCGCAAGGTTCCGGGCGGTGCCGGCCGAACAGCGAGCGACCACGGGATAGCCCACTCAGGTCCGAGGAGCCGTGGCCATCGCCGCCTCCGTCACGGCGGGCGTGGAGGTGGTGGCACCCCGCTGATGCGTCGTGTGGACGTCGGTGTCGCTCGCCCGGCTCGAGGATTCCCACGCAGGGCCGCTCCAGCCACTCCGAGGCGGCCGGGGCACCGAAGCGCAGGCGTATGGCCGCCGTGCCGAGTCGTCCCTTCGAGGGTTGTTGGCTCTGGGCTTCCCTGGCTCAGGCGCGACCCCGGCGCATGCGGCGCACGAAGAAGGCTGAGCCGATCAGCACGATGCCCAGTCCTGCCCCGAAGCCGGCCGCGCCCGTGAACGGAAGCACCGGCACCGGCGTGGGGGCGGGCCCGGAGGAAGACGGGGAGCCGACGGCCGGTGCGGGGGTTGGAGCCGACGGCGCGGGTCATGACGTTGGCTCGGATGTGACCGTGGGCGCTGAGGATGGAGCGTGCCCTACCGCATCCACCGTTGAAGCCAGCGAACCCGCAGCCGGATCCCCGGTCAACAAACCGGCTACGTTCAAGGCGACGGCGGGCACGACTCGGAGTCCGTACCCGGGGTGCTGGATGTGCCAACGGAGGCGACGTCCGTACCGGCCGCACGCGCCAGGGTGGGCCGCCCACTCGCCGTAGGTGCGCCAAGCCGCGCGAGCATGTCGTGTGCGTGATGCTCGAAACGATCAACCAGACCGGCCTACGCGCCGGCGAAGCGCTCGGCTTGCACATCAGCGATGTCCACCTCGACGAACGCCGCCTCTACGTCCTGGGCAGTGGAGCCGCTCCGGCGCTCACCGATGTAGGCATCAAGCCAGAGTTGAAGCGCCTGCAGATAGCGCATGTCCGCAAGCGTCGGGAACTGCGCGTTTTCACTTCCCATCGGTGCCACGGCTGCCAGTTTCTGAACGTCTTCGATCTCGTAGGCCTCGACGAAGGCCATCACGAGGGTTGACCACCACTCCCACACCTCGTCCAGGTTCGCCGGCGCAATCTCACCGCGTTCGAGCTGCCCAGCTACGTCGCGCATCCGCTCGGCAACCGAGATGACCAGGTGACCTTCCGCATCCACTGCACCCAGCAGATCCTCGTCGTACGAATCCAAGATCGCGATCAGAGCATCCATGCGCCTCGGCCCCTCTAACGCCTGCATCGGTACCTCCAAAGAGTTCACGGTGAGTTCCCCCCAAGAAACCCGGAAGCCCCGGCCCTCCGAAGAGGACCGGGGCTCCAGCCCGACTCTGAGACCTCTCTATGAGGTCACGAGCAGGTGTTACTCGTTGTCAATGACCTTGTCTGCGCTGCCAGCCAAATCCAACTGGTTGCCAGCCAGATCGTCCCACGCATTGGACACGAGCGTGACCGTGATGGTCCCGCTGGCGAGGTCAAGCGCACCAGTACCCGAGATGCGGGTTATGGTTGCCAACGCGAGATCGATCTGCAGGTGGTCGTCGGTGACCAGGTTGACGTTCGCGCCGAGCTTGGTCTCGTTGTTGTCGAGGGTGCAACTGAGGGCGACGCCGCAGTCGACCTGGAAGACGTTCGTACCGTCCGACAGACGGAGGAACGTCGCATCGGTGCCGCCAAGGGTACCGATCATGCGCTCGCTGAATGCGAAGTCGATGACGTCGTTCGAGGTACCGGCAGCCTCGATCAGGATCCCGACAACTGCGCCATCGGTGGACACCCAAGCGTCGGTGATCGTCGGTGCCACCGTCTCAACGACCGCCGTGGTCGCAAACTCAACAGTGTTGTCATCGCCGGCACCAGCCGTGCCAACCGCAAGCGGGGACTCCTCGCCGGACTCGTCCACAGCGGTCACCACGAAGGTGTAGGTCGTGGATGCAGTCAGGCTGGAGGCTGTGAACTCCGTCGTGTCCGCATCGGTGGAACCGATGAGACCCAGCTCCGTGACATCCGTGGCGAGCGCTGTCTCGTCGTTGGAGTACACGTTGTACGACACGACACTCGCAGTGGTCGAGGCCACCCAAGTCAGATCGATCTGGGTCGCCGTATTGGTCCCGGCCACAGCAGCAAGCGTCGTCGGGCCGAGCGGCGCCAGGTTCTCCAGCACGAACTTCGACGGCAGAGACGCCGAAGCCTGGTAGAAGGTGCCGCTATCCGTGAAGCCGACGTCGGCGCTGTCTAGGTCGTCACCGGCGGAGACCGCAGCCTCGAACACAGCGAACGTCACCCGGTTGGCCTCAGTGACAGCAAGAGCGTTCTCCGCCGTGTAGAGGTAGAAGGTGTCGTTGTCGTCGTAGCTGTAGAGGGCACCAGCCGTAGTGATGGTGTTGGCGGTCTTGTCAACACCCGTGATGGCCACGTCGGCAGCAAGGAGGCCAGAGGTCGCCGCGGGCGGGGCGTAGGTGGTCGCGCCACCGATGCCGAAGGCCTCTGCGGGCGTCTTCGGGAGGAGGTTGGCCGTAGCCGGGACGGTCAGGTTGAGGACACTGGTGCCCCCAACGACGGAGTCGAGCCAGATGACCGGCACGACGATCTCGTTCGCGCCATCACCGTCAATGGTGAAGGTGATGGTCCCGTTGACCGGAACCACCGTGACCAGCGAGGTGCCCACTAGCTGGGCCGCACCGTTTGCGACAGTGATGTCAGCAGTCGGGACGGTCCGGTCAGCGATGTTGTCGCCGGTGGCATCGTCGAAGGTGACGACACCGGTGCTGTCGGTCTGCAGGTCGGCGCCCGAGAACAGCGCGACGACATAGGACTTGGTGCTGTCCAGGCCATTGACGGCGTACTGACGGTCGTCAGTCGCATCGGTGTCGAGGTTGGGGGCGACGCGAGTCAGGCTCGCCGCACCGCTCGGAGTCACTGAGTACGTCTGGTTCGTGGCGCCCTTGCCGGCAGCCACCAAGGCGGCTTCCACGTCGGCGTCGCTGATGGCAGCGGTGCCGCCGATGACCGTCAGGTTGGTAATGGTGGACGCGTACTTCTCCAGCTCAGCCTTGGTCTCATCAGGAAGCGAGCTCATGAACAGGATCGCGGCCTTGGCCTTGCCGGCCAGAGGACCAGCCGCCAGGCCGTCGGGGAACTTCAGGCCCGTGGCCAGCACGAACTTGGTCGTCACGTAGCCAAGGTCGGTGATGGCCTTCTCCGCCATAGCAACGGCGGTTCCGTACCTGGTGAGACCGGCGACCCGCACGGCGGTCATGCCCTTGGCCTCAACGGCAGTCTTGACCGCGTCAGAAATGGCGGCCGTGCCACCGGCGATGATGACCTGCTGGATCCCCAGCGCGGTCAGTTCACTGCTGGTGGCCGCGTTCAGTGCGGCTGTCTCGGTGAGCAGGATCGGGTACAAGCCCGAGAAAGCGGGGGCACTGGCGGACATCGCGTCGGCGAAGTCGTTGTTGCGCGAGAGGATGGCCGTCTTCTTGCCGCCCCACAGCCCAACGTTTGCCGCTCCGACCTTCTCGGCAATCGCGATGGCGGTCTCGACACGGGTGGCGCCCGCGATGCGCTCCACGGAGCGGGTAGCGGTCGTCAGGGACGTCTTCACGCTCGCGCTAATCGCGTCCGTGCCACCAAGCAGGTAGACCTTGGTGACCCCGAGGCGAGTCAGCTCAGCGTCAAGGCCGGGTCCCACAGAGTCTTTCCAGGTGAGAAGCACCGGGCCGTTGATCTTTCCGGCGAGGACCCCAGCCGCCAGAGCGTCCGGGAAGTCCATGCCAGTGGCGACGACGGCCTCGGTGGCCGAGGTGAACGTGGCCTTGGAGACCTCGATAGCTGTGGCGATGCGGTCAATGCCACCCAGGCGCGTGGCTGTCACGCCGCTGGTGGCACCGGCCGGTACGACAAGCGCGAATACCGTGACCGCAAGCAATGCGGCAAAGAGCCCCACTGCTATGCGCCGCGGCGCGCTTCGGGTTTCATAACTCAAGTTCGCTACCTCCTGTGAGCTTGACTACTTCTCTCTTACCTTGCCGTTTGCCGGTGGCGCTGCCGGACCTCTACTGAGCTTGCCACCGCTACTGCCAGAACCAGGGTCGGCACTCCTGGTCCCTCACCCGCTATGCTCGGCGAGCCCGCCTCCTTCCCCCTCGCGCCTCCCTCCTTTCGCGAGACCGGTCCGCGGTTTCCGGATCAATACATCCTGAACCGTACTAACCGTCGGCCGGCTCTCGCCGTTACAGACCGATCGTTCTGAAAGCCAATTGAAGTGCACTAACGATCGCGTGCCATAGATCTCCTGTGGCCGCGATGCCCAATCTAGTCCAATTGCTCCATCCAGGTCAACAGTGGACATGCGAAACAACAGCCAACAACTGGCAGCAGAAACCCTAAAGGGGACCGGGAAATGAGGGGTGGCGGGGGTCCCGACTCGGGCCCGGACGCCCCCGGCTACGGCGAAGCGTCGGGGTCTGGTTGCGCGGGACTCGTGGCGGTGGGCTCGGGAGCGGGTGATGCCTCGGGGTCGGGTCCTCCGTAGGCGCCCGAGGCCCCCGGCTCGGGGGTGTCCTGGGACGAAGGCGCGAGGCTCGGGCTCGGCGTGGGCTGCGGTGTCCCCGGGCTGCCGGACGGCTTCGGGGTGGGGGTGACCGGCGCACTCTCCACCGGCACCGGGCCCGAAGCCGAGGGCATCGGTGAGAAGATCTGAGTCCCGCTGACCACGGGAGTGGGTGAGGAGGTCACGACCACGGCCGGCACGGGGGCCGGGCCAACCGGCTGCCCGCCCGCAGTCGCCACTCCGCCGACGGCCCCGGCCGTGATGGCGACGGCCGCCACGATGCCCTGGGCGGCCGCTGACGCCCGCTCCATCAAGGTCTGCGCTACCACGGGCGCCGCAGTCGGAACCGCGGCGGCCACTTGGGCGGCCACCCCCTGGGCCGACGCCGCCACAACCTGCGCGCTTGCCATCACGGTCTGTGCCGAGGCAAGCACGGCCTGGGTGCCCTGGGCCACGGTCTGGATGGCTTGGCCGGCACCGGCAGCTTGAGGCGCGACGGTCTGTGCCACGGCTGCTGCCTGGGTCGCGACGGTCTGTGCCACGGCTGCTGCCTGGCTGGCGGCAGTCTGGCCGACGGCCGCCACCTGGGCGGCAGCAGCGTGTACCGCCGTCGCTTGTGTCGCGGCCGAGGCGGCCAGCGGGGCGGTCTGAAGGGCGCTGCCTGCGTGGGCCGCCAACTCCTGGGAGCCCTGCAACACCTGGGTCGTCTCGGCGTGACCCAGGGCCTGCGCGGCCGGATCGCGCAACGGGTTCGATGCCGCCCGCACCATCTCCCCGCTGGTTTCGGTCCGCAGCCCGCGCCAGAGGCGAGCCAGCAGGCCGAAGGGCACCAGCACAAGACCGCCGGTCTTGCCGACGCGCTCGAGAACGGACTTCAAAAGCTTCCGGCCACGGTGGACGCGAACGCGAAGTGCCCCTTCCGAAACCTCCAGCACTTCCGCGGCCTCGGCATAGGAAAGATCCTCGACGTCTCGCAGGACAACGGCCTCGCGGTAGGGCACGGGTATGGCCGCCAAGACCGTGGCCATGCGCTGGGCCTCCCCCAGACGCTCGGCGTGCTCCCCGGGGCCATCGGGTGTGGCCTCGCTCACCTCGTCCTTCAGGGCCTCTACCACCAAGCTGCGCCGCGCGGTGCCCGCAGCGATGTCGTGGCAGACGTTCTCCAGAATCCTGAACAGCCAGGCCGTCAGGCGGTATTCGCCGTCGAAGCGCGGCATGGCGCGGAAGGCGCGAAGCAGCGTCTCCTGCACGGCTTCCTCGGCGTCCTCATGGGTGGCAAGCCGTCTGCGCGCCGAGCGGTACAGGGGGCCGCGGTAGCGAACGAACAGCTCGCGTTGCGCCTCGTGGTCCGCACGCTTGCAGGCCTCGACCAGCGCCCGCTCGGCTCCCGGGTCCGAGAGGGGAACCGGAGGGACGGGGATACTGGGAGGTAGGCCGAAAAGCGGAGTGCGCCGCCGGGTGCCGTCAGGTGAGGACTCAGGCGGGCGGGCGGGGGATTCCGGAGAGCCGGAGTGTGCTTGCGCGCCAAGAGACGCGCCCCCCCTGCGCGGCCCCAAAGCATCTTCTCCAGTTGACGCCCGACCCATTCTTGGTGCCCCTTCCCGGGCCCCACAGCCCACGAACCAGCTTCGATTTTACGGCACCCAGAACCCCAACTACCAGCAAAATCAGCAGCGACTCGAGCGGCTGCCAGAGGCTGCCAGCTTGCCTTCGTGGGTCCCAAACCCTATATGGGGAACCCGCGAGGCGACCCGGGCGTTACGGACAGTCACCACGCACCGTCCGAATCCCCCGCTGCGCCACTGCTACTAATCGCGGAAAAGTGCAGGCGGATCCGCCCCAACAGCACCGGACCCACAGCCACAGCGGTGCCGCGACTTGCTGGGGGACCTTTGCTGGGGGACCTTTGCTGGGGGACCTTTGCTTGACAAGCACTTGATTGGCAACTACTGTGCAATTGCAATCCTCCCCGCCGTTCGCGCGAGCGAACTGGCGGGGTTTGTTTTGTAGGGGGCAGCCCGTGAGTGAACAGCCCCAGCGCGTCTGGGTGTTCATCGACAGTCAGAACGTCTATCGAGATGCGCGGCGGGCGTTCCATGGAGAACGCGACCCCGCCCGGTGCGGCCAGATTGACCCGCGACGATTGGCCGACCTCCTCACCGAACGTGGGCCCGAGGACGATCCACGAGCGCGGCTCCTGACGTCAGCCCGAGTGTACACAGGGGCTCCGGGCGCGAGAGAACCGCGTGCACACAGCGCTCATATGAGACAGCGCGCCGCCTGGGAACGATCGGGAGTCGAGGTCCGCGCCAGACCCCTCCGGTACCCGACCGACTGGCCGCAGTCCCCAGCCGTCGAGAAGGGCGTCGACGTGTCGCTTGCAGTTGACCTGGTGTTCGCTGCAGCCAGGCGTTCCTTCGATGTTGGGATAGTGCTGTCGACCGACACCGACCTGGTTCCCGCGCTCGAAGCAGTGTGCGAACTCAGGCGGGCTTGGGGCGAACCGCGTCTGGAGGTGGCATCGTGGGGACCCACGAAGAAGCGCCTGAGGGTCAAGGGTTTTCCGGTGTGGTGCCACTGGCTACAAAGCGCTGACTACGAGCAGGTTCGCGATCTGAACGACTACGCAAGCGATCGCGGGAGGAGGATCTGAGGTCCTCCGCGGGAGTGGCTGGTCGCTCACCGAAGCTTCCCGGACACGCGTCCCGGCCTGTAGACAAGCGGGCGTGTCAAGGGCCCAGCGTAGTACAATCAGCGTGGAACGTAATACGATCGGAGGCGAGAGGTGGCCAAAAGTTTTCGCCTGGACGCGCAACTGGAAGCCCGCCTGGAGCAGGCCGCGGACATGGAGGGAGTTCCGGTGTCGGCACTGATCCGGGAAGCGGTGGAGGAGCGCTGCTCGAAGGTCCTGAAGGGAAACCTGAGGACCGCCCTCGGCGACATCGTCGGGTCGGTCGACGGCGGCGGAGGACGAGCTGATCGCACCGGCGAGGCTTTCACGAAGGCGCTCGTCTCCCGGAAACGCCGGTGATTCTCACCGATGCGGGCCCCCTGGTTGCCGTCATCGACCGGCAGGAACGCAACCATGCTCGCTGCCTGGATGCACTGGAGACGCTCGCCGGACCGATGGTCACAACCTGGCCTGCCTTCACCGAAGCCATGCACCTGCTGGGAGCAGCAGCCGGATGGCAAGGTCAGCAAGCGCTGTGGGAGATAGTGGGGAGCGGCAATCTGCAACTCGCAGCGACCAGTCCCAAGGGGCTGGTCAGGATGAAGGCCCTGATGGAGAAGTACCGCGACCTGCCGATGGATCTGGCGGACGCTTCCCTCGTCGCCCTCGCCGAGGAGCGAAACCTGAGGCGCATCTTCACCCTCGACAGGGACTTCGCCGTCTACCGGCTCCCCGGCAGAAAGACCTTCGTCACCGTCCCCTGACTCCACTGCGGGTCAGGGGGCGTTGATGACCGCCTCGAGATGATCGCTCTGGTCCTCGGTGAACCCGAGCTTCCCGGTCAGGGCCGACCGTATGGCCTGCCGGGAAGCGGATGCGGCTCATACGAGTTACGCAGCGTGAACCTCAACAACCGCAGCTTCACTGGAGGGCTGAGGTACCGGCAGGCCCTCTTCCT
>JBBAAN010000038.1:0-19794 GCA_041658225.1 Actinomycetota bacterium
CACGGACTGGCCCGGGGTGGCCGATCCGTCGGTGGGAGCGGCCGATCCGTCGGTGGGAGCGGCCGTAGCTTGGTCGAGCAGCCCGGGCTGTTCAGAGGGCCCATCGGTTGTCGAGACGGCCGCTTGCGCATCCAGGGCGCGCTGATGGCTAACCTGACCTAACGAGGCGATTGCGGTCACCAGTACAACCGCAATGCCCACCGCCAGTCCCTTGGCCCATCGCGCATCGGACAGGAGACGGCCGAACCGTTCCAACATCACAGACCTCCTACGTGACTTGTTCGTTTGCCGGGTGCCCATGCCGAGCGGATTGGGCTCCTGGGGAAACCCGGTTGTAGTGGCCACGCCCTCTCGGCATCGTCCGGCGACCGGTCACTCGGCATCGAGGGTAACGCGCCCGATGGGGATGCCGCGAGTCTGTCGGCGGGGCCCATTCCTCTGCCTGAGCGAACCCTTAGGCGATCCTCCTGGGCAACGGTCACTTCATGTTATGAGAGCTGCCTTCCTAGCCGAGCTTGAACAGCGGCCTGAGGTCCTCCGATCCGCTCTTGTCCGCGCCCATCACCTTCCAGTACTTCGGGTACTCGGGGAACTCGTACTTGGATGTGGAGGAGTTCCACTTGGCAACCGTGTAGTGGCTGAATCCCTTTGTCTTGAATGGGCCCTTGGGGCCGGGGAAGGACCACGTGAGGGGCACGTGGGAGTCCCAGTAGAAGTTGTTGCGCACCGTGTCGGCGCCCAGCAGCAGAGAGTTGGCGTTCAGCACTCCGGTGCGCTTGATGGCCCGGCGCATGAGTTCGGCGGCAGTGAGGATCTGAGGGCAGGCAATCTGTGCAGCCACGGAGGACCCCTGCCCGTCGCTGTTGTACTTGTTCCAGATGTTGACGCAGTTGCCTTCCTTTGGGTGCTGGCCGGCCGGAACGCGAATAGACAGCCCGATCGCGTTCTTCCATTGGTTCTGATCCATCAGATTCCCGGCGAGTTCGGTGTCGCTCATGACCGTCATGGCCGTCCAGGTCCAGGTCGGATGCCAGTCGTTCTGAGTGGCGGCCTGGGTGAAGAAAACCAATGCGATGGGGTTCTCGGCCATGAACCAGGCCTGCTCGCACCCCTTGGCCTTGGCTCGAGCCGCCGCCGTGTTGGACTGCGTCAGCGCCGTCGAGACGTCTCCTTCGTAGGCGATGATGTCCCTGAAGGCCATCCCGTACTTCTTCATCTTTGCGACGAGCAACTTCTCGCGACCGTTCCAGTCGGCGTTGTTGGGGTGCAGCAGACAGGCCGGATGCTTGGGCGTGTCGATGTAGTACTTGCCAAAGCTCGCCCATATCTCGAAGGTCGGCTCAAACGGCTCGTAGAAGCTGATCCCGTTGGGGCCGGCCTTGGCTATGGGCTCCGGGTCATTGCGGCCTCCGATCACGGGGATCTTCTTGGAGATGATGTAGTCGGACTCCACGTCCAGGCCCGGGATGGCCAGGAACACCTTGTCCTCGTCGGCGAGCTTGACCGCCGCCGCGCCCGCTTTCTCCTCGCAGCCGCCGCCGCCGTCGTCCGCAGTCACATACTTCAGGGTGCGCCCGCCTATGCCGCCGGTATCGTTGATGTAGCGGACGTAGGTGTCGTATGCCTGCTCGGGATCGCCGGTCGAAGCCCCACCAAACGCAGCCTCAAGCGTCCCCGCGTCTCCGCAGCCCGAGATGTTCCAGGAGACTCCGATCTTGACTTCCTTGTCGGTGATTCCCTGGGTCTTCAGGCCGAAGTCGGGAATGGCTGCCTTGGGCGATCCGGTGGCGCCGGGCGAGCTCGTCTTGACGGCCCCGCGACCCGTTCCCGCGGCTCCCGCGGTGGGGGAGAGACCTGCATCAGTCGGGGAGGCGCCGGGTTCCTGGGTCGCGTCGAAGGTCTCGCCCGAGTCCGTGGAAGAGGTCTCCTGCGCGATGGCGGGCCCTTCCTCTCCCGAACCTCGATGGCGAATCTGACCGATCGAGGCCGTGGCCGTGATGAGCAAGACCGCGATCACTATGGCCAGGGTCTTGACCCCGCGCTCTCCGGAAAAGGTCCGGCGGAACCACTCAGACATGCTCGACCTCCCGCCTCTTGTCATCGGCGCGATCTTCTTGCCGGTGGGGTATGCCAACAGGTCTGGTTCGCTGGTAGCACCAGATGCCCACGACGGTCCTGACTCCCCTCCGCAATTTCCTAGGTGACTGGAGGCCGGCGCTCAGGGTACACGAGGTGGCGCAGTCCCCACGCCGCGGCCGACTTGGCCTCCGACGGCGCCCGGCTGGGCTCGACGATCCGGCCGGGCAAGTGTGCCTGTACCCGCCCGATAAGTTCGGGGTAGCGGCGGGCAACTCCTCCACCCACCACAACAAGACAGGGGTCCGCGATCGGTTCCTTGGACACCGCCCGCGCGATAGCCTCAGCGGCTGTGGCAAGGCGGTCGGGGTCGATAGGCTTGGGAAGGGCCCAGCCGGCGGCGACGGTTTCGAGGCACCCGGCCTGGCCGCAGGGGCAGGGGACCGAGCCGAAACCGCCCGTGTGTCCGAAGAGGTTGGCAGCCACCACATGGCCGTCGGCCACGACCGCACCGCCGACGCCGGTACCGATTCCCACATAGACCAGGCTCGCCAGACCCTCTCGCTCCCGCAGGGCCGCCTCACCAAGGGCCGCCGCCTCGGCGTCGTTGCACAGCACGCGGGCGGGGCCGGGCAGGTGAAGAGCTACGAGAGGGTCTACGTCGAGCCAGCCCAGGTTGGAGGCAGCCACCACACGGTTCGTGGATACGATTCCCGGCACCGCCAACGCCAGGGAAGCACCATCCGGCTGGCAGGCGCCCTCGAGGACGCGGTGTCGGCCGAGAGAGTCGAACACGACTGTTTGGGTGCTTCCGCCTCCAACCTCGACGCAAGCGAGTACGCCGTTGCGGGAGGATTCGGGTTGGGTCGTCATCGGGCTCCGTCCCGTCTGGCTACCGTGCATATGGCAAGACTACATACAAATACCCTTGGAGGCAAGAGTGGCCGTCAATCTTTGGATTGGCGGAGCCCCGGCGAGGGTCTGCCTCACTGAGGCAGAAGGTGTGCGGCCACCTTGTGGATGGCTTCGGCCACGTCCTCGCAGTCGCTCTCGGCGTAGCAGGGCCCCACGCCCACGGTCACCGAACGGGCGATCAGATCCTCCGCTCGAGGACACATGCCCATGCGGTAGCTGATACCGGCCGGGTGCTCGGCGCAGTTCCACGGGCCTCCCTTGCCGGAAGCGGTGCGTCGCTCCAGGATCGACGCGGTGGCGTAGACGGGCTTGCCCGCGTACATCTGAACTGACGGGACTCCTTCTGCCAGCAAGGCGGACACGAAGCGCTGGGCCGTGTCCGCGGACGGCAGAAACCAGGTGATGCTGGAGGAGCCGTCACCTGCGGGGTCGTGCACGAGGCGCCGCTGCATCCCGGCGATCTCCCCGACCGAGTCGACTATGTGGGCCTTGTTGGTGCGCATGGCATCGAGAAGTCCGGGCAGCCTGCCCAACTGGACTCCGGCTATCGCGCCTGCGATCTCGGTCATGCGCAGGTTTTCGCCGACGAATGACTCGGCCAGCTCCCCTCCGCGTCCGCCCCCGTGGCTGGTGAAGAACTGGCCGCCCTGGTCCTGGTAGCGGGCCGCCCTAGCAAAGAGGTCCTCTCTTGCGGTGACGACCACGCCTCCCTCGCCGGCGGTGATGGTCTTCTCCATCTGGAGAGAGAAGATGCCCATGTCGCCGAGCGTCCCCAGGGCACGCCCGTTATAGGTGGCACCCATCGACTGCGCGCTGTCTTCGAGTACTGGTATGCCTTTGCGGCGCGCGACATCGAGGATCGGGTCCATCGCACAGGCGACGTTCTCGAGATGGACCGGAAGCAGGGCCGTCGTGCGGTCGCTGATCTTGGACTCCACGTCCTTCGGATCGATGTTCAGGCTTTCGTCGACGTCGGCGAAGACCGGTAGCGCTCCGGAGATCACGACGGCATTGATGGTTGCTATGAAGGTGACGGCCGGGACGATGACCTCGTCTCCGCATCCCACACCGAGGGCGGCCAGAGCGGTTCGCAGGGCCGCCGTCCCACTGGACGTGGCCACCGCGTGGGGTACGCCCAGGACTTCGCAGACATCCGCCTCAAACGACGAAACCTTGCTGAGCGGCTTGGGCCCTTGGTAGCGGAAGAGACGGCGACTATCGAGGACTTCCAGGACGGCTTTGCGTTCCTCATCGCCAAGTGCCCCCGCGCCCTTTGAGTAGTTGGGCATCGAGGTGCGTACCGGTGTTCCTCCGTCGATTGCCAGTCTGGGTGTCGTGCTCACGGGGGCGAACCTCCCTGGTCGATGGCCGGCACGGTGTCCGCGCTTGTCCCGGAGCGCCGCTACAGCCTCTTGCACTCCAGCTTGAGTCGCGGTCTCAGTTCCTCGGCCGATTGCTATTGCGTCTAATTGCCAAGAGCATATACAAAGTATCCGCCATGCAAAGAGTCGTGGTAACGCTTTCGACCAGGAGGGCACGTCGGCCATGAGACCAATCGTGCAGATATCGCTGGACGTGGTCGATATCGATGAAGCCATCCGCACCGCTGAGACGGCACTGGGGGCGGGCGTGGACTGGCTCGAGGCCGGGACCCCTCTGATCATCGCCCATGGCATGCACGGGGTCCGTGCCTTGCGGCAGCGGTTTCCGGATGTGCCCATCGTGGCCGACCTGAAGACGATGGACGGTGGGTGGCTGGAGGCGGAGATCATGGCCGGGGCGGGCGCGACCCACGTGGTCGTGATGGCCAGGGCTCACGAGGAGACCATCAGGTGTGTCGTCCAGGCGGGCAAGGACCTCGGTGTGGCGGTCATGGGCGACAACCTGGGCTGGCCCGACATGGTTGCCGGGGCCAGGCGCCTGGAAGACCTCGGGTGTGACTACGTCGTCCACCACGTTGGCTACGACGAACGGCGGGGGGTGGCGGCCAGGGGGGAGCGCCCTCCTAGCCCTCTGGACAGACTCCGCGAGGTAGTGGAATCCGTCAGTGTTCCGGTGCAGGCCGTCGGTGGTCTGTCCATAGATGAGGCCATCCGCACGCCCGAATATGGTGCTCCGATCGTGGTGATCGGTGCTCCGCTGGCCATCGACGCGGACACGTTCCGGACCGCGGGGGGAGATATCGAGGGGAGCCTTCGTCTCATATGCGAGAAGGTGCACGGGTACGGGGACGTGGCGGTCCGGAGGGAACCGTGAGTCAGCCGGCGGTTGTCAATTTTGCCCCCGAGCCGCTTTCGGTTGAGTTGAGGCGGATCGGTATCCCCGAGATCGGCCCCGAGGACGTCCTGTTGGAGGTTGCGGCCGTCGGGGTCTGCGGCAGTGACATCCATCAATGGCAGGGCAGGCAGAGCTGGCCTGTGAACTACCCGGTTGTGCTGGGTCACGAGTTCGCGGGGATCGTCCAGAAGGTGGGCGAGCGCGTGGCAGCCTGGGCTCCGGGGGACCGGGTCGTCAGTGAGACGGCAGCCATCGTGGACCTCGACAGCCCGATGACGCGCCGAGGACTCTACAACCTCGATCCCGCTCGCCGGGGTTTCGGGGCGGCGGCCGACGGGGGAATGACGAAGTACGTGCGGGTGCCGGCGCGTTGTCTTCATCGAGTGCCGGACCGTGTCCCTTGGGAGAAGGCCGCGCTGACGGAGCCTTGCTGTGTGGCGTACAACGCCGTCGTCGCCAACTCACCCGTCGCACCCGGGGATCGCGTGGTCGTGTTGGGTCCGGGGGCGGTGGGGCTTCTCTGCGCCGCGGTCGCGAGGCTCCGAGGCGCTGAGGTGGGAGTGGTTGGGCTGCAACAGGACCGCCTCAGGCTGAACACCGCGCAAGCCTATGGGTGCACCGCGATCTTGGGTGATGCCCTCGAGTGGGCCCGGGCGACGGACGGGCTGGGGGCGGATGTTGTCATCGATGCCGCGGGGGTTTCGGCGTCACTGGAGACGGCACTGCGCCTCGCGCGTCCGGCGGGTTGGATAACCAAGGTCGGTTGGGGCGGCCAACCACTCGGATGCTCCCTCGATCCTCTCGTCCAGAAGAACCTGACACTGCGGGGCAGCTTCAGCCATAACTGGCCCGTGTGGGAGCGAACCATCGAGCTGATCGCCTCCGGGCGCCTGGATCTGGGCCCCATAATTGGTGGGATCTGGCCCCTCGAGCACTGGCAGCAAGCCTTCCAGCAGATGGACGATCGGGCAGTGGTCAAGGCTGTCCTCAAGCCATAGGACGCGAGGCATGGGAACCGGGCCCGAATTCGCAGTCAGCCAATTCACCACGTGGCATCAGAGCTTCGAGCAGGATGTCGCCCTGTATATGAGCCTCGGCGTCGAGGCGATCGAGGTCTGTGAGCGCAAGCTCTCGCCCGACCGCGCCATCGCCGGGAAGCAGCTTGCCTTTCTCAAGGAAACGGGCTTGCGCGTGACCAGTGTGCAACCCCGGATTCACGCTCTCTTCCCCGATGGGATGTGCCCGGATATCGCCGATCCCGTGAAGCGATCCGAGCGATTCAGGGATTCGGTGGACTTCTTCGGCGAGTGCTTCCCGGGGGAGAGCCTTCCATTGGTGGCGATAAGCGGGAAGGCTCCCGACTTCGACTACCGGGGCGCCTTGCGAACGGCGCGGAAGCTGTACCCGCAACTTGCCGACTACGCGGGGGACCGGGGTGTCCGGATTGCCTTCGAGCCACTCAGTCCGATCCTTATGAATTCCGACACCTTTGTTTGCTCGCTCAAGGACGCGGTGGACCTTGTCCAGGAGGTCGACCGGCCCAACTTCGGGCTGTTGCTCGACCTGTGGCATGTCTGGAGCGAGCCCGGGATAGTCGAACGCATCGCCGGGCTGGGTGAGATGGTGTTCGGGGTGCACATCTCCGACTGGCCGGCCGGCGGGCCGCGCCATGTCGGAGATCGAGTTCTTCCCGGAGACGGGGTGATCGACCTGCCCAGTTTGCTGGGGGCGCTGGAGCGCTCCGGGTATCGAGGAGCGTACTGCCTGGAGATCTTCTCCAAGGACGATCTGCCGGGCTCGCTGTGGATGGCTGAGCCGGGCGACGTGATCGAGCGTGCCCGGGAGGGCTTTGCGCGTGCTTGGGGGGCGAGGCGATGAGGCTCGAGGGCAAGGCTGTCGTCGTGACCGGCAGCACGACTGGGATCGGCGAGGCCATTGCGCGTCGCTGCGTGGCAGAGGGGGCACGGGTACTGATACACGGGCGCGACCGCGAGAACGGGGAGCGAGTGGCGTCCGAGTTGGGTGATCGGGCCGCGCTTCACATCGACGATCTCGCTGATCCGGATGCGCCGGAGCGGGTGGTTCAGGCGGCGGTCTCCGCCTTCGGCAAGCTCGACGCGGTGTGCAACAACGCCGCTTGGGTTGTGCGCGGCGATCTCCAAGCCACCGATTGCGCGTTGTTCGACCGGGTGGTGGCCGTGAACCTCCGAGCTCCCCTGCTGATGATCCGATGTGCCTTCCCTCATCTGTGTCGCTCGGCCGGGTGCGTGCTGAACATCGGATCGGTCAACGCCTACTGCGGGGAGACGAATCAACTTGCCTACAGCGTGTCGAAGGGGGGGCTGATGACGCTCACCCGCAACCTTGCCGACGCGCTTGCACGCTACGGGATCCGGGTGAACCTGATAAACCCCGGGTGGGTTCTTACCCCGAACGAATACCGACTCCAGGTGTCCGAGGGAATGCCTTCGGACTGGCCCTCACATGTCTCTCCCGCGTTCGCTCCCTCCGGCGCTCTCATGGTTCCCGAGGACATAGCGGCCGCCGCCGTCTACTGGCTGGGTGACGAGAGCCGGCCCGTCTCCGGAAGCGTTGTGGAGTTGGAGCAGTACCCCGTTATCGGGCGCAACCCACCGAAGGGGTCGGAGTGACCCCCAGACTGGCTGCCTTCCCGAAGGCGTTCATGGACGATCTGTGCGTCACCGGGAACATGTCGCTGCGAACGTGGGTGGAGCTGGCGTCCCAACTGGATATCGAGGGACTGGAGCTCTACGCGGGCATGATCGACCTGGGGGATCCGGCAACGTGGAAGGCGACTCGGCAGGCGGTCGAGGATCACGGACTCGAATGTCCAATGCTGTGCTGCTCTCCGGATTTCACCCATCCGGATGCGGCGTTCAGGCGTCACCAGGTTGATCTGGAGCGGGGTTGGATCGACATGACGGCGGCCCTGGGTGGGCAGTACTGCCGGGTTCTGACCGGACAGCGTCGACCCGAGGTATCGCGTGAAGATGGTGTGAGATACGCGGTGGAGTGCATCGAGGCCTGCCTGCCTCACGCGGCGCCCCTGGGCGTGACCCTCGTCCTGGAGAACCACTACAAGGACAACTACTGGGAACACCCCGAGTTCGCACAGAAGATGGACGTGTTCTGTGACGTCGTCGATCGCATCAGCTCCCCCTTCTTCGGTGTGAACTTCGATCCGAGCAACAGCTTGCTTGCCGGGGAGGCCCCGCTCGAGCTTCTGGATCGTGTGGGAGAAAGGGTCGTAACGATGCACGCCAGCGACCGGTACCTTGCCGAAGGCACTCTCGATGACTTGCGGCGCGAGGAGGACAGCGCCGGGTATGCGCGACGTCTCAAGCACGGGGAGATCGGCGCGGGAATGAACGACTACGATGCGATCTTCGCCAAGCTGGCAGGTTACGGCTTTGACGGGTGGGTCAGCATCGAGGACGGGGTCGAGGGCATGGACCAGCTGCGGCGGAGTGTGGGTTTCCTTCGAGCCAAGCTGGCGAAGTACTGGACGGTCTGAAGAAAGCCCGGATCGGCCGCGGGAGAGGACGGATAGGCGTATCCGCGGGGATCCTGTTGCGGCCGGTTGCGGGGACATCGAGGGCCCGCGACGTGGCCTCGCGCGAGTTGACGCCGGAGGGCGGAGGACCAGGGGGAGATTGCTCTGAACAACGTCGAGAGATTGCGGGATCCGGCCTCCCATGTCGATCCTCTCATCGGAACCCTCGGCCTGGGATTCGTCTTCCCTGGTCCCGTGGCCCCATACGGGATGGTGCAGTGTTCCCCCGACACCGACAGCTTCTTCGCCTACGGCGGATACCTGTACGGGGACGAGGCCATTCGCGGGTTCAGCCATGTGCATCTGGAGGGAATAGGCATTCCGGCTGGGGGGAACGTGCCCTTCATGCCCACCGTGGGGCCGGTCGAGTCAACCGATGCCATGCGTTACCAGTCGAGGTTCAGCCACTCGGAGGAGGAGGCCTCACCCGGCTACTACCGAGTGACCCTTCAGAGCTACGGCATCCAGGCCGAGCTCACCGCGGGCCTGCGCACGGGCATGCATAGATACACGTTCCCCGCCGTGTCGCGGGCGAACCTGCTCATCGACGTGGGACGCCAGATCCCCGGCGGTGGGCCCTTTCCGCCGATCCCGCGCGACTCGGCATCGATTCGGAGGATTCCCGGCAGATACTCGGCCTCGGCGGAGATCCGTCCAGAGGAGCGCATGGTCGTGGGCACGGCCAATCCGGGCCTTGACGGTCCCCTGCCGTACGCGGTTCACTTCGCCGCTCGCTTCAGCCGGCCGTTCCACGGATTCGCGGTCTGGGAAGGGCGAGGCGATCCAGCGCGGCCGGGAGTGGATCACGTCGAGGGCAACGGCGCGGGCGTGGTCGTGACGTTCGATGCCGGCAAGGATCGTCAGGTCGTGGTCAAGGTTGGGATCTCATTCGTCAGCCGGGCCAATGCCCTGGCCAATCTCGATGCCGAAGTGCCGGAGGAGGACTTCGACTTCGACGCCCAGCGCTCCAGGACGCGCGCGGCGTGGAACGACACGCTTGGGGCGATGGAGGTCGGCGGAGGCACCGAGGGGGAAACGCGCAGCTTCTACACCGCGCTGTACCACGCCCAGCAACACCCGAACGTGTTCAGCGACGCCAACGGCGAGTACCTGGGGCACGATGGGCAGGTTCACCGGATCGGCGTCCCCGGTGACCCCATGCCCGCGGGCTCCACCTACTACGCCAACTTCTCTCTGTGGGACACGTATCGCGGACAGAGTCAACTCCTGGCTTTGGTGGCGCCCGGTCGATTCGGGGACATGATGCGCTCCCTCGCCGCGATCCGGAAGTGGGGCGGACGGCTGCCTCGCTGGAGCCTGATGAACGGCTATCCGGACTGGATGCCGGGAGAGCCGGTCCTGCAAACGGTTGCCGACGCCCATTGCCGGGGTCTCATCCCGGACGACGCGGTCGAGGACCTGTACGAAGGGGCGCGCGATCTGGCTTTGGCCGACCACCGAGATCCGATCTACCTGGCACGGGGGTGGGTACCCCACGACGTGGACCCCGGAGGCGCGAGCGCGACACTCGAGCACGCGCTGGGCGATTTCGCTCTCGCTCTGATGGCCGATCGTCTGGGACGTCATGAGGACCGTGACAGACTGCTCGCCCTGGCCGGCAATTGGGTCAACGTCTTCGATGAGGACAGCCGGTTCATGCGCCCCCGGATGGGCGACGGTTCCTGGCTGTGGGCCGGGAACTTCCCCGGGGTTCCGGAGGGATTTGTGGAAGGAACGGGCTGGCAGTACACCTGGCTCGTTCCTCATGACGTCGGAGGGCTCTTCGACCGAATGGGGGCTCCCCCTCGGGCCGGAGACGAGTTCGTCATCGAGCGGCTGGACACGTTCTTCTCGGCGGCCCTGGGCTCAATCGTCGCCGGCCTTCCCGACGAGGCGAGAGAGCGGTTCAAGCTCGGCGTCGCCCACGCGGGCAACCAGTACGAGCCCTCCAACGAGCACGACATGCATGCCCCGTACCTATACAACTGGGCCGGTCAACCATGGAAGACCCAGGCCCTGATGCGTGCCTGCCGGCGGGCGTTCAACCCGACTCCCGATGGAATCCCCGGGAACGACGACCTGGGCGCGATGAGCGCGTGGTACGTGTGGAGCGCCCTGGGCTTCTATCCCGCCATCCCGGGGGCACCCGTGTACGTCATCGGCAGCCCGGTGTTCGAGAAGGCCGTCATCCATCTTCCGGAGGGCAGGACTTTCGTTGTCAGCGCACCGGGAGTCACGGCGGAGAAGGCATACATCCAATCGGCGAGGTTGGGAGACCGTGACCTCGCCCGTACGTGGCTGACGCATGCCGAACTGCTGACCTCCGGCAGGCTCGACCTCGACCTCGCGCGGGTCCCCAGTCTCGACTGGGGAGCAGAGCGCGATTCGGCCCCGCCCTCGATGAGCGCCAACCCGCTGTCGGGCTTTCACGGACACGGCGACAACCCAGGCAACCGCGACCGGGACGCGCTCGCGGCCGCCTTCTCGGCGCGGCTTGTCCCACCCTCGGTCTCAACCACTCCAGGGGAGAAGCGGGTGGCAGTGAGATACCTTTCAGACGAGTACGCCGATGAGGTCACGAGGCGGCTTCGGTCGAACGAGGTCGTACTGAAAGCCGCCGAGGGCAAGACCGTTCGAGTCCAGCACATCGTGACGGACGGACCGGGTGGTGACGAGATCGAGTACTACTTCCAGGTCATCGACGGCATACCGCAAGTCGGGATGGGCAAGATCGAGAACCCGGATGTCAGCGTGACCAGAAGCTACGAGACGGCGATCGCGGTTGACCGAGGCCAGATGAACAGCCTGAACGCTCTGGTGCAGGGCAAGGTCAGGATGACCGGCGACATCATCAAGATGATGCTCCTGGAGAGCCTTCTTGCGGCGGTGGATCAGGCCGCGGGTGAGATTGAGCGCGCTTGCTAAGGCGGGCTATGGGCGGCCGGCGCCTATCCGTTGAGGGCGTTCCAGATGCGGCCTGGGTTGCCTGCGTGTTTCCCTCTTGCGGGAGTCAGGGCTTCTTGTACTCCTTCTTGAACTGCGACCTCAGGTCCTCCCAGCCGCCCTTGTTGGGCCCCATCACCTTCCAGTACTTCGGGTACTCGGGGAACACGTACTTCGACTGGGCCACGTCCCACTTGGCGACCGTGTCGTGGTCCATGCCCTGGGTCTTGAAGGGGCCCTTGGGGCCGGGAATGGACCAGGTGATGGGCACGTGGGAGTCGAAATAGAAGTCGCCCTTCACGGTGTCCACGCCCATGGGCCAGGAATTGGCCGTGAGCACCCCGGTGCGGTCGATCGCCCGGTTCATGGTCTCAGCCGCGGTCAGGATGTATGCGCACGCGACGGTGACCGCCGCCGACTCGCTCTGGCCGTCGCCGGGGTTGTACTTCTCGTAGATCTTCTTGCAGTTGCCTTCCTTGGGGTGCTCGCCCGCCGGTACCCT
This sequence comes from Actinomycetota bacterium, assembly GCA_041658225.1. GTDB lineage: Bacteria > Actinomycetota > CALGFH01 > JBBAAN01 > JBBAAN01 > JBBAAN01. The sequence continues at coordinate 12,288 of JBBAAN010000038.1, forward strand.
GGGGGAAAGCCCGATGGCGTTCGCCCACTGGGTCTGGTCCATCAGGCGCCCGGCGAGCTCCCAGTCGATCCCGACCGTGTACGAGGTCCACGTCCAGGTCGGGTACCACAGGTTGTGGGTGGCGGCGTCGGTGAAAAAGATGGCCGCGATGGCGTTTCCGGCCATGAAGTACACCTGGTCGCACCCGTTGGCCTTGGCCCGGGTGACCGCGGTGCTGGATTGCTGCTGGGCGGTGGCGACATCCCCCTTGTAGACGATGATGTCCTTGAAGGCCATGCCGTGCTTCTTCATCTTCTCAACCAGGATCTTCTCGAAGTAGTTGTAGTCGCCGGCCTCACCGCTTTCGGGGTGGATCAGGCAGGGCACATGCTTCGGGGTGTCGAGGTAGTGCTTGCCGAAGGCGGCCCAGGACTCCAGGGTGGGCTCGATGGGCTTCAGGGCCCACACCCCGTTGGCCCCGTAGCGGGCCAGGGACACGGGGTCGTCCTTGCCGCCGAGTGTCGGGATCTTCTTGGAGATGGCGTACTCCGCCACCTGATCCAGGCCGGGAAGGACCATGAACACCTTGTCTTCTTCGACCAGCTTGATGGCTGCGCCCTGGGTCTTCTCCGGGCAACCGCCCGCGCCATCGTCGGCCGCTACCCACTTCAGGGTCCGCCCGCGTATGCCTCCGCTGTCGTTCACGTGGCGCACGAAAGCGTCGAAGGCCTTCTTGGGATCGCCCGAAACGGCCGGGCCGTACATGGCCTCCAGGACTCCCGCATCGCCGCACCCCGACACGTTGTAGTCCACCCCGACCTTGACTTCCTTGTCGGTGACCCCTTGGGTCTTGAGGCCGAAGTCGGGGATGGGGACCTTTGGCGAGGCAGTAGCAGTGCTCTGCCCCGGGTCCCCGTTGGTCGTCTTGCGTGTGGGCGACCCGGTCGCCGAGGTGCCGGCGGCAGCTTCGGTCGGTTCGGTGGGGCTCGTGCCCGGCTCGGCCCACTGGCCTTCTGAGGTGGTCTCGCCGGCCAAGGGGCTTTCGGCGGCCCCCAGTGTCCCCTCGGCCAGCCGCTGCGCGTGGCGCACCTGGCCGGCCGAGGCAATGGCGGTCACCAGCAGCACGGCAATCGCGATGGCCAGACCCTTGAATGCCCGTTCGCCGGAAAGGAGCCTGGCCAGATGCCTGATCACGGTACCCCCTTGTTCGAAGCGACGTTTGCTCGTCCTCAGCGCAGCGAACCCATTAGAAGGTGCTCGGCTGACTGGAAGGTTACATCCTGGCAGCTATATGGCAAGAGAGTATGCTTTCCCGGCTGGAGGGGGAAGCTGGGCGAATGGTTGGCTTGGACGGGGCGAGTCGACCGGCCGACGAACCGGCCCGCTGTCACGGTGCTGCCACGGTCCTGCGAGCTCTGCCGGGCATGAAACGGGCAGGCAAGATGACGGGCATTGGAACCCGGAGTCGAAATGGGAGGTAGCAACGTGATCCGTGTCGGCTTGGTGGGATGCGGCCTCATCGGCACGCAGCACGCATGGGGGTTGTACTCTCTGCGCAAGTCGGGCCTGGTCGACGTGAAGGTGACCCAGGCCTACGACATCGACCCGGAGCGGACGGCGAAGTTCGCTTCGGACAACGGTGTGGAAGCGGCTCCCGATATGGATGCCCTCCTATCGCAAGTGGATGTGGTCTGGGTGTGCACGTGGACGGCCGGGCACCTGCGTGCCGTCAAGGCGGCCGCGGAGCGCGGGTTGCCGGTCTTTTGCGAGAAGCCGCTTGCTCCCACCATTGCGGAGTGCGAACAACTGGCTGTGGCCATCCGCAAGGTCCCGCACCAGATCGGACTGATCCTGAGGCACGTCCCCGGCTACCAGAAGATCGCGGAGATGGTGCACTCGGGTGAGTATGGGCGGCCGATGGGGGCGTTCTTCCGCGACGACCAGTTCTTCCCCGTGCACGGCCTGTACGACTCGACCTGGCGCAGGGACGTCAAGGCGGCCGGCGGCGGGACCTTGATCGAGCACTCGATTCACGACACCGACGTGCTGGCCTGGATTCTGGGCGCTCCCAAAGAGGTCTCCGCCCGCACCACCAGCTTTGCCGGTCACCCCGGCATAGAGGACATGGCCGCTCTCACGCTCCACTACGACAACGGCTGCGCGGCTCAGTTGATGAGCTTGTGGCACCGAGTCACCAAGCGAACCACCAATCGGCACCTCGAGATCTTCCTGGAGGATGCCGCCATCTGGATGGACGGGGAACTCGGCCCGGTCCACCTGGAGACCTCGGAGGGGCAGCAGACGATCGAGGCGGGGCTGCCCGAGATGGTTTACGGGTTGGATATGGAGGACGTGCCCTTCGACTGGAGACTCCCGGCGGCCGGTTTCGCCGTGGAGGGCAAGGCGTTCCTGGACGTCGTGATGAGCGGGGACAGGACGGCTCGCGGGATCCCGGACGTGGACGAGGCTCTGATCGCCCACCGCATTGTCGATGCGGCCTACCGGTCGGCCGCTTCGGGTGGGGTTCCCCTACCCATCTGGCCGTAGTCCTGTGTGTAGCGTGCGTGCAGTCGGTCCACGTCTGCCGGCGGGATGGCCAGTGGATTGCCCATCCGGCGGGCGATCGCAAGGGTTCGCGCGACGTCCTCGCACATGACCGCCGCTTTGACCGCGTCGAGCGCCGATGCCCCGAGCGTGAAAACCCCGTGGTTTCTCATCAGCACGGCGGGCGATTTCGGGTTGGGTCCCTCCCGCAGGACCCGCACGATCTCGCGCCCGATCTCCTCTCCTCCGATGAGAGCGAAGCCGCCGCAGGGAATCGGGCCCCCGAACTCATCGGCCATCGCCGTCAGCGCGCACGGGATGTCTTCTCCCAGCGCGCTCCAGGCCGTGGCGTATGGGCTGTGCGTGTGGACGATGCCGCCGATCTCCGGAAGGTGGCGATAGACGAAGCAGTGGGTTGGCGTGTCGGAGGAGGGGCGGTGGTCGCCTTCGACGATGTTGCCCTGTGCGTCCACAACCACCATGGACTCAGGGGTGAGATCTTCGAAGCTCACTCCACTGGGCTTGATGACCACCAGGCCGGTCTCCCGATCGCGGGCGCTGACATTCCCGCTGGTCCAGGCCACCAGTCCGTTCTTGGGCAGTTCCAGGTTGAGTGCAACGACTTCTTTGCGCAGGGCATCAAGCATCCCCGAAGCCCCTCCTTCCGGCGCCACGCACGCCGAGGGCGCCACCCACGCCCAAGGCCCCACGCGCCCACGAGTCGGCATCAACCATATCTACAGACCCTTTGCACGGCGGCGGATGTCGATCAGGTGCTTGACCACATCGTTGCCGCCGCGGCCGAAGTAGTCATGCAGGGCCACGTATTCCCCGTACAGAGCGTCGTAGATCGAGCGGTTGGCGCTGTTGGGACGCAACGACTCGTTCTTGAGCTTGCCCATCCGGGCCGCGGCAGCATGGATATCCGGATAGGCCCCCGCCGCCACCGCCGCGTGCATCGCGCTTCCCAGTGCCGGGCCCTGGCTACTTCCGATCAGTCGCAGCTCACGTCCGGTCACGTCGGCGTAGATCTGCATCATCAGGCGGTTCTTCTCGGGAAGCCCGCCTGCAGCCACGAGTTCGTTGACCGGCACTCCGTTGGACTCGAACGTCTCCACGATGAGCCGGGTGCCGAAGGCCGTCGCTTCGATGAGAGCGCGATAGATCTCGGGAGCGCGCGTCGCCAGGCTCATCCCGAAGATGGATCCGCTGAGGTCCGCGTCCACCAGCACGGACCGGTTGCCGTTCCACCAATCCAGAGCGAGCAGCCCGCTCTCGCCGGGCTTCAGCTTCGATGCCTCGATCTCGAGGTAGCCGTGGAGGTCCATCCCGGCTCCGGCGGCCGCCTCTCGGTAGTCCCCGGGCACGGCGTTGGCCACGAACCACGCGAACGTGTCGCCCACGGCGTTCTGGCCCGCCTCGTATCCGTACATCCCCGGAATGATGCCCCCGTCCACGACCCCGCACATGCCGGGCACCTCGCGGAGGCTCTCGCCCAGGAGCATGTGGCAGGTGCTGGTCCCCATGATCATCACGAGGCTTCCCGGGTCCACGATCCGTGCCGCCGGCACCGTCACGTGCGCGTCGACGTTGGCCACGGCGACCGCGGTGCCCGCCTTCAGTCCCATCCAGGCCGCCGCCTGCTCGGTCAGGTTGCCGGCTCTACCCCCCAGAGGTGCGAGGTCGGTCTTCATCTTGGATGCGACGACGTTGGCCAGGTCCGCATGCAGAGCGGCGAAGTAGCCGGTACTTGGGAAGCGCCCGTCCTGGTGCATGGCCTTGTATCCGGCCGTGCAGGCGTTTCTTGTCTCGACCCCGCAGAGCTGCCAGATCACCCAGTCGGCCGCCTCGATCAGCCGGTCCGCCGCGTGGTAGACCGCCGGAGCCTCCTCGAGGATCTCGAGGACCTTGGCGAAGAACCACTCCGAGGAGATCTTGCCGCCGTAGCGGGCAAGCCAGGGCTCACCCATGCGGCGGGCCGTCTCGTTGATGCGATCGGCCTGAGGTTGGGCGCCGTGGTGCTTCCAGAGCTTGGTCCAGGCATGAGGCTCACTTCGCCATTCCGGCAGCCGGCAAAGCGGAGTGCCGTCGGCGAGGGTGGGCAGCATGGTGCAGGAGGTGAAGTCGACCCCGACGCCCACAACGTCCTCGGCCGCGACTCCACTCCGCTTCAACGCTTCAGGGACGGCGTTGCGGAACACGGCCACGTAGTCGTCGGGGTCCTGCAGCGCCCACTGCGGGGGCAAAGGTTGTCCGGTACCGGGCAGACGGTGGTCGATGACACCACTGGAGTAGGGATGTACGGCCATGCTGAGCTCGGCGCCATCGCTCACGCGGACCACCAGTGCCCGGCCCGATTCGGTTCCGAAGTCCACGCCGACTACGTACTTCTCACCTGCCATGCGTCCCCGCGTCTCTCCTTGCCCTGGGCTGGTTGTCGATTCGAATTCGTGATCGGTGAGGATACCGGCGCTAGGCGTTGCTTCGGGATCCGAGCACTCCGTCCGCCCACTCGCAGACCACCTCGGTGGCGATGCCGGCGACCTGGGTCGGGGGCATGTCGGGCATCTTCTGGATTTCTTGGAACGTGGCTCCCGGGATCTCGGCGGCGATGCGCCGGGCCACCGCGATCGGATGGATCAGGGGGTCCTTGTCCCAGGCAACGACGTGGGTGGGCAGGTCGAACTTGGGTAGCGCCACCGGGTCCACTGCTCGCTGGTTGGGGATGTTGCGCACGGCCACCATTATGGAGGCGGGGTCATGGGTGCGGGCCGAGGCGACCATGTGGGGATCGGCCTTGGGGCTCTTCGGATCCGCGCCCGCGAACAGTCGCACGATTCCGTCCGGGCCCTTGCGCCTGGCAAGCCACAACGGGGTGCGGATGGCCAGGAAGAACTTGATTGCGCCCGGCTTCTCCAGGGCGTTGGCGCCCGGGGCGATCAGCATGATGGCCCTGGAGCGGCCGGGGAACTCGGCCGTGTGGCGCAGGATCGTGTTGGCCCCATGCGAGCCGCCCACGAGCAGGGGAGAGGTGAAGCCGGCCACATCGATCATCTCGTCGAGGTCGGCTGCGATGCGGTCGTAGCCGTAGCGAGTCGGGTCGAGCAGGGGAGTGGAGTGGCCGCAGCCGCGGGTCGAGTAGGAGAGCACGCGGAAATGCTTGGCGAGACTCTCAGCAACGGGCCGGCTGTCTTCCAGATTGCCGCCCAGTCCGTGCAGCCACACCAGATCGGGGCCGCTTCCCCGGACATCGTACTCGAGCTCGAGTCCGTCGATCTTCGCTCTCATGGTCCACTCCCGTTCCAGGTAGATCGATTCCGCCTAGGCCGAGCGGTTGAAGGTCTCTGAAAGAACCAGCCCCACGGTGCCCAGAAGTCCCGCATCCTGATCCAGATGGGACAGGGCCACCTTGACCGAGGGACGAAGGTACTGAAGGGACCGAGACCGTGTGCGGTCCTCGATCATCGCGCGGAACTCCTCGCCGCCCCCCACCGCATCGCCGTGCAGGATGAGCAACTGGGGCTTGATCAGTTGGGTGAGGTTGGCCAGGCCGACGGCGAGGTTGTCGGCGTAGGTGCGGAGCAGGTCGCGGGCCTCCGTCGATCCCTCGCTCGCCAGGGCCACCAACGACTTGGCGTCCATTCGGGAAGCGTGGGCAAGCTCCCGCTTGGCCGCTTCCCCCCGCAACCAGCGCAAGGTGGCGATGGTCTCCCAACAACCCTTGAGCCCGCAGCGGCAGCGCTCGCCGCCCACCACGACGCAGGTGTGGCCCAACTCTCCGGTCTCCCCGCGGTCTCCACGGTAGACGACACCGTTCAAAACCAGACCCACCCCGAGGCCGTGTCCGGTCTGTATCGACGCGAAGGTGTCGCGACCGCGGCCTTCACCGAACCACTTCTCTCCCAGGGCCTGGGCGCGCGAGTCGTTGTCCACCAGCACCGGAGACTGGAACTGCTTGTGGACGGCGTCGACCAAGGTCGTGCCGCGCAGGCCGGGGACCTGGCCTGAAGCCAGGATTCTGCCGCGGGAGGTGTCACACACGCCGGGTACCGCGATGCCGATTCCCAGCAGCTCCGAGGTGCGACGGGGCAGCACCTTCTTCAGTCCCGCGCACACGGCCTCGACGACCGCGACTCCTTCCGGGTCGGCGGGGTCGAATTCGGTCTGCGCCCGCTCCAGTAACTCGCCACGGGCATTTGCCAGCGCAAGGTCCACCGTGCCGCGCCCGATCGCGGCCGCACCCGAGAGCCCGGCTTTGGCCGTGAACCACAGGGGACGCGCGGGCTTGCCCACCCGCCCGGCCAGCCGGCGAGGCTCGTCTTCTTCGATCAGGCCGGCGTCCATCAGGGCCTGCACGATATTGCCGATGGTGGCGCGGGTTACACCCGCCATACGGGCAAGCTCGGCGCGAGACAGGGGGCCGTGATCGCAGAACGCCTGAAGTACTCGTGATCGGTTGACGTCGCCGACTCGACTGGGCGACAGTAGCCTTCCGTTGAACTTCCGCCCACCCGAGGAAGCGGGTTCGGTGCGTTCCTTGTCGGTCACGTTCTCGACACCCCCGTTGTCCGCTTCCGCGTCTATCGCTGCGCCTTGACAGGCCAACAAATGACAAGTATATATACAAACTCGCGGGGCGTTGAGCCTGCCCCGGTGCCCCGGGAATACCACGGCACTCACAACATAATGCGGAATCATTGCCTGTGAGCCAAGTGCTAACTGACGCCGAGCCGGTTCTGGTCGCCCAGGGTATCGGAGTGTCCTTCGGGGGACTCAGGGCCCTGGACGACGTGAGCGTTCACGCCTCTCCCGGAGAGATCGTCGGGCTGATCGGCCCGAACGGCGCCGGGAAGACCACCCTGTTCGATTGCCTGAGCGGCTTCGTGCCGGCGGAGGGCAGGATCTGGGTGGGCGGCAAGGAGATCACGGGACTGGCCCCCCACATGCGGGCCGCCGCCGGGCTCGGCCGCAGCTTCCAGGACGC
>JBBAAN010000039.1:0-19664 GCA_041658225.1 Actinomycetota bacterium
GCACGAACATGCCGATCGCAAGGAAGATATAGAGCACCGAGAAGCCATAGCGCACCGAGGTCTGCGGGAAGGGAAGCTGCAGGAGGAACAGCCCCAGCAGGGCCCCCGCTTCCCATCGCATGAACCGGAGGTTGGTCAGCACGGCCACGGCCATGACCGCTTGCGCGGAGGTCAGGAGAAACTCCTCGACCTGTCTGGCGTCCAGTGGCAGCGGCGCGAACGAGCCGTGAGAAATGCCGTATGCGATGGGAAGGCTGCCCACGAGCAAGGTCCACTGGTTCAGCTTGGAGGAGAGCAGGGTCCCCAAGCCCGCTTCGCCCTTTCCGCGCATTGCCAGCATCACCGCGACGATGAGCTCGGGGGACTCCGACGCCAGCGGCGCCAACCATTGCACCAGCAGGAAGCGGTCGATGCCCAGTTGGGTTCCGGTTCCGATCAGTGCTTCGGCGAAGGGCTCGGCGGAGGCGATGATCGCTCCCGCGGAGGCAAGGAACAGCAAGCCGACGGCACGGCGCCGCCGGCTCTTGGGCAACGCCCCGAGGGTCGCGGCCACACCCATGAGCTCCGGTTCTTCCTTTGACGCCCCGGAGATCCGCCAGGCGTACAGGCCGAAGAGACCGATGAGGATCAGGGAGTCGTACCAGGCGAGGTTGCCCTTGATCGGAACGATGAACGCATAGGTGCTTGCTGCTGCGAGGAAGAGAATCTCGACCGATCTTTCGGGGCGCAGATCCAGTTCACGGTGCTCCCGTGGGCGGTTCTTGGCCATCCAGCGGGCAGCCATGAACGCAACCAGGGCCCAGCCGATACCGATGAGCAGCCGGTTGGATCCGGTCATGTTGGCCGCCGCGTACTGCGCGTACTCGGGTTTCTTGCCCGCCGTCCAGGCGAAGTAGAGGTCGACGGCGTACTCGGGCAAGACCGCGATAAGCGCCAGCACAGCTATCGCCAGTCCCTGTGAGACGTCCATCTGCGCGGCCTCGGCGGCCCAGGTGAGTATGCACGCTGCCCCCACCACCGCGCCTCCGAAGATTAGCAGCGAAGGGAGGTCCGCCAGGTGCACGCCGGACAGCCGAAGCACGACGGCGGGAGTGGTGGCGGCGAGGGCGAAGACTATGCGGCGGTAGCTGTGCGAGCGCGAAGGAAGGTCGGACAAGAACTAACCCCTTTCCTTCCGGGCCGGAGAAGGGAACGAGGAGACTCCGGCCGGGTCGAATGCCCAGTCGAAGGTCTCGTCCGCCGCGAGGACCGGGAGACCGGGCCCTTGGCGCAGAGCGCAAGGACCGCGCTTGTCGATCTCCTCACCGGCGCACTGGGCGCCGGGGACTACTCCCCTTCGCCCGAAGGATACCAGGTCACGGCACAAGGGCCCCCCGGCCGGGGGGCGGGAGATGACCGGCCGGCGACGCCACCGGTCGAGGCCGGAGTGGCCGATGCGCACGGCCCTGAGCCTAGCCTTCCCAGGGCCTCGCTCGCTCCTCGTCCAACTCGCGGGCCAGATCGGCGACGGTGGGGTGGCAGACCTTCACCAGGTCGACCGCCTTCATCTTCACCGACGCCGCGTGGGAGCCGGCCGGGAAGACGATGGTGTCGGTCTCGAGGAGGCGCTGGTCCAGGAAGACGCGTGAGACCTTCCCTCCACACGGTGGTACCGCGCCGAGCTCGTAGCCCGGGAAGTCCGCCGCCAGCTCGTCCTCCGTGGCCAGCCTGGCGTGCGTGTCGTCCAGCTCATGCTGCATCTTGCGCATGCTCAGCCGGTGACCTCCGGGAACCACCGCCAGCACATCACCCGCCCGAGTGCGCACCACCACCGTCTTGGCGACCTGGTCGGCGACGACGCCGAGGCTCCTTGCCTCCTCGATCGACGTGTACGCCTGCGTGTGCGGCAAGATCTCGAACATCACACCCGCGTCGACGAGAAGGGCCTTCAGTTCCGCGGGAACCGGCATTCCCACCACCTCCTGCTCAAAGTCCTGCCGAAGAGCCGCAAACCGAGCGGGGGTGCGAAGCGGTCGCTTGCTCCCCGGCGCGGCTACCGCTACTACACCACCTGGAAGGGCCGGATTCCAGAGGTTCGTGCCGACAGGGCCGCCATCCCGGCATACGGCGCGGGTTGAACCTGGGGGGTATCGCGGTGAGAATGACTTCTTGCCCCCAAGGCATCAGAAGGCGAGGAGGACTCCAAATGGCGGGAACTGCGGGTGTCAGGAGACCGTCTCTTAATGAGATGGGTCTGAACAGCGGGAAGAAGGCGCGACTGCATCGCATCCTGTTCAAGCACGGGCTGCGCAACGGCACCGCCCTGTTCCTGCCTTACGACCAGGGCCTGGAACACGGGCCGCGCGACTTCTTCGCCAACCCGGATGCGGGCGACCCGAAGTACATCGTGAAGCTGGCCGTCGAGGGCGACTTCAACGGCCTGGCCATCCAGGTCGGTCTGGCCGAGAAGTTCTACTGGGACTACGCGGGTGAGGTTCCCCTCATCCTCAAGCTCAACGGCAAGACCGAAATCCCCTCGGACGACGAGCCGATCTCCTCGCTTCACGCGGATGTGGCCGAAGCCGTGCGCCTGGGCGCGGACGCCGTCGGCTACACCATGTACGTGGGCTCTCCGATCCAGGATCAGGACTGGGCTCAGTATCGCGAGGTCCGCGCCGACGCCGAGGCCTATGGGATCCCCCTTATCGTGTGGGCTTACCCGCGCGGTTCGGCGATCAAGGCCAAGGGCGGCCACACCTCCTTCTACGCGGTGGACTACGCGGCGCGCGTGGCCTCCGAACTTGGCGCCGACCTGGTGAAGGTCAACTTCCCGGCCCCGGCCAAGAAAGAGGGAACTCCCAAGGAGTACGCGAGCCTCGACTTGGACGAGCAGGCGGCCGTCAACGCGGTCGTTCGTTCGGCGGGTCGTTCGCTGGTGCTGCTCTCCGGTGGCGAGAAGGCAGGCGACGAGGTCGTCATCGACAAGGCGACCAAGTCGATGAATGCCGGCGCATGCGGCCTGATCTTCGGGCGCAACGTCTGGCAGCGCCCTCACGCCGAGTCGATGAAGTTCATCGACAGCCTCAAGGGCGTTCTGTCCAGGTACCCCGCCTAGTGTGGTGCGACCGGATGTAGGGGAACTTTGGGCGCACTACACCGAATAGCCGCCAAGCGCCTGATCGCTTGGGCGGTACGCGCTACTTGCCCTTGCCGGTCTTGGGGTTCTTGGGTTCGACGGGGGCGGGCGCCTCAGCCACATCGGGCCCGGGGGCGGAACGGCGAGTCGGCTTGCGGCCCGGCCACTCCTCCGGCGGCAGCACCCAGAACGGGCGCTCACCGGGGCGGCGCTTGTGCAGGGCCTCGATTGCCTCTTCCAAGCTGGCGTCCGCCTCGGCCTGAGAGCGGCGCCGGACGAACGACAAGTAGTGAGAAGGATTCCAGCCGGCCCCGGCGACGGCCTGAGCCAGAGGGTCATCCGCCTCCATCGTGTCCGGGTCTTCGAAGTCGAGGAGCTTCGGAGGTTTGGAGTTCTTCACCATCGATTGTCCGTCCTCTCCCCGCAGGCAAGAAGCCAAGAGACCAGGTTGCTGCTCACAAAGGATAAGCCAAAGGCTCGCATCGCGTCGCCGCAAAGCGGATCTACCCCTCCCGGATGGGACGGGCAAGGCAGTAGAATGTGGCGGCCGGCACGGGCCGGAGTAGTTGCCAGTGAAGCGACCAGTGAAGGGGGAGACCGTGGCCGTAGTCAAGAGCATCGATCTGGTGGGAGTGTCGTCGAAGAACTGGCACGATGCCGCCGAGCAGGCGCTCGCCGAGGCCGGCAAGAGCTTGCGCGGGATCGAGGGCATGGACATCATCGACACTTCGGCCGTCGTCCACGAGAACAAGATCGCCGAGTACCACACCCACGTGCGGGTGAGGTTCCGCATCGAGCGCTAGCCGGCAGGGCCGCCCCAAGCGCGACAAGCTTCCTCGGTTGCACTGGTAGGAATACCGGCAGCAGACCTCCGGTCGGGCCGGTTGCCGGAGACGTAGGTTGCGGGCGGCGGGCGCGGGGGGTTGAGTCCGTCTCGTGCGGCGGCCGGAGCCGGGGGTTGCTAAACTACATCGGCAGTACGCCCTGTCGCGTTTGCGCCGGGGCGTTACGTGTCCCGTCCGTTCCTCGAGGCGAGTCCGTAGGGGGTCTTTTCGATGCCCGGCTTCATCCTTCTCGGCACCCAGTGGGGTGACGAGGGCAAGGGCAAGGTCACCGATCTGCTCGCCGGGCAGATGGACTTGGTCGTCCGCTACCAGGGTGGCAACAACGCCGGTCACACCGTGGTCGTGGGGGGGACCTCCCTGGCACTGCACCTCATTCCTTCAGGGATCCTCTTCCCTCACGTCATCCCGGTCATCGGCGATGGCGTGGTGGTCGACCCTCGGGTACTGCTGGAGGAGATGGACATGCTCTCCGGCCGCGGGATCGAGACGGACAAGCTGGTGATATCCCACAACGCCCACCTGATCATGCCCTACCATCGCGAGCTCGACCGGGTGACCGAGCGCTACCTCGGCAAGTCGCGGATCGGGACCACGGGCCGGGGGATCGGTCCGGCCTACGGTGACAAGATCGCCCGCCTGGGCATCCGGGCACAGGACGTGCTGGACGAGAAGATCTTCCGGGCCAAGGTTGAGGCGGCCCTCAAGGAGAAGAACGCGATTCTCTCGCGCATCTACAACCGCCTGCCGATCAAGCCCGCCGACGTCGTCGAGGCCTATCTCGGCTATGCGCGTCGACTGGCGCCGCATATCGGCGACACCTCCTTGCTGGTGTGGCAGTCGTTGCGGGAAGGCAAGCGGGTGCTGTTCGAGGGGGCGCAGGGGACCATGCTCGACGTCGATCACGGCACCTATCCGTTCGTGACTTCCTCCAATCCGGTGGCCGGGGGGGCCCTGACCGGAGTGGGCGTGGGGCCGCGCGAGATCGACCGTGTGCTCGGCATATCCAAGGCCTATACGACTCGAGTCGGATCCGGTCCGTTCCCGACCGAGCAGGACAACGAGATCGGTGAGGCGCTGCGCGGCATAGGCCGTGAGTACGGAGCGACAACCGGGCGCAAGCGTCGCTGCGGCTGGTTCGACTCGGTGGTGGCGCGCTATGCGGCACGAGTGAACGGCCTGACGGACCTGTTCATCACGAAGCTGGATGTCCTGTCCGGATTCAAGACCATCAGCGTCGCTGTGGCCTACCGCCACGAAGGCAAGACCTACACCGAGTTCCCGCCCCACCAGTCGATCGTGCACCACTGCGAGCCGGTGTATGAGGAGTTTCCGGGCTGGGAGGGTGACCTGTCCTCGGCGCGCTCCTGGGATGATCTGCCCGGGCCGGCCCAGGACTACGTCAAGGTTCTCGAGGAGATGTCGGGAGTGCCGGTCACCGGGGTGTCGGTCGGCCCTTCGCGGGAGCAGACGATGTTCCTGGAGGGGTGGAAGCTGCCCATGCCGGGAGGGGTGTAGATGCGTATCGCAGTCGTTGGAGGAGGGGGCCGCGAGCACGCTCTGGTCTGGAAGCTCGCGCAGAACCCGACGGTCGAGAAGATCTGGGCCCTGCCGGGCAATGCCGGCATCGAAGAACTGGCCGAGTGTGCCCCGGCCGACATCACCGACCCCGCCGCTTTGGCTGCGTTTGCGGAGCGCCACGGGGTGGACCTGACCGTCGTCGGCCCCGAGGGGCCGCTGGTGGTCGGGGTCGCCGACGAGTTCCAGGCGCGCGGCCTGCCCATCTTCGGGCCCTCCCGCGCCGCCGCTCGCTTGGAGGGCAGCAAGAGCTTCGCCAAGCGAATCATGCAGGCGGCCTCGGTTCCCTCGGGACGCGCGAAGGTCTTCACGGAGGTCGCCCCGGCACTGGGATTCGTGCGCGAACTGGGTGGGCGCGCCGTGGTCAAGGCCGACGGGCTGGCTGCGGGCAAGGGCGTGATCATCTGCGATGGGGAGTCTTCCGCGCGGGCCGCGTTGGAGGACTGCCTGGAGCACCGGATCTTCGGCGCGGCGGGTGATCGGGTTCTCGTGGAGGAGGTCCTCGAAGGCCCGGAGGTGTCGGTGTTCTGCCTCTCCGACGGCAAGGCGGTGCTGCCGTTGGTGGAGGCGCAGGACTTTAAGCGCGTCGGGGACGGCAATGCCGGGCCCAACACCGGAGGCATGGGTTCCTACTCGCCGGTCCCCGTCTTCTCCGAAGACCTCGCCGCACGGGTGCGCTGGGAGGTCCTGGAGCCGACCGTGGCGGCGATGGAAGCCGAGGGTTGCCGCTATGCGGGCCTGCTATACGCCGGATTGATGCTCACCGCGGACGGGCCGAAGGTGCTGGAGTTCAACGCGCGGTTCGGTGATCCGGAGACTCAGGCCGTCATCCCGCGTCTGGCCACCGACCTTGCGGAGCTTCTGCTGGCCTGCGTGGAAGGCAACCTCACCAACTACCGACCCAAATGGTCCCCCGAGGCGGCGGTCACCGTGGTCATGGCCTCGGGCGGATACCCCGGCCGCTACGAGACGGGCAGTCCCATCCGCGGGCTCAAGGCGGCGGGTGCGCTCGAGGACGTGCAGGTTTTCCATGCCGGCACCAGGCGCGAGGGCGGCGAGATCGTCACATCGGGCGGGCGGGTGCTGGGGGTTTCGGCTCTGGGCTCCGACCTGGCCGAAGCCCGGGACACGGCCTATGAGGCCGTCAAGCGCATCTCCTTTGACGGCTGCCACTATCGGATGGACATCGCGGAGGCCGCCGCGCGCGGGTAGAATCGGCCCGGCGACAGCCGCAGGTCCAGTGAGCGAAGGGGCCGAGACCTTGGCAGTTCCCCTGGTAGGAATCGTGATGGGGTCCATATCCGATGAGGAACGCATGGCCCCCGCCGGCGCCATCCTCGAGAAGTTCGGGGTGCCCTTCGACCAGCGCGTGATCTCGGCGCACCGCAACCCCGGACTGCTCTCCGACTACGCGGCCGAGGTGGAAGAGCGGGGCATAGCCGTCATCATCGCGGGTGCCGGCAAGGCCGCCGCGCTCCCCGGCCTGCTGGCCGCCCACACCGTCGTGCCGGTGATCGGGGTGCCGATCTACGGCAAGCACGTCTCCGGGCTGGACTCGCTGCTGTCGATCGTCCAGATGCCCAGCGGCGTGCCGGTCGCCACGGTCGGGCTGGACGCCGCAGCCAACGCCGCGGTGCTGGCCGTGCAGATGCTGGCCCTGTCCAACCCCGACCTGCGCCGCGCTCTGTGGGAGTTCAAGGAGCAGCTCGCCGAGGGGCTTCGCTTCTAGTGTGCCGGCCCCCGTGAGCACGGTGCGCATCGGACCAGACGGAGGTTCTTTGTGATCCCGCGCTACACGCTTCCCGAGATGGGAGCGGTGTGGACCGAACGCGCCCGATTCGAGGCTTTCGTCCGAGTCGAGGTCCTCGCTTGTGAGGCGCACGCCGAGCTGGGGCTGGTCCCTCGGGAGGCGCTGGAGGCCATCCGCGTCGCCCCGGTTCCCGATCCGGCCCGGGTGGCCGAGATCGAGGAGACCACCCAGCACGACGTGATTGCCTTCCTCACCGCGTTCGGTGAGGGGATCGCGGGGGACGCCTCGCGCTACGTCCACTACGGCATGACCTCCTCGGACTTGCTGGACACCTCGCTGGCCGTCCAGCTGGTTGCCGCCTGCGACTTGCTGCTGGCCAAGCTGGACCGGCTCGTCCCCCTGCTTCGTGACACCTCGCTTGCGCATCGCGACACCGTGATGGTGGGGCGCACCCACGGAGTGCATGCGGAGCCCACCACCTTCGGGCACGTGGTTGCGTTGTGGGCCTTCGCGTGCGACCGGGCGCGGACTCGCTTGTGCCGGGCGCGCGAGACGATCGCGGTGGGCAAGATCTCGGGCGCGGTAGGCACCTATTCCAACGTGGACCCCTTCGTCGAGGCCTACGTTTGCCGTGAGCTGGGCCTGACGCCGGCTCCGGCCGCCAACCAGGTCGTGCAGCGAGACCGCCACGCGGAACTCGTCGCGGCCTGCGCTCTGGCGGGGACCGCGCTGGAGACGATCGCCCTGGCCGTTCGCCACTTCCAGCGCACGGAGGTGCGCGAGGTCGAGGAGCCGTTCGGCAAGGGGCAGAAGGGCTCCTCCGCGATGCCGCACAAGCGCAATCCCATCATCTGCGAGCGCATCTGCGGCCTGGCGCGGCTGCTTCGCGCCAACGCGATGGCGGCGATGGAGAATGTTGCGCTCTGGCACGAGCGCGACATCTCTCACTCCTCGGTCGAGCGGGTGATCCTGCCCGACACGGCCATTTGCCTGGACTACATGCTGCATCTGACCCTCAGGCTGGTCGAGGGGATGACGGTGCACCCCGGGCGGATGCGCGCCAACCTGGAATCCTCCGGGGGACTGGTCTACAGCCAGAGCGTGCTGCTGCACCTGGTGGACGCAGGTATGAGCCGGGAGGCCGCATACCGCGTCGTGCAGGCCGCGGCCATGCGCACGTGGAACGAGGGCACCCCGTTCCGCGAGACGTTGCCGGCCGAGCCCGAGGCGGCGGCAGTTCTCTCCGCGGCCGACCTCGACCGTCTCTTCGATCCCATGCGCTACTTCGCGAATCTGGGCGGGGTGTTCGAGCGTGTGGCGGCTCTTGTCTGACCCGGAGGAGCGATGAGCGAGACAACCGCCCTGGAGGGCTTGCGGCACTTGGGCTCCGGCAAGGTCCGCGAGCTTTACGCCATCGGCGAGGACCGGCTGTTGCTGGTGGCCAGCGACCGGCTGTCGGCCTTCGACGTGGTGATGCCGACACCAATCCCCAACAAGGGAGCGGTGCTGACCGGGCTCTCGCTGTTCTGGTTCGACTCACTCGCCGGCATCGTGGCCAACCACCTCATCACGGCCGACGCCGAGGCCTATCCGGCCGAGCTGGCCGCCCACCGTGACTGGCTGCGCAAGCGTTCCATGCTGGTGCGCCGGGCGAGAGTGGTCCCGATCGAGTGCGTCGCCCGCGGTTACCTCTCCGGCTCGGGCTGGAAGGAGTACCGGCAGACGGGCGAGGTCTGCGGCGTGCGGCTGCCGGGGGGTTTGAGAGAATCCGATAAGCTACCCGAGCCGATTTTCACGCCTTCCACCAAGGCCGGCGTCGGCCACGACGAGAACGTCTCCGAGGAGCGGGCCGCCGAGATCGTGGGCGCGGAAGTCGTAGCGCGGCTGAGGGATCTAACCCTCGCGCTCTACTCCGCGGCCGCCGCCTACGCGGCAACGCGGGGGATCATCATCGCCGACACCAAGTTCGAGTTCGGAGTGGTGGGCGAGGATCTGATCCTGGTCGACGAGGCGCTCACTCCGGACTCCTCGCGCTTCTGGCCTGCCGATTCCTACCGGCCGGGCGGAGCCCAGCCGTCGTTCGACAAGCAGTACGTGCGAGACTGGCTGGAGACGTCGGACTGGGACAAGACGCCCCCCGGGCCCGAGCTTCCCGCCGGCGTGGTCGACGGGACGGCGGCTCGCTATGCGGAGGCCTACGAACGTATCACCGGGCGCAGTTTGAAGGATTACCTGGAATCCTAGGACAGGCCTGGACTCATGACCGCTTGTTGTCGGCCGTGCGAGTGCGGGCAGGAGAGGAAGGGAGACGAAGTGGCGCGCGTTGCCATCGACGTGATGTTGAAGCAGGAGATCCTGGACCCGCAGGGCCAGACCGTCGAGGTCGCCCTGCCGACACTCGGCTATCCGGACGTGCACAAGGTGCGCATCGGCAAGCACATCGAGCTCGAGATCGACGAGAGCTCACCCGAGGAAGCTGCGCGCAAGGTGGAGAATCTCGCCACGCGGCTGCTGTCCAATCCCGTCATCGAGGAATTCACCTACGAGATCGAGCTGTAGAGGAGCGCTTTGCGGATGAGAGTTGGCGTGGTGACCTTCCCGGGGTCCAATGACGACCGGGACGCGCTTCATGCCGTCGCCGTCATGGGCGGCGAGCCGGTGGCCCTCTGGCACAACGACGCGGACCTAAAAGGGGTCGACGCGGTGGTGCTGCCGGGCGGCTTCTCCTACGGAGACTACCTTCGGACCGGAGCGATCGCACGCTTCGCTCCGGTCATGGGCGCGGTGTGCGACTTCGCCGAGTCCGGCGGTCCGGTTCTGGGAATCTGCAACGGGTTTCAGATTCTCTGTGAGGCCGGGTTGCTGCCGGGGGCCCTGCTGCGCAACTCGGGTCTTGCCTTCATCTGCCGGTGGGTCCACCTGCGCGTGGAGTCGGCGCAGAGCCGTTGGAGCCGGGCCGCCCGTCTGGGCGAGGTGATCCGCATCCCGATCAAGCATGGGGAAGGCCGCTACTACGCCGACGCCGAGACTCTGAAGAGCCTGGAGGACAACGACCAGGTGGTGCTGCGCTACTGCGACGAGTCGGGCCGGGTTACCGAGGAGGCCAACCCCAACGGCTCGTTCGGAAACATCGCCGGCATACGCAACTCCTCCGGCAACGTCCTGGGAATGATGCCCCACCCGGAGCACGCGGTTGACTCCCTGCTCGGGCCCACGGGCGGGCGGGCGATCTTCGGCTCGCTCATCTCCGAGCATCTCGCGGGGGTGGGCCGATGAGCGCGGCGGAGGCGACATCGAGCGCGCCCGGCTACTCCCAGCTCGGGCTCAAACCCGACGAGTACGAGGAGATCTGCCGCGTACTCGGGCGAGAGCCCTCGACCACCGAACTCGCCATGTACTCGGTGATGTGGTCGGAGCACTGCTCCTACAAGTCCTCCAAGGTCCACCTGGCGACCCTGCCGACCAAGGGCCCCCGCGTGCTCATGGGCCCGGGCGAGAACGCCGGCATAGTGGACGTCGGCGACGGCCTGGCGGTGACCTTCCGGATCGAAAGCCACAACCACCCTTCGTTCGTGGAGCCCTTCCAGGGTGCGGCAACCGGCGTGGGCGGCATCGTTCGCGACATCCTGGCGGTGGGTGCTCGGCCGGTCGCCATCATGGATTCCTTGCGCTTCGGTGACCCGACCGACGCGCTCACCCGCCACCTCGTGCGGGGGGTCGTGCACGGGATCGGTCAGTACGGCAACTCGATCGGTGTGCCGACCGTGGGCGGAGAGCTTCGCTTCGACCCCTGCTACGCGGGCAACCCGCTGATCAACGCGCTGTGCGTGGGCGTGCTGCCGGCCGACCGTATATTGCACGGCCGGGCCGACCGAGTGGGCGACGTCGCCATCCTGCTAGGCGCCAAGACCGGACGCGACGGCATCGGTGGGGTATCGGTGCTGGCAAGCGCCACCTTTGACGAGGAGAGCCAGGCCAAACGACCCAGTGTCCAGGTGGCCGACCCCTTCCGCGAGAAGCTGCTCATCGAGGCTTGCCTGGAGCTGGCCGAGAAGCGCCTGCTACAAGGGCTACAGGACCTGGGCGGCGCCGGGTTCACCTGCGCCACGTGCGAGACCGCCTCGCGTGGCCATCGCGGCATGCGGGTGTGGATGGACCGGGTACCGCTTCGCGAGTCGAGCATGGAGCCCTTCGAGGTCGCGATGTCGGAGTCGCAAGAGCGGATGCTGGCGATCGTCGCCCCTTCCAACGCCGAGGAAGTCGAGGCGATCTGCGCCAAGTGGGGTGTGCCGGCCACGCGCATCGGTGAGGTCACCGAGGGTTCCATACTCGAGGTGCACTGGAAGGGCGAGATCGTGGCCTCGATCCCGGCGCGCAGCCTGGCCGACGAGGGCCCGGTGTATGAGCGGCCGATGGAACGCCCGGAGTGGCTGGACCGCGTGCAGGCGACGGACCTCTCCAGGCTGCCGGTGCCCGAGGATCTGGGAGAGGCTCTGGTCAAGATCCTCTCCGACCCCAACCAGGCGGATGCCGCCTGGGTCTACGAGCAGTACGACTTCCTCGTCCAGCACAACACTCTCGAGGGCCCGACCGGTGACGCGGCCGTGCTGCGGCTGCCCAATTCCAGTCGTGGGATCGCGATCTCCACGGACGGCAACGGCCACTACTCCTACCTCGACCCCTACACCGGGGCGGCGCTTTCCACCGCGGAGGCCGCGCGCAACGTGGCCTGCACGGGCGCGCAGCCGGTGGCGGTGACCAACTGCCTCAACTTCGGTAACCCCGAGAACCCCAACGTCATGTGGCAGTTCGCGGAGGTGATCCGCGGGATGGGCGACGCCTGCCGCAGCCTGGGTACGCCGGTCACGGGCGGCAACGTCAGCTTCTACAACGAGACCTCCGGTGAGGCCATTCACCCCACGCCGGTCGTGGGCGTGCTGGGTTTGCTGGAGGACGTCGAGCGGCGTTGCGGCAACGCTTTCCGCGCCTCGGGCGACGCGGTGTGGCTCCTCGGGCCGACCATGGTCGAGTTCGGCGGCAGCGAGTATTCGCGCGTTATCCATGGCGTGCTCGGCGGGTTGCCCCCATCGATCGACCTCGACCTGGAAGCCAGGCTGCACAAGCTATTGGTGGAGTCCATTTCCGCCGGGCTGCTCTCTTCCGCTCACGACCTTTCCGAGGGGGGCCTGGGGGTGGCACTGGCGGAGAGTGCCATCGCCGGAGGGATTGGCGCGGATCTTCACCTGCCTCAGCGCAAGGCCCCGCATGTCTGGCTGTTCTCCGAGTCGGCGTCGCGGGTGCTGGTCAGCGTTTGTCCTGAGGCCGAGGACGACCTGCGGGCGATGGCCGACCGCTGGGAGGTGCCGGCGCTGCGGCTGGGCCAGGTGGGCGGAGACCGGGTCAACATCGACGGGGTGCTGGATCTGTCTGTGACCGAGCTTGGCGAGGCGAGGCGCTCACCGCTGCCACGTCTCATGAGTGAGGGACTGTGAGTAGGATCCCGGTATACTTGATGTCCAATCCCCACGCCCGTTGGAGAGGTATTGGCCAGTCGGCCGTTCGCTGAAGGCCTGGACGAGGGCCCTCGCGAAGCCTGTGGCGTCTTTGGCATCTGGGCGCCGCCGGGCACCGAGGTGTCCAAGCACATCTTCTATGGGCTGTATGCCCTCCAGCACCGCGGGCAGGAGTCGGCCGGCATCGCCGTTTCCGACGGCCGCTCGATCGTGGTGCGCAAGGAGATGGGCCTTGTATCCCAGGTCTTCGACGAGAACACCCTCGTGTCGTTGCAGGGCCATCTGGGTATCGGCCACACCCGCTACTCCACGACCGGCTCCAGCCGCTGGGAGAATGCGCAGCCTACGTTCAAGACCACGGTTTCCGGCGGGCTGGCTCTGGGGCACAACGGCAACCTGGTCAACACCGTGGAGCTTGCCGCCAAGGTCGGCCGGGGCGACCGGATGGGCGCCACGAGCGACTCCGACCTGGTGGCCACGCTGCTGGCCCGCGAGGCCGACCTGTCGCTCGAGGAGGCCATCGCGCGCGTCGCGCCCCAGCTCAAGGGCGCCTACTCGCTGGTGATCATGGACGAGCAGACGCTCTACGGCGTGCGTGACCCTTTCGGCCTGCGCCCGCTGTGCGTGGGGCGTCTGCCGGACGGGACCGTGATCATAGCCAGTGAGACCGCGGCGCTGGACATCGTGGGGGCCCGCTTCGTGCGCGAGGTCGAGCCCGGAGAGATGGTCATCGTGGACGCGCACGGGCTTCGCTCGCGCCGCTTCGCCGAGGCCTCACCGGCGCACTGCATATTCGAGTTCGTCTATCTCGCCCGCCCCGACTCGGACATGGCCGGGCGCAATGTGCATGCCGCTCGCCGGTCGATGGGGCGGATGCTTGCGCGTGAGCAGCCGGCCGACGCCGACCTGGTGATTCCCGTGCCCGACACCGGCTACGGGGCGGCCGCCGGGTTCGCCGAGGAGTCGGAGATTCCCTTCGGTGAGGGACTGGTCAAGAACCGCTACGTGGGTCGCACTTTCATCCAGCCCTCCCAGGAGATCCGCCAGCTCGGCATCCGGTTGAAGCTGAATCCCCTGAGGGAGAGCATCCGCGGCCGGCGCCTCGTCGTCGTGGACGACTCGATCGTGCGCGGCAACACCACGCGCCAGATCGTGGGGATGCTTCGCGAGGCCGGAGCCACCGAGGTTCACCTTCGCATCACTTCGCCCCCGGTTCGCTGGCCCTGTTTCTTCGGTATCGACATGGCCACGCGCACCGAACTGATCGCGAGCGACCTGACGGTGGAGGAGGTACGCGCCTTCTTGGGCGCCGACAGCCTCGGCTACCTCACGCTCGAAGGGCTGGTGGCCGCCGTGGGTCTGGACGCCAACCGATTCTGCCGGGCTTGCTTCAACGGCGAGTACCCGATGTCGCTCGAGAACGACCTGCCCACCAAGCTCTACCTGGAGATGTTGGGCCGCCAGCCCTGACCCGAGCCGAGTACGCAGGCCCGGCGCAGCCGGGCCGGGCGCCCCGTTTGTCTCTCGGTGACACGGCCCGGCCGCTTTGCCAGATTGGGATCCGGCGGGTTCTTGGAGCCAAGTGTTCGCGGGACGAGTGGCCTGTTTTGATCAGATGAATTGACGCCGTCGTGCTATCGCCAGGGCGGTAGCCATTCGCGATACTTGGGACAAAAGCCAGTTAAGTCCCGATTCTTACTGCTGGTCCGGGAGGTCCCAATGAAGCGGGAGCAAAGGATGACCGAGGCCCTGCTGACGCCGGCCGAAGTGGCAGCCATGTTCAGGGTCGACCCCAAGACCGTGACCCGCTGGGCCAGGGCCGGCAAGCTCACCAGCATCCGCACCCTGGGCGGGCACCGCCGCTACCGGGAATCCGAGGTGCGGCGACTGCTGGAGGGGCACGATGAGTTTCCGTACCGCGCCGCCGCCGCCGGCTAGCCGGGGCAAGGCGAATTCGGCATGAAGCGGCGCTACTCTGTCTGAGCACGGCGGGACCATCCGCGGATTTCCTTGACCGCGTCCCGCCGAGACTGGGGCTGGACATGAACAACGCGGCGCTGGCGATGTCGCCGGGCCTGGGGGAGCGGGGGCTTTATCGGCGCTGGTACTTTGAGGAGTGCCTTTCCCGAGAAGTCGCCCGGGCACGCCGATACGGCGAATCCGTCTCCGTGGTCTTGCTGCGTCCTGATACCCCTCCGCCTCCGGCGAGCGACCTCGACCATGGGATCGCGGAGTTCCTTCACGCCAACCTTCGCGGGATGGACGTGGCGGCCGACTACAGCAGTGGGGAGGTGGCACTGCTGCTGCCCGATACGGCCGTGGGCTCGGCGTTCCTGCTTGCGGAGCGGCTACGCCGCGGGGTCGAGACCCTTTCCTGGGCATCGCCGCACGAGACCACCGTCAGTGCGGGGGTTTCGGCCTACCGGCCCGACGCGGATCTTCGCGCCGACGACCTGATGTTCGAGGTGGAGAACGCCCTCTACGCCGCCCGGCGCGAGGGTGGAGGCAGGACTCGCGTGTTCCGCTGCCCGGAGGAGTGAAGCCCGGAAAAGGCGAAACGGCGGCCTGTGAGCCGCCGTTTTCAGTTCTCTCGCGTGGGCAGGGACGGGATCGAACCGCCGAACCTTCCGGTTTTCAGCCGGACGCTCTACCAACTGAGCTACCTGCCCGCAACCGCCACCGTCGTTGGGACCGAGGCCGGAAACCAACGCGTTCCCCGGCGGCAAAGACTGCGATCGGCGTCCGTGGTATGCCGAGCGGCCCAGACGGGATTTGAACCCGTGATTTTCACCTTGACAGGGTGACGAGGACTCCAGACTCCTCTACTGGGCCATGCGTTCGGTTCTCAAGACGTGCCCCCAGCGGAATTCGAATCCGCGCTACCGCCTTGAAAGGGCGGCGTCCTGGGCCGCTAGACGATGGGGGCTCGTGGGCCGCGAAGGCCTCGAACCTTCGACACCCGGATTAAAAGTCCGGTGCTCTACCAACTGAGCTAGCGGCCCCTCAGGGCAGCGACCCATGGTAGAGGTCGCCGCGCGCGGGTGTCAACGCGAAGTCCTCCGACAGGCGAAGTCCTCCGAAGTCATCCGCCCCCTTCGACGATGACGGTTACGTCCGGGGATTGGGCTCGGGCAAGACGAAGTCTTGTGTCGTTCCCTTTCCCGGCGCGATGGGTCGGTGAGAGCCTGGCCCGGGTCAGCTTCGGTCGGACTTGCGCGGCTGAAGCGGAACCAGTTTGTAGCCCACGTTGCGAACGGTCGCGATCAATGCTTCGTGGTCGGGCCCGAGTTTGGCTCGGAGTCTTCGCACGTGCACGTCGACGGTGCGGGTGCCCCCGTAATAGGCGTAGCCCCAGACTTCCTGCAGCAGGTGGCTGCGCGTGAAGACGCGTCCCGGGTGCGTGGCCAGGAACTTCAGCAGCTCGAACTCCTTGAAGGTCAGGTCCAGGGGCTCGCCCCGTAGGCGCACCTGGTAGGTGGGCTCGTCGACGACCAGCGCTCCAAGCTTGATCAGACCGGGCTTGTCCTGCTCGGGGGTGTCCCGATGCGAAAGCATCACCCGGATTCGCGTGCCCAGCTCGGCCGGCCCTGCGGTGGAAAGCACGAAATCGTCTGCGCCCCACGAGGGCTGGAAGGCCACCGAGTTCGCCTCGGAGAGCACGGCCAGCACCGGGCGAGTGTCGTCTGCGGCGCGGGCGAGCCGGACCAGGGCCGCTCCCGCCTCCAGGTTGTCCACGGCGTCCACGATCACGAGGTCGGCTTCCGCCGCCGGTAGGAGACTCGAGGTGTCCGCGGGCAAGCGAGTGACCTCGTGGCCGATGTGGGCGAGGGCCGGAAGAATCCCGCCGGGATCCGGCGCGGCGTCGGTCAGAAACACGAGCCTGGCCATCGATCACCCGTCTGGTTGAGGCTGCTCAGGGCGCTCGCTCGAAAACAACAAGGCCCCGTGGCGATTCGGGCATCGTCGCCAGGAGCCTTCCGTTCGAAGCGTCCGGACCGCCGGACTTCCGGCTGCGTTGCGCGATCGGCCGGCCGGGCTGCAAAGTAGCACGGATGGACGCTACCGACAACCGTGATCCTCGTTGCGCCCTTCGTCGCCTGGCCGTGCAGCGGGGTTGGGGCCAGCGCTACGCGGGGCCCCATCGAGACGTGCGCCTGAGGACTCGAGACGGTGTTGGCCTTGCCGCCACCTACCTGCCCGGGCCGGAGCGCGCCGAGGTCTGCGTCGTCGTCTGCCACGGCTTCCTGGCCCACCGGTTGAAGCCCAAGGTGCGCGTCCTGGCCGAGGCCCTTTCCGAGAGATTCGCGGTGCTGGCGCTGGATTTCCGGGGTCATGGAGACAGCGCTGGATCGACTAGCACGGGTCAGACCGAAGTCCTGGACGTGCAAGCGGCGGTTGCATATGCGCGTGACCTTGGTCACGAGAAGGTGGCCACCCTTGGAATGTCGATGGGAGGCGTGATCGTGGTGCGCCACGCCGGCCTGTTCGGAGGGTCCGACCTGGTGGTGAGCATCTCGGCGCCGGCCCAGTTCTATCTGCACGACAGTCCGGCCCTGGAACAGGCCACGTGGCTGATGCGCACGGGCCTGGGACGGACGGTGGCTCGCTGGATCTTGGGCGTACGCATCTCCTTGAAGGGCTGGAACGACGCCATCCCGCCGGAGAAGATCGTGGCCCGCCTCGCGCCCACCCCGCTGCTGATCGTGCACGGCACAAACGACCACTACTTCGCGATCGCGCAGGCCGAGATGCTCTTCGAACGCGCGGAGGAGCCAAAGGAGCTATGGGTAGAGGAGGGCTTCGGCCATTCCGAGGACGGACTCACTCCCCAATTCTCGGTTCGGCTCCGCGACGCGCTTGCCCGTATGCTGGGCGGCGACATGCTCGGGCGAGCTGGCTAGCCATGCTCGACTCAGGGGCAGAAGGGCGTCTCGGCGGCAGAAGGGACGTCTTGCCCAGAGAGGGGTGCCGGCTCTGTTCAGGACAGTAGCCCACATCGTCGACCGGTTCTTCGTCCTGGTGATCCTGGCCTGGATCCTGGGCATGGGTCTACTGACGGCGGTTTCCCCCAAGCTGATCGACGTTGCGGTCACGGATCAGACGGCGTTCCTGAGCATGGACTCGCCCAGTGTCCGGGCTTCCCTTGCCTCCGCGAGGGTCTGGCCGGGCGAGGAAATCAGCCGCACCGCGGCGGTGACCCTCACACGTGAGTCCGGCCTCACGGCCGCGGACGAGGAGTATCTGAAGTCCCTCGAGAGCTGGCTGAACTCCCCCTCCAAGCCGGACGTCATCTCGCACACCTCCAGTCCCTCGAGCCGACCCGAGATGAAAGCCAGCCTGGGCTCGGCCGACGGCAAGGTGCGGATGATCCTGATCAGCTTCTCCAGCTCCCCGTTCACTCCCCCCGTGAACAAGGCCGTCGGCGATATCCGCGCCCGCATCAAGGCCACCGCCCCCGAAGGATTGAGTGTTCACGTCACCGGCACGTGCGCCGTGGCGGCCGACCAGGCTCGAGCGATCAACGATTCCGTCGGTCGGACGACCTACATCACCCTGATTCTCATCGTCGTCATCCTGCTGTGGGTCTACCGGTCGCCGGTGGCCGTGATCGTCCCCCTTATGACCATCGTGGTGGCCCTGCAGGTTTCCACGTCGGTCGTCGCGCTGATGGCTCAGGCAGGGATGAGGGTCTCCTCGATGGTGCAGAACTTCATGATCGCCACCATCTTCGGCGCCGGTACCGACTACTGCCTGTTCATCGTCTCCCGTTTCAAGGAGGAGTTGGGCGGTCACCCCGTGCCCCCCGACAAGCGGGAGCGCCGCCGCCTGCTCGCCGGGACGGTCGCCATCGTGGGGGCGGTCATCGCCTCGAGCGCCGCCGCGGTCATGGTGGCGTTTGCGAGCCAGGGCGTGGCCAGGTTCGGCCTGTACCGCACGATCGGCCCGGCGATGGTGGTTGCCGCCGGGGTCACGCTGCTGGCGGGACTGACCCTCACGCCTTCCCTGATGCGGCTGCTGGGTAAGTCGCTGTTCTGGCCGGGCCATCCGGAGCGACAGCCGATGGTGCCCCACGCGCATATGGCCGATGTGGAGGGCAAGCTGTGACGATCTGGGACCGCATAGCGGCGATGGTGCTGGGTCACCCTGCGCGGGTCCTGGCGATCGCCCTGCTGCTGCTGGTTCCCCCGGCTTCGGCGGTCGTGCACAGCCGGCTCAACTACGACGTGCTCCAGGATCTGCCGTCCGAGACCGACTCCGTGCAGGGCTTTGCCGATGTCGCCAGGCACTTCGACAAGGGCGAGGTCTCCCCGGTGGTGGTGCTTCTGGAGATGCCGAAGGGCACGACGGTTTGGGAAGACGCCAATTTCCGGGCCGTCGATGCGCTGACGGTGAACTTGAAGAAGCTCGGCGCCGTGGCTCGAGTGCGCTCCTTGCCCCAGCCGACGGGCGGTCAAATCAGGGCCGAGGACCTGGTGGGCCTGGGCTTCAGCTCCAACGGGACGGGCGAGTTGGCAAGCTTGCCCGACAAGCTCGAAGAGGCGGCGAACGGCTTGAGGCAAGCGGGGGACGGTCTGGTTCAGATTCGGGAGGGTTTTCGCCGGATCGAGGCGCGAATGCCGGAGCTTTCCGGCGGTCTCGATCACGCCCGAACCGGAGCTCTGGAGATACGCAGTGGGGCCCTGGCGTTGGGCGAGGGCGTCAAGGCCATTCGCTCGGGGTTGGAGACCGTGCGGTCCTCGCTCGCGTCGCTGGCCGACGTCGCCGACCAAGCGACCACCTTGTCGTTGCGCGCCTTCAACACCTTGAGCGCGGACTCGATGTGCATGGTGGATACCGCTTGCCAGTCGGCGCTTTCCGATATCGGG
>JBBAAN010000040.1:0-19425 GCA_041658225.1 Actinomycetota bacterium
GGACCGCACGATCTCCCTCATCGCCTTGAGGGCCGGAGCGTGCCTGAGGAGCAAGCCCACCTGGTGCGGGACCTTCCGCGCGGCCTGGGCCAGCTCCTCGCAACCATCCAAGGTGCGAGCGAGAGGCTTCTCGCAGAACAGCGGCAGCCCGCGATCCGCCGCCGCCTTCACGGCCTCCAAGTGACCCGCAGTCCAGCTACACACCCAAACCGCGTCGACGCTTGCGACCAGGTGGGCGAGGTCCGGGCACACCTCGATCCCGTTGGAAGACCCGAAGCGGACTGCCCGCTGCTCGTCCTTGTCGTAGACGTGCGTCACCGCAGCGTCCAAGATCCCCGACCTCGCAAGCGAGCGGATTCCCCAGAAGTGCTGGCTTCCGATGAATCCACATCCGATCATGCCGATTCGAATCATGGGCCGTCCTCCACGCTTTCTGGTGGAAAGGCACCATGTCTAGCAGTGGACGCGGTCGCGCGCAAGTGGCCCCCCGATCCGCACGAACGAAGGCTCGGGATCTGCATTTGACAGCCGTCGCGGCGTAGCGGAACCCTATTGGGCAGAGAAGGGGGTATCCGTGGGCCAACAGCACAGCCGCCGACTCGCCGCGGCCGTCATCGCCCTGTCGGCTCTCGCGTGCTCCGCGTGCTTCTCCTCCGAGGTACGAACCCGACGGGTGGCATTGTCGAGAGGACAGGACCCGACTCCCGAGGTGCAAGCGACTACCGTGGCAGCTACGAGACCGGATGCCGTGGGCACCCCGGGGGCCGGTAACAGTCACAAAGGCCGCGGTGCGACGACTGGTGTGCAAGGAGCCACGGACGTCGGCGTAACGGCCAACACGATCAAGCTGGGTTGGGTCGGAGACTTCTCCGGTCAGGCGCGCGCCATATTCGGCGTGAGCCTGGACACGATCAACGCCTTCATCGCCGATCTCAACTCCCGGGGCGGGATCTACGGACGACACATCCAACTCGTCTACTACTCTGCCTCGAGCAGCTCACCCGACCAGGTGTTGGCGGTCACGCGCCGGCTCGTCGAGCAGGACAAGGTGTTCGCGATGATCGGCCTGACCGGGATCGGGAACGCGTCCGCCTCGGCCGTCCCCTACGTCAGCGAGAAGCGCGTTCCCTGCGTGGGCTGCCGATCCAACGGCATAACGAACATCTCGATGTTTCCGACTGCTTTCGACGGGCAGATCACCCCGCCGGACCACGGGGCGGTCATCGGCGCGTTCGTGGCCAAGCGCTTGAACAAGAAGCGAATGGCCATAGGCTACTGCGAGAGCGCCTTGTCCCAATGGATGCGGGACTCGCTGGGTCCCGCATTCAAGAAACACGGTGGAACCGTGGTCGACCAGCGCAGCATCGGCGGTTGCGACCAGACGCTCATGGACTCGACGGTTGCGGCCTGGTACGGGATCTATCCCAGGCCCGACGTGATAGCCGTCATCGATCCCATCGGCGCGGCGGAGGGCGCCGCGGCGGCGCGGCGGATGGGATGGGACGTGCAGTTCGTCGCGACGGGCGGCTGGTTCCAGGTCGTGCTGGACATCGGGGGCAGCCAGACGGAAGGGATGATAGGTACGAGCGAGGGCTATGGCCCCCCCGGCTACGACACTCCCGAGATGACCCACTTCCGCCAGGTCCTCAAGTCCTACTGTCCGCGAAGAGGCGTCGATCTGACCAGCCTGAACACCTGGGACTGGATGACCATCTTCGAAGAAGGCGCTCGACGGGCCGGTCCTGGCCTGACTCGCACGGGCTTGATAGACGCCCTGAACAACATGCGGGAATGGAGCAACGGCATCGGGGCTCCGCTGACCTTCACACCCGAGCGCCACATGGGGCGCTCGGCCACCGGCTTCTTCCGCATACACGACGAGGCTTTCCAGAGGGCGACCCCTGAAGACTTCTTCTCTCCCGAGGACTTCTAGGGGACGTGGCAAGAGACAGAGCTATCGCGGACTCGACTCCCTCGACTTCCCTTCTGTCGCAGGTCGGTCACGGCCATCTGCCCGTTTTCGACTCCCTGCTCGCCCATCCAGCCGTGCTCATCTTTGAACCGTCAAACTGAAGCTCGTTTCGCCTACAACATGGTTCATACGGACAGCCGAATCGCCCGACGAGCAAACAGAAGGAGAACGGAGAGCATGGTGAAGATCGCGATAGTCGGCGCAGGCGGCTCGGTGTTCCCAATCCGGCTGGTTCAGGACATCCTGTCGTTCCCGGCCCTCCAGGACTCGGACCTCTGGCTTCACGATGTCAATCTGGAAGGAGCCGAGCGCACGCGCGCGGCGACTCAAGAACTGACCGAGCACCACAAGCTTCCCGCGACCGCTCACGCCACAATTGACCGGCGGGCGGCGCTGGACGGAGCGGACTTCGTTATCTGCTGCGCCCGCGTGGGGGGACTCGAAGGCTACCGGGCCGACATCGAGATCCCGCGCGAGTACGGCATCGACCAGATCGGCGGCGACATCCTGGCCCCGGGCGGCATCTTCTTGGGTCTGCGCCACGTCCCACTCGTCCAGGCCATCGCCAGGGACATGCTGGAGCTCTGCCCCAAGGCGCTGCTGATCCAGTACTCCAACCCCATGTCGATCCTCTGCTGGACAGCCAATCTATTGGGGATCAAGTCCGTCGGCCTTTGCCACAGCATCCAGCACACCTCCACGATGCTGGCCGAACAGCTCGAGGTTCCTTTCGAGGAGGTCACCTTCGACTGCGCGGGAGTCAATCACACCGCCTGGTTCACGACATTCAGGAGGGGGAATCAGGACCTGATCCCAGCAATCTACGAGACCATGATTCGCCGGCACATCGAGCAGGATCCTCCCCCGACACAAACCGACGGGCCCTGGGAGATCTACATCGGGCGAAACGAACGCGTGCGCGCCGAGATCATGCGGCTGACCGGCTACTTCCACAGCGAGTCCAGCCACCACGCGAGCGAGTACTGGCCGTGGTTTCGAAAGAACCCCGAGATGACCAGGTACTACATGGACAAGCGATGGGACTACTACGAGCTGTACTCACGAGACTGGCTCGCGGGTCTGGAGGCGGTGATCGTCGAGTACTCCAAGCACGCGGGGCTCAGCCCCAGTGAGGAGTACGGCTCCTACATCATTGACAGCATCGTGACCGGCACGCCTCGCGTCATCTACGGCAACGTCAAGAACGACGGCCTGATCACCAACCTGCCCGCGGACGCTTGCGTTGAGGTGGCTTGCCTGGTGGACCAGCACGGGGTTCGACCGGTGAAGTACGGGGACCTGCCGGCCGTATGCGCGGCCCTGAACAACGTGCAGGTGAACATCCACCGGCTGGCGGTTGAAGCTGCGCTCAGCGGTGACAGGCGCCTGGTCTATGCGACTCTCGCTCTGGATCCCCTGACAGGTCTGCACTGCACGCTGCCCCAGATCCGGGAGATGGCCGACCGCATGTTCGACGCCCTTGATCCCTGGCTACCACAGTTCCAGTCCGCCCGACGCTGAGCGAATCCCGGCCTGCCGCCCGTCGGCGCGCCGCCCCTCCCCGGTGCTCCGGGAGACGCCCGTAGCACCGGTTCGGATACGGATCTGCCGGTGCACCTGCCGCACCGACCCGAGTCGGGCAGCGAACACACACGTCCCGCATCCGGACTGCCGCGGTTCGGTTCTCGCCAACCGCCCACCGCATGGGTAGCATCACCCCAGCCGGGCTGCTCGATTGGCGGTGCAAACACCGGTGCCGCTGAGCACCACTGCTCGGGCTACGTCACGCCAACCGGGTGTCCGATGCGTCGGTGCCGGTCCGATCTTCGGGGGGTGCTCAGGATGTCGACTGTGATGACCGTGACGGGCCCGGTCGCGCCGGAGAAGCTGGGCCGCGTCCTGGTCCACGAGCACGTGCTCGTCACCTATCCAGGTGCCGAACTGGACCCCACCGACCAATGGGATCGGTCCGCCTGCGTCGAGACGGCCGTCGCGCGAATGCTGGAGTTGAAGGAGCACGGGGTCGCCACCTTCGTGGACGCCGGCCCCGGCGATATCGGCCGAGACCCCGAGCTGCTGGTCGAGGTTGCCGAGCGTTCCGGCATGCAGATCGTTTGCGCGACCGGCTTCTACCACGAGCGCATCGGCGTCCCCTACTACTGGCGGAACCGCACAATTGAAGAACTGGCCGAACTGTTCCTGCACGAGATCGAGCAAGGCGTCGGAGGTACGAGCGTCAGGCCGGGCGTCATCAAGATCGCCAGTTTCGACCCACCCGGAGAGCACGACCGCAAGGTCATTGCCGGAGCGGCCATTGCCGCGCGGGAATCGGGGCTTCCGCTAATCAGCCACTGCGAGAACTCGCGCGGTGGCGATATCCAGCAGGCGATTCTCGCAGAGCACGGCGTCGACTTGCGGCGCTGCCTGATCGGCCACCAGGACCAGGAGACGGACCTCGAGAACATCAAGGCGCTCGCGGACCGAGGCTCCTTCGTCGGCATCGACCGCATCGGCTACGAGATCCTCGCTCCCGAAGACCACCGGGCGGACTTCATAGCCGCCCTGATCGAGGCGGGATACACCGATCGCCTCTGCCTGTCGCAGGACCATATGTGCTGCCTGCGTTCGGCTCGCTTCCCCTACCCCATCCCGGCGGAAGTCAGGGACTTCTGGGAGTCAGTGGAACCGATGGTCTACGAGCAGATGTTCCGCCGCACTCACACCTACATGTTCACCGACTTCTTCCCGAAGCTTCGAGACCGCGGTGTCGATGCCGGCACGATCGACCGTATTCTCACCGACAACCCTCGCCGCCTACTTGCGGGCGAGTAGGGTTGCTTCCCGCAGATCGAGGGATTCCGCAAGGGAACGTGGTAGTCGGGCGCTACGCGCTGTGCTTGTAGCGGTAGACCTGCTCGAATAGGGATGCCGCCTCGACCGGACGGTCCGCCACCCCCCCCAGCGACTGTGCGCCCAGGCAGATGATGGCCCCGCGCTCGACAAGGTTGGTCACGTGGAGAGCCTCGTCGAGATCCTTCCCGCACGCGACCAGGCCATGGTTCGCGAGCAGCACGGCGCCCTTCTGTCCTATGCCCTCGACGGTTGCCTGTGCCAGCTCAGGGCTCCCGGCAATCCCGTATCCAGCCACGTCAACCTCTCCCCCGATGTAGACCGCCATGTCGTCGATCACCGGGGGCAGCGGTTTCCTGGCGGCGGCAAAGGCCGACGCGTAGATCGGGTGCGAGTGGACTACCGCCTGGACATCCTTGCGAGCGACGTAGATGCCGACGTGCATGCCTCGCTCGATGGAGGCAGGCACCGGGCCTTCCACCTGATTGCCGTCCATGTCCAGGACGGCCATCTCTTCAGCGGAGAGCCGCCTGTAGGGCACGCCCGAGGGAGTGATCAGCACCCGCTCCCCGACGCGGACACTGACGTTTCCGGAGCTGTGTTCCACCAATCCCAGGCGGTCCAACTCTTTGGCGACGGCCACCACTTCCTCCGCCAGCCGTGACATCTCCTCGCTCACAATTCCTCCTCACTCCGCATGTCTTGCGGGATCGTTGCGTCCCAAAGGTTCTGTGGCACTCACGCGATAGCGCAGGCTCGCATGCGACTCGCCACTTCGCGAGCCCTGCGGCCGGCTACCTTGCCAGTTCGCGCCTGTGTTCCCAGACGTCCCCGTTCACCAGATGCTCCGGCTGCCGGCCCTCGAGCAGCGAGGCGATCCCGTCGGCGATGATCCTCGTCTGTCTGGATATGGTCTCCACGGTCGCTCCGGCGATGTGCTCGGTGAGCACGACGTTGGGCAGACGCGTCAGGGGATGGTCCGGGGGAATGTACTCGTTCACAAAATGGTCCAGCCCCGCGCCTCCAAGCTTGCCCGACTCCAACGCGGACACGAGTGCATCCTGGTCCATCAGTTGCGCCCGCGCCGTGTTGATCACGATGGCGCCCGGGCGCATCCAGCCGAGTTGCTCGGCCCCGATCAGTCCCCTGGTTTCCGGAGTGACGACCGCGTGGAGACTGACGACGTCCGACTGTGAAAGGACCTCCTCGAGCGAGGCCGGCTTGGCGTTGCCGGCCTCGAACGCCTCTGGTGGAGCATACGGGTCGTAGGCCAGGACCGGGCACCCGAGGGCCGAGACCATGCGAGCGAAGATCCGCCCAACCGCTCCGAGCCCGATCACTCCCACCGGCCTTCCCGATAGCTCGGATCCCAAGAAGCGCTGATAGGCGATCTTGCCGTCTACCACCCACTCTCCAGCCCTCACGTCGGCGTCGGCAGCGACGACCCGCCTGCCGACCGCCAGAGCAAGCGCGAGCGCGAACTCGGCCACGGCCTCAGCGTTTCTGGCCGGAGCGCGGAGCACGGGCACACCCGCGGCCGTCGCGGCCGCAACGTCGATGTTCCAGGGATCGCCTCGGCACGCACCGACCGCGATCAGTTTCGGGCAAGCCGCGAAGACCTCAGCGGTCACCGCATCCACCTCGACAACCAGGATGTCGGGTTCCAGGGAGCGAAGGCGGTCCGCCAGATCCTTCGGGTCATAGAAGCGCGCAGGGACGTGGTCGGCCCAGGGGTCCTGGGTCACGTCGGCCACGCTCTCCAAGAACGAGAGGCCTTCGCCCTTGAGTGGAGCCGTCGAGAAGAGCTTCAGCTTCATGCACTCCCCCAATCCGGTAGCTCGATCCGTCCAGTACGTGTCCCCACAAACACAGTCGTATTCGAGCGACCCCGCATCTCCAATGGCCGCGCTATGGGTGATGCCCTGCGGGGGCGAGTACTAGGCAATGGCCCCACCGATGAAGTTCGAGACGCGAGCGGCCCCCTGCTCGAAACCGGCAACAACCTCCCGCCAGCGCGCCAGTCCCCCCCGCATGGCATCCACGAGCGAGGCGTCCGCCGAGATCTCCCACCCGAGCTTCGCGGCGGCCCGCACCACTTCGTGCGCATCGCCG
This sequence comes from Actinomycetota bacterium, assembly GCA_041658225.1. Lineage (GTDB taxonomy): Bacteria > Actinomycetota > CALGFH01 > JBBAAN01 > JBBAAN01 > JBBAAN01. The sequence continues at coordinate 6,935 of JBBAAN010000040.1, forward strand.
ACCAACCCGGCGCCGGCCGCCGCGAAAGCCGCCGCACCCACGGAAGCCGCGTCCTCTTGAGCCACCAGCAGAGGCCGGCCCAAAGCGGACGCGAGACAGGCGAGCCACAGCCGCGAGCGCGTCATCCCTCCCGTCACTCGCAGCGAGTCACCGGGCGCATCCGCGTCGAGCCAGGCGATCGCCTCCGCCGCCGCCCAGGCCGCCGACTCGATGGCGGCACGGGCCATGCCGGTTCGTTCGACGCCGAACATGGACGGGGGCAGCGGGAAGAAGAAGCCTCCATTTCGGACCAGGACCAGGTCCGAGAAATCCTGTGGAGCGGTGCCAAGGTGAGCGAAGACTCCGGCCGGCGGAGCCTTCGCGGCCAGGCCCTCCAGCTCGTCCACCTCGATTTCGAGCGCCCTGGCAAGCCATTCCCATGCGAACCCCGACTCGCCGCAGTTGGCCTCCAACACCCCGAGGCCTTCGCGGACGTAGCGAGTTGCCCACAGTCGAGGCGACGTGGGGCCGGGCTCGGACACCAACCGCAGCACCGGCATCGTCGTTCCCGCGACGATCGCCGTGTCGCCGGGCTCCCAGCCCCCCGTTCCGGCCATGGCCGCGTGGCTGTCGGCCGCGCCGGCACACACCAGGGCCCCCTCGAGCGAAAGGGACCGTGAGAACTCTCCACGCGCCTCGCCCAGTGATGCGCCGGTTTGCACGACGGGAGACAGCCGGCTCTCCTTTAGACCCACCACATCCAGCAGTTCCTCCGACCAACCCCCCGCGCGCACGTCGTACAGCCCCGTCCCCGACGCCGAGGAGTGATCCAGGGCCGGCTCCGCCCCAAACAGCGAAAGCACCCAGCCTTCGAGGCCGGTCACCTTCGAGGTCGCGTCCAGGATCTCAGGCCGGTTGGCTCGAAACCAGGCGATCCTCGCCGACCACGCAAGGATCGGCGGAAGCTGCCCCGTGACCCGGTAGAGAAGATCCCGGTGATGGCGCATCAGATCCATGGACTCCATGAACCCCCGAGCATCGCGGTTGGCGCCCAGATACAGCGGGGATCCTGCCGAGTCCAGGAACGCGCACGCCGGGCGCATGCAGGCCACCGTCACCGCCGCTATGTTCGTTCCGGCTCGCGCCGCCGCGCGGGCGTCCGTCACCGAGGCGGCTATCGCCTCCCGCAACTCCCGCTCGTCGTACTCACGGCCGGTTGGGATCCCGGCCGGCGCGCGGGAATGAAGTCTCCGCTGGCCGCGGGCCAGGACCTTGCCCTCACAGGACACCAGGCACGCCCGAACACTGCCCGTGCCCAGGTCCAGGGCCAGCACTACATCCACGGTTTCCCCTTCGGCCGGCGGCCATTCTCGTCCGGAGATCTCATCCGCGACCGCCTCGCCGCTTGCCCCCGTCCTTGTCGTCCGGGAAGAGCGTGCGCAGGGCCATGTCGATCAGGGTGCCGCGCAGGCCGGCCAGCAACTCCGGGGAGAGGTTCTTGCGCCCATACAGAACGTGGTTGAAGTCGCGATCCACGAAGACCGCCCGGATCATCCCGTGGAACGCCAGCATGAGATTGCGCGGTTCCACCTTCCGGAAAGCGCCCTTGTCCATCCCTTCGCGCAGGTACGCCTCGCCCCGTTCGACGAGCAGTTGCATGGTGCCGTGCTCGACCTCGCGGATCCGGCGGTTGCGCAGCATCGCCGGGCTGGGATTGAGCCGGAACAGGTTCGGGTAACGGCTGACGACATCGAAGAACTGCCCGAGGAACTCGGCAATCCCTTCACGGCTGGGTGGGTGCGCCAGTTTGAGGCGGCCCATCGCCTCGACGACGTGCACGTACAGGTTCCGCTGGACCTCCGCGAAGAGGCCCTCCTTGTCTCCGTAGTAGTAGTAGAGGAGGGAACTTGGGACGCCGGCACGCGCCGCCACCTCTCGAATGGTCGTGGATTCGAAGGGCTGACTGACGAAGAGATCCTCCGCGGCTTTCAGAATCCTGGCACGGGAGCGGGCCGGATCGTAGGAACGCTTGGGCGCGCCGCGCGGACTCCTCACAGCGGCTTCCGTCACAGCGGTTTCCCCGGTTCGCCTCATCGCCGCACCATGCCCATGGGCCGGCCCTCCTCTATCCGCGAGGTATCTTGATCGCTTGATCTAGATCGTGTCAAGGACGGCCCCGACGGAACACTGGTACTCGCAGGGGCCAGTACTGATATTCAACTGCGCGCGACCCGAACAACCGGATCCGCCATCCGGTGGCAGAGCGAGAATCAAGCGGATTTCGCGGTCCGCGGTCCCCGGGCCATCGGACCTTGCGCTTGTAGTTCACTCCGAGGCGGGTCGCACACGCCGCACGGCTTGAAGCTCTTGAGGCCGGCCGCCCCCACGAGATGGGTCGTCACGCTCTTGCCCACGGCGTAGACGCACGTGGGACGGTGGTAGCTGTGAGCGCCCCGCGGGACGACCACCTGGCGGCCGTCGAGGGAAACCTCGGCCGTGACTGACTCCTTCGGCGCTTCAGCCACGCGAGCCGCCGGCTCGCGGGTTTCCAGCAAGATCAAGCACTTGACCAAAGCGTTCTGCCTGGCGACCTGGAAAGAAAGCAGGAGGACGCTTCCGAACACCACCAGTGCGAGGCCGGTGATTCCTCCACTCACCATATAGGTGTTCTGGACCGGCAGCAGCACCGTTCCGGAGACGCCCCACCAGCCGAAGAAGATGGCGACTCCACCCGCGACGATGGCCAGGGCCCCCACAATCGCTTGCCAAAAAACCACGAAGAACCTCACCCAGTCCCGCAAGCCGCTCGGCCGAGCGGGCGAGGAATCCTCACCCGCGATGCGACCGCCGGCCAACTCCGGGCCGCCGGCCAACTCCTCGAACGCATCACGCTTCATGCCAGCACCACCTGTGTCACGGCCAGCCAGGACAACAAGAGCAGCACGGCTGCCCCGACGCACAACGCCGCCAGGGCCACCCCGAAGGGAAGGTGTGGAAGTACCGGCGGCGATGCCGCCCTCACGGACGCGAGTTGCTGATCCAGGACCGACACCGGCGCCGTCGAGCCGGCGGATCCCGAGATCGACTCGCCCACCGGCGCCTGCGGTCCCGTGAACTCCCCCAACCCCGTGCCGGATACCGGCGGCGCAATGGCCGACGCGGGCGGCTCGGACACCTCGCTCGTCTCCGATCTGGCCGCCGTGGCTCGCGCCAACCCGAAGACCAGCTCGACGGCATCCGCTCCCGTGTTGGTGATGATCTCCTGCCGATAGGAAACCGTAAGCGCCGTGGCCACGGCGTCGTAGCCCCCCTCACGAGGTTTCGCCTCGAACCCACCCACGCCTATCCGCACGAAGTCGCTCATCGCCGCCAGGGCTTGGCTCAACGCCTCCTGCCCCGGGACCGTCAGGGCGTTCCCCACGACACTGGCGTCGAAGGGACCGACAGTCACGCCCTGCAGGGTCGCGTATCCCGATGAAGAGGGGGACCGCCCGCCCGCGAGAGACACCTCCGAGTGAACGACGCGAACGCGCACCAGGCCCTCGAGGATCTCCACGTCCGACAGATCGGCCACCGCGGTCGCCGTTGCCTTGCCCTTCGCGATCGAAGATCCCCCCCACGAGGACATGCCGCCCACGCGTACCAGGATTCCGGTGGAGTCGGCACTGGCCTTCCACCCGGGAGCAACTCGGCGCAGGGCGCTTGCCAGAATCCTCGCGGCGACCAGTGGTCCGTCGCGAGACTCCGCCCTCACCGCATCACCAGATGCGCTCGGCGAACGAGTCGACGCCGAGCGCGAGGCGCCCGCGTCGCTTGGCATGGCGATCGTCAGGGACCCCAGGGCCGTGCGACCCAGGGTGCCGTCCGCATCCGCATGCGCTGAGGCATAGCCGGCCCCGATCTCGAGCGGTCCGGCCGGCATGGCCGGAACGAGGGTCTGGCTGTCCGGCTCACCCGCGGGGCCCGGCGCTACCGCTTGGAGCGGATAGGAGACCGAGCAGGCTTCCGCCACTCCCTGGAAGCACATCAGCCCGGGCAGGTTGGAGATCGTGTTGTCGTAGACCGGCGAGGCAAGCGCCAGACGAGTGTCCGGCGACCGAGTCTGCGTCTTGATATAGGGAATGAACGAGTCGAGCATGTTGGGAATGGGCAGGAGGCTTTCGCGAGTTGCCTGCACGTGGACCGCGCTGGCCTCGGCGGCCGCCAGGGCCGTGCCGTCCGATCCGGCGCGAACGCCGCCGGCTCCGAGCACAACCAGAGCCAGCGCACCCACCAGTGCTACGCCTCGCCTTCCCAGCCGGCTCGTCCTCTTGCTCATGGTGTCCCCCCTGCTTCGCCTCAATCAACGACCCGCCTGGTGATTGGTTGCGCGTGCCTGGCGCGGCCGCCGATCGGAGCCGGCGGTTGCGCGTGCCCGGAGTGACGGCCGGTCGCGACCGCCGGTCACAGCCGCCGGTCCGCGTGGTTCATTCCTCTTCATCTTCCCGCCCGCTCTGAGATCGCTCCGGCAAGACCCTCATCACCCGAGTAGCTCGGCTTTCGCCCAAGATAGGCATCCAGGTCCTTCGCGCCATCGCGGAGTTCGCCGGGCTCGCCCGCGAAGCGGACCCTTCCTCGATCCAGCACGGCGACGAAATCGGCCATCGCCAGAGCGCGGCTCACGTATTGCTCCACCAACACCACCGTGGTGCCGGAGTCGTGCATGTCCGCCACGACGCCGAAGAGCGTCTCGACGACCGTGGGCGCCAGACCCAGGGAAAGCTCGTCCAGCAGGAGCAGCTTGGGGCACGCGGCTATGGCGCGAGCCATCGCGAGCATCTGCTGCTCGCCTCCGGAGAGAGTCCCGGCCACCTGCCGGCGACGGCTCGCAAGAGCGGGCAGCAGGGCCAGGGCCCGCTCCACGCCCCCCGCGTTCCGGCCGCACATCCCCACCTTGAGGTTGTCCTCGACGGTGAAACCGGGAAAGACCCCCCGACCTTCCGGAACCAGGCACACGCCCCTCAAGGCCAGCTCGCTGGCCTGAAGGTTCGTGACGTCCTCACCCGCGAATCGCACTTGGCCCGCCGTCGGATGCAGCAGGCCGGAAATCACCTTGAGCAACGTGCTTTTGCCGGCCCCGTTCAGACCGAGCACCGCAAGCGCGGCCCCCGCCGGCACCGCGAGGTCAACCCCATGCAGAACCCTCAGCTTCCCGTAGCCGGCCTCGACACCGCGGACCTCAAGCAGGGGTGGCATGCTTCCTTGTCTCCTCCACTCCCAGGTAGGCCTCGATCACCTTAGGGTCACGCCGGATCTCATCCGGCGTGCCTTCAGCGATCAGAGCACCGAACTCCATCACGTACACACGACCCGCAAGCTCGCTCACAAATGCCACGTCGTGCTCGACCAGCAAGATCGCCGGTCCCCGGGAATCGACCACCTTGCGCAACATGCGGGCCAGGTCTTTCGTTTCCGTCTCATCCAGCCCCGCCGTCGGCTCGTCGAGCAGAAGCAGCCTCGGGCGGGTACACAGTGCCCTGCCGATCTCGACCAGCCGGCCCAGGCCGGCGGGGAGCTCTCCGGCCAGGCGTCCGCCCAGTCTCGACAACCCCAGCCGATCGAGCAGATCCTCGGCCAGGGCCAGCGCTTCCTTGTCGGCACGGTGAATCCCGACCACATCCGCGGCCAGGCCGGACTCCAGCAGCTTCGCCTCCGCCGCAACCACCAGGTTGTCGAGCACCGTCATGTGACCGAACAACTCCAGGCGCTGGAAGGTCCGGCCGAGACCCGCCCTGGATCTTCGGTGAGCGGGCCATGCGCTGATATCCGTGCCGTCCAGCTCGACGCGCCCGGACTCCGGAACAACGAAACCGCAGATAGCCTCGAACAGGCTCGTCTTGCCCGCCCCGTTAGGCCCGATCAGCCCCACGATCTCGCCGGAGTGGACCTGGACGGAGACCGCGTTCACGGCGACCAGGCCTCCGTAGCGCACGGTCACATCACGCACTTCAAGGAGGGCCACCGGTCACCTCCCCCGAGATTTCGGGAGCTTCCCTCGCCGAGAAGCCCCGAACCGCAACCCTCGGCAGCTCCGAGAGCCGGGAGAAGAAGCCCAGCGCGTCGCGCAACGCACCCAAGGCGCCCTGTTGATTGCGGGCCAGGAGCAGCGCCCCCAGGCCGAAGAAGATCTGCCCGCTGGATCCGGCACCGACCGATCCGGCAAGCCACACCAGGCCCGCGATCGCGGCGCCCCACACGGATCCCACGCCGCCGATCACGGCCACCGACAGCCAGATCAGGGAGTAGAAGATGTTGAAGTCGTTGTAGGTCACGACGGTCTGGAACGCGCCCAACGCCGCTCCCGCGATGCCCGCCATGAACGCCGAGAGGGTGAACGCCGCGAGCTTGTAGCGAGCCAGATTCAGCCCGATGGATCGGGCCGCCTTCTCGCTGTCTCGGATGGATGCCAGGATCCTGCCGCTCGGACTTCGCTCCAGGTTGGAGGCGACCAGCAGCAGGAGGGCCGCGATGACCAGAAGGACGTAGAAGTACGACAGGTCCGAGGAGGCGAAGGAAGGCCTGGCCACGGTAACCCCCGAGGTCGCGTGACCCAACGACGAGCCGAACAGGCTCGTGGCCACCAGCCCAAAGCCGAAGGTCAGAAGCGCCAGGAACAGGCCCTGGAGACGGATGGCCGGAAGCGCGACCAGCAAACCGACCGGTACGGCGGCCAGGCCTGCCAGCACCAGTGCCAGCGGGAATGGGAAGCCAGGATGACCGGCGAGGGCTCCCATCACGAAGGCTCCGGTGCCAACGAAGGCCGTGTGCCCCAAGGAGATCTGACCGGAAAGGCCGGTGAGCACGGAAATGCTCGCAAACACCCCTGTGAGTGCCAGGGCCCCCTCGAGACTGAGCAGCCACCGCGCCGAGACCAGCGGGCCCATGAGCGCGACGAGCCCAAACGCGACAAGGGCCACCGGCGCAACCCGTCTCCTCTCGCGTTGCCGAGGCCGCGGGGGAGGCGCCGCCGTCTCGTCTCGCGTTGCGATGGCCACCCAGGCGCCGAGCCGGCCCTTGGGCATGGCTGCCGCAAGGGCAAGGACCACGAAGATCAGAAGGAAGGGAATGCTCGGCCGGATGGCCCGGCATGGGCCGCAGGCCGGCGGCAGGTACAGGGTCGCCGACTGCTCCAGCAACGCCACCAGCAGGCCTCCAACGAAGGTCATTGGAAGGCTGACCAGGCGCCCGATGATGGCGGCCGCGTAGCCCTGGATGACGAGCAGCGTGAGCGTGTAGCTGTCCAATCCAATCATCGGAGACAGGAGCACCCCGGCCAGCGCCGCGGTGGCGAATCCGATTCCCCACGCCACCGCCGACACTCGTCCCGAGCGCACGCCTGAGAGCTCGGCCAGGTCGGGGCGGTCGACCACCGACCTGATCTCGAGGCCGAACCGCGTCCTCGAAAGGAGCAGTCCCAGACCCAGGATCGTGCCGACCGCGACAGCCAGGATGAGGAGTTGGTCCGACCCGATCGCGAGATTGGAGGTCACCCGGAAGCTCCGCACGGCCACCAGGGGCGGGATGAACATGCCGGCTTTGCCCCATATGAGGGTGACAAGCCCCTGGAGGGCTACGAGCAGGCCGACCGTGGCAACCACCTTGACCACCGTCGCCGCGGAGCGCAGTGGACGGAAGAGAAGTCGCTCCATGACCACGCCCGCTGCCGGGGCCACAACCCCGACCACCAGGAAGACCGCCACCGGCAAGGGGATGTGCCAGACGACCCAGAACTGCCGGAAAACGTAGGCGGAGAACATGCCGACCGCGCCGTGCGCGAAGTTGAACACCCGGCTCGTTCGGTACGTGAGCACGAGCCCGGTGGCGGCCATCGCGTAGACGCTGCCAACCACCAGGGTGAGGAGAAGAAGAGAGCTTAGTTGGGACACCGCGTCGCCCTCACCGCGTCGCCCTCACCGCGTCGCCCTCACCGCGTCGCCCTCACCGCGTCGCCCCCTCTACTGCCGCCACTGCCGCTCACTAGGGCCCTATCGGACCACCGGTATAGTCGCCGATCTTGTAGAAGGGCCCGCATATGAAGTCGGTCTTCTGGGCAAACTCGCGCTTCTCGACGTGCAACATCGCGTTGCAGTTGTTGGGCAGCCGTTTGGCCGGTGTCGTGGGTCCGATGATGCCCCCACCGGTCCAGTCTCTGGTCGCGTCGAGCGCGGCCACGAGCTTGGCCCGGGTCAGGCGCGGTCCGACGGCGCGCAGCGCCTCGGCGAAGAGCTTGCCGGTCAGCCACCCCTCGATGCCAAATGGCGAGGGTTGAGCATCGGGGTAGAAGCGCTTGAGCGAGGAGAGGTACAGACGCATCTCGGCGTTGTCCGTGCGCGAGAAGGGCAGGTCTCGGCTGCGCATCCAGATGTTCTGGGAAGCAAGGCAGGAGTCGCTCAACTGAGCGATGAAGGACGGCTCATAAGAGGCCAATTCCACGTGGACGAACTTGGGCCGGTAGTCTTGCTGGCACATGGCCCTGATGAGCCTGACGTTACTGGGCAGGTCCATGCTCGAGAAGACCGCGTCGACGCCCTGGCTTCGCAGGCTCAGGATCTCCGCGTTGTAGTCAGGCTGGGTGGCCTCGTTGCCGCGGTGGTAGACGTCGTCCCGGGACTTGAGCTTCAAGGTGCGTACCAGCCCGTCCACCATCGCTATGCCCTCGTCGGCTGAGGCAGGCACGGTCAAGTACTCCGCCGCGGGTTTCGAATACCCGAACTTCTCCTCGAGCCACACCTGCTCGGTGGTCCCGTACACGTTGTTGTTCAGGCTTCCGAGCGGCGAGTAGTGATACTTGGCTTGCCCCCGGCAGTAGTTGATCGCGAACGTGCCGATATCCGGCACGTCGCCGGTGTGCCCGCAGCCCCCGTTGTCCGCGGCCGACATGCTGCCGGTGAGGGCGAAGACCTTGTCCTCACGGATGAGCCGGGTCACGTTCTGGCGGTAGGTGTCGGGATTCAACGCGTCGTCGTAGTAGCGGAACACGATCTTGCGTCCGTACACCCCGCCCTGTTCGTTCAAGACCTTGAAGAAGGAGTCGATCCCCTGTATGGAGGGGAAGAACTGGCCCGGTATCGGTCCGCTCACCGCGGCCGAGCCCCCGACGGAGATCGACGTGGCGGACAGGCCCGTGTCGGTGGCTCCTCCGTTGTCGGTTGAGCCTTTGACGCCAGGCGAGGACCCCGGCGCCGCGCCGGCGCCGGCGGCGCCCCCTTGGGGTCCGGGAGTTCCGACCTGTGACAGGCCGTCGGAGACCGCCTGTCCCGCGCCGTCGCCTGCCGCTTCGCCGGCGGCCCGCCGGCTTGCGCTCAACCCCGATTGCTCCGAGTTCCGCATCTCGGAGACGACGTCGATCCTTGGTCCGCACGCGGTGGCCACCATCAGGACGGCCACCACGACCCCGAGCAGAGCACCCAGCCGACGGCCCACTTAGCTCCCCCCTTGCTGCTCCCTACGACGTGGCCGAGCTTCCCAATCCCCTACGAGATTCGATGCTCGAGCGGCTTTTCCTGCGTACTTCGGCAGGCGATGAGCCCCTCGCCCGTCCGGGAGGATTCACGGGACGCTGACGAGCTGCATGACGTAGTCCGAGTTGTAGGTTGCCCCGCTCGACTGGGCGTTGGTGCGCTGGGCCTCCTTGACTGGAAGGCCTATCGACGGCGAATACCAGAAGTCGATCTCGGTGCCGCCCGTTTGCTCCCCTGAGAACGTGGATCGGAGCTCCATCTTGTAGGTGAAGAAGGTGCCGGCCGGAACCGTCACCGTCTCCGTACCGATGACTCTCACCGTCGCGGTCTCCGTCCGTTTGCCCGCTTGCGAGCTCGTCGACCAACTGTCTCCCACTTTCATCGGCGACTTCAAGCGCAGAGCCGGAGGCACGTAGTCCTCCTCCGAGTTCTGGACGACTCCCATGCAGGTGACCGCCGAACCGGTGAAAGTGAGATAGGCGCCGTCAGGGCGATAGGAGTAGATCTGGCGCTCCTGGCGGTTCGAGCTGTAGGTCCAGTCCTCCACCGTGCCACCCGCGTCCTGCTTGACCACCAATCGGATCTCCTCCAGCTTCCACCCGCAGGCCGAGAACGGCCCGAACTTCACGCGCTCATCACCCTGGGCACGGTAGCCGTATGCACCGGCCTTCGGAGGGACCACCCGGACCAGACCGCTTGGTGAGAGCGCCGGAGCCGTCGTCCGCGTTGAAGTCTTCCCCGGACTCGGGGTGGCCGTCGTCATGGTCGGCGCGGTCTCGACTCCGCTCGGTGAGGTCTCGGCGCCCGAGGGGGATATCCCGCCGAAGGCTCCTCCCTTGGAGAACGCGACCGGATTTCGCCTGGTCCACCATCCATAGGCCAGGAACCCGACGACGACCAGCACCACGAAGGCCAGCACACCGGCCAGGATCTTGCGCCCCACGGTTCCTCCACTCGCTCGGCAGTTCGACCCGTGTCACCCGCCCTTAGTATCCCAATATCCAGAACCAGCACCTCCTAACCAGGGTCTTCACAGCGTCCCTCCCTGTCCCGCTTCGCTCTCTCCCACATCCGCGAGGGCCCTCTGACCGACGACGGCACTCTCCTGCTCGGGCGAGCAGGGAGGTCCCGTGGCGGGCAGTGAGGCCTGGCTGAAGCGAGACAGGGCGATTGCCCCCACCAGGATCGTTACGATCCCCACAACTCGGGCGATGCCTTGGGTGGTCGAAGCCGGAAGCCGCTCCGAGAAGACCCAAATCCCTCCCAGGACGGGCAACGCCGCCGTGAGCGCCGACATCGTCGGAACCACCGTCGAGGCTTTGCCACGCTGGAAGGCAGCCTGCATCAAGACGTACGGGAACGTGTTGAGCGCTATGACGAGAACCATATACACGAGGGCAACGCCGCTGAAGAACGCCGCGCTCTTCAGGACCATCGTCAGGCCCTTCAGGACCAGGGTGGAGACGCCGTACAGCACACCCGTCAGCATCCCCAGCCCCACTCCCCAATCCAGTCCTCGTCGAATTCGAGCCACCGCCACCATCGCCAAACCGGTCGCCGCCAAGGCCCCCAGGCTGAAGAGCAGGATCCCCAGGTGGGGAGCCGCGGCCTCGACCTCGTCCGAGGACCCCAGACTGACGGCCAGGATGGGCAGTCCCACTATGACCAGCGCGATGCACAGTCCCTCCGCAACGCTGATTCGCTCCTTGAGGTAGACCACGGCCAGGAAGACCAGCACCAGGATCCCCGCGCTCGTCACCGGTTGGACGACCGAGACCGGCGCCAGGGACAGCGCCACCGCGTAGGCGATGAACGAGGCAATCTGGAGAGCGGTCCCGGCCAGCCAGATACGGCAGCGAAGGAACGCGCGCGCCACCGCCCAACTCAGGCGCCACGTGATTCGCGGCACGCTCTCGGCGCCCCGCTTCAGGAGCACGAACCCCGTGTGGGAAGCGATGGTCCCGAGCAGCGCGACAAGAAACCCGATGGTCAGGCGCACGGGCAGCCCTCCCGCCCCGGCAATTTGAACGCGTGGCCAGTATCCTGATCGGCCGATCGATACCTGTCAAGTAGACTTCGGGCATCGTGCCGCCCCGCGGAAGTCCCTACTGACCGCAGGGTCGCGTGACTATACTGGCGGCGAACTTCGTCCGCCGCCAGTCTCTCGAGCACCCACGGAGCAGGTCGCGACGCAGAAGGAGGCCGACGTGCGCGAGTACCGCAACTTCATCGACGGCGAATGGGTCGATGCGATCTCGGGTGAGACCGTCGATACGGTGAATCCCTCCACGCAGGACATCGTCTCCCGAGTCCCCAAGAGCGCGCCCGAAGACGTGCGGCGGGCGGTGGCAGCCGCGCGCCGGGCGTTCGACGAGGGCGAATGGCCGCAGATGCCGGTCGAGCGGCGCGTCGAGTGCATGCGCGACGTCGCCAACCGCATCATGGCCAAGGCCATGGAGCTTGGGGGGATCGAATCCGAAGAAGCCGGCCAGACGATCCGGCTGGCGACCCTGAGCATGGCCGGCGCCGTTGGGCTCGCTCAACAACTGTGCACTCAGATGTCGACTCTTCCTGAGGTCGAGCCCTTGCCTTTCAACAGCTTCCCTTCCGTATCGTGGAACCTGGCGGCCTATGAACCCTACGGGGTGTGCGGGCAGATCACGCCGTGGAACTACCCATTCATGATGGCCGTTTGGAAGCTGTTCCCAGCCCTGCTCACCGGCAACTGCGTGGTCATGAAGCCAGCAAGCAATACCCCATCCACCACTCTGGAGCTCGCGCGCATCACGGAAGAGGCCGGCATCCCCAAGGGCGTCGTGAACGTTGTGGCCGGGCCGGGCGGTTCGGTTGGCGAGGAGATCTGCACCTCCGGCGGAGTGGACAAGATCGCCTTTACCGGCTCCACGGAAGTGGGCCGGCGCATCATGCAGTTGGCCAGCGGCACCATCAAGAAGGTGACCCTCGAGCTGGGCGGCAAGAGCCCCAACATCCTGCTCGAGGACGCCGACCTGG
>JBBAAN010000041.1:0-19251 GCA_041658225.1 Actinomycetota bacterium
GCCTCCAGTCCGACTCCACAAGACGGAACCACGCCGCCGAGTTCGCCCGGTCCAGCCGACCCTTCGTCTTCGAGTGGCCTGCCGCCCACTGGGCAGCCATCCGGGGCGCCAGGCACGCGAACCCCTCCCGCAGCCTCACCATCAGCCGGCGCCACTCCCTCATCCCAGGCAGCCATCAGCAGACCCCGAGCCGGCACGTACGGCTACCGAGCCAGCGGCACGGAGAAAGTGACCGCAGGTCCCGTCTCACCCTGCAGTTGGGAAATGGGCGACATCACCGCCGTCGTCCACGAAGAGAGCGACGAAACGGTCTTCGACTACAGCTACGCTCCGGACCACAAGGAAAGGCGCATCTTCGCCTACCGTGCCGACGGGATGTACATGACATTCGTTGGAGCGAAGTTCACCTGCGGCATGGCCCCTCCCCAGACCAGCGACGAGACCTACGATCCGCCGCTTCTGGAGTACAGGTCCCCTCTTGCCGTCGGCATCACGTGGGAAGGCAAGTCCAGCACCGGGTCCAGCACCGTGACGTCCTCCGGAAGAGTCCTGCGCCGCGAGCGCATTCGCGTGCCGGCAGGCACCTTCGACGCCTTCGTCGTGGAATCGCGCACCGACTTCACCGGAGACACCGAGGGACACGCATTGATGACCGACTGGCTTGTTCCGGATCTCGGGATCTGGGTCAAGCAGACGGCGGCGATCGACATGAAGAGGGGTTCGGCCACATTCCAGTCGAACTACACGAGCGAGCTCGTGACGACTCCAAAGTAGCCCTTCGCCCGCCGCGCCGACGGTTTCGTCTCTCGGCCTGTCATCCCCGTGGCAGCGAGCGCTGTCTCCAGTCACGAAACGCCTGTGCCAGCAGGTCTCCCACGGAGCACCCGGCCGTCTCGGCCATCGCCTGCAGCCGTCGTTTCTCAGCCGGCGTGAGAGAAACAAGGATCTTCTCCGGAGTGGTCGGCCCCGCCTCAGGGGCTGCCATCCCTGCCTCTCGGCCGGCAGATCCCGCCTTGCTCTGGACCGCCCGAGTCCGCCCGGCCTCCAACGCCTCGTCCGTCCCGTACTCGGCGGGGAGTTCGGCCCCCAGGTAGGAGGCCTCCAGCGCCGCGGCGCTCTCCGCAAGCTCCGAGGATCGCCCGGTGGTGGCGATCTCCCCGTTCTCGAGCAGGTAAGCGCGGTCGGAAAGTGCCAGGGCCTCGCCCACCTGCTGCTCCACGAGCAGGATCGTGCTTCCCGCCGCGCGGATCTCGCGAAGGATGTCGAAGAGCTGTCGCACGATCATCGGCGCCAAGCCCTGGGACATCTCGTCGATGAGCAGCAGCTTAGGCTTTGCGGCAAGGGCTCGGGCAATGGAAAGCATCTGCTGCTCGCCGCCCGACAACGTTCCCGCCCGCTGTCCCATCCGATCCTTCAACACCGGGAAGATCTCGGTGACCTCATCGACCCGCCGGGGTACCTGGCTCCGGTCCTCCAGGGTCCAGCAGCCCATCTCGAGGTTCTCCCGCACCGTGAGGTCGGCGAATATGCCACGCCCCTCCGGCACCAGCGACACCCCGAGTCGCGCACACCGGTCCGACGTGTGGCCCGCGATGTTGGCGCCGTCGAATGTCACCCGCCCCGCCTTGGGCCGAAGCTCCCCGACGATGGCCCGCAGGGTCGTGGTCTTGCCCGCCCCGTTGGAGCCGAGCACGGCTACGATCTCGCCGGCCTCCACGTCGAGGTCGATCCCATGCAGGACCTCTATCGCGCCGTAGCCGGCCCGGAGTCCGCGAACGGATAGCACCCCGTCATCTCCTTCTCGGGCCTGGGTCCGCGCCACCTGCCGCGGCGCGGGAACCTCCGCGAGATCCCGCCGAAGGCCACGACCGGTCTTCCCCGCCTTCACCAAGGTAAGCCACGATGACTTCCCGGTTGGCCCGAACCTCCTCCGGCGTCCCCTTGGCCAGCAGCCTGCCTGCGTTCAGAACATAGACGAAGTCGGTGATCGCCATGATGAGACGCATATCGTGCTCGATGACGAGCAGGGACACCCCGAATTCACGCCGGATGCGACGGAGAGTCTCGACGGTGCCCTGCTTCGCCTGGCGTGACACTCCGGCCAGCGGCTCGTCCAACAGGAGAACCCGCGGATGCTGAGCCAGGGACCGAGCCAGCTCCACCTTCCTTTGCTCCCCCAGGGGCAGGGTCCGCGCCGGCCGATCCCGCTCTTCCCAGAGATCCAGCAGCTCGAGGATCTCGCGCACCTCGGCACGGGCGATGCGCTCCCCCGAGCGACTCGACGGCAAGCGCAGGCCGTCGGCCACGATGCCATGGGCCACGCGATTGTGACTGCCGACCAGCACGTTCTCTTCCACGGTCATGCCCCCGAAAAGCTGCACCGTCTGGAAGGTGCGGCCCATCCCGAGGCGAGCCCGCTCATGCGGTGGAAGAGCCGTCACGTCCTCTTCTCCCAGCAGGACCGTGCCGGTGTCGGGATCGAGAAGACCGGTCAAGCAGTTGAAGCAGGTGCTCTTGCCCGCGCCGTTGGGCCCGATCAGTCCCACGATCTCGTCCTCGTGGACCTCGACGGAAACGTCCTCAAGGGCGTGGAGCCCCTTGAAGCTCACCCCCAAGCCGACGGCGCGCAAGATCGACATGGCTAATCCCTACCCGACACCCGGCGGCGGCGGAGGATCCAGGACAGCACGGCATCTTGCTGGCGGCGCATCTGCCCGGCGATGCCGTCGGGGGCAACGGCGAGCTGAACCAGCATCCCCGCGGAGAAGATCACCAGCAGGAGGTTGCCCGGCAGCACACGGTCCAGAGCTTTCGGGAGGATGTTGACCATGAGCCCGGTGAACACCGCGGCCCCGACCGAGCCCACGCCGGCGATGATGGCGACGGTCACGAACGTGATGGAGTGGAAGATGTCAAAGGACGAGGTGTTGACCGAGAGCATGGCGTGCCCGAAAAGGCTCCCACCCACCCCGGCGATGAAAGCGCTGAGGCCGAAGGCGGTGAGCTTGTAGCGGGCGAGGGAAATCCCGCTGGCCGCGGCCGCCACCTCTCCGTCCCGGATGGCCGCGAACGCCCGGCCGCTCCTGCCCCGTTTGACGTTGGCCGCGAAAGCCATGAGCAGCAGCAGCACAACCAGGGTCAAGAAGTAGTACCTGAGGTCGCTTGCGAAGCTGATCCCAAAGACAGTTGGGCGCTCGAGCGCCACGCCCGAGAACCCGCCGGTGAGGGTCTTGCTGGAGAACAGGGTGGCCTGGACCGCCGCGCCGAAGCCGAGGGTGGCGATGGCGAGGTAGAGACCCTTCAGGCGCAGGGCCGGCACTCCGGCGAGAAGGCCGACCGGCACGGCCGCCAGGCCCGCCAGCGGCAGGGCGATAAGGAAGGGCAGGTGGGCGTCCCCGGTGAGGCGGGCCGAGGCGTACGCCCCCACCCCCATGAAGGTCGCCTGGCAGAGGGAGATCTGCCCCACGAAGCCGGTGAGCACGACGATCGAAAGACCGACGATCATGGTCGTGACGGCAGCCAACAACACGAAGGTCCAGTAGCGCGGAAGCAGGAATGGCACCAGCACCGCTACGGCGAGAGATCCTCCGGCCACAACGAGCTGCATTCCGCGTCGGAGGGCGGCCTCACTCACGCCCACGGCGTCGGGGGCGCCGTGGACCTCGCGGCCCTGCTCGGGTGCGCTCATGCCCAGCGCGTCCTCATCGTGTCCCCTGGTGTCCGCCTCGGTCCCCGTGCCGACGCCTCGCAGTCCGGCGCTCATGCCTCTCCCGCACGAGAGATCAGGCTGCTATCGCTGCGGAACATCAGGATCCCCACGATGAGTAGGAAAGAGACCACGGGAGGAATGGTCTGGGCGTGGGGCCGCAGCGCGTCGAAGGATGCGGGCACGGTGGTAAGCACCCCCAGCACGAGCCCTCCCACGAGAGTCGCCGGAAGAGAGGTGAGCCGGCCGAGCAGCGCAGCGGCGAACGCCTGTATCACCAGCAGAGTCAGGGAGAAGATGTCGGCGGCCGGGGAGGAGATCATGATCCCGGCCACCCCGGCAAGCACCGATCCGAGGATCCAGGTCACGATCGTGATCCGAGTCACGTTGATGCCCTGCAAGGCGGCCGCGTCCTGGTCGGAGCTCACAGCGCGGATTCCCACCCCGAGCTTGGTCAAGCGGAAGAATGCCGACAGCGCGATCACGAGGCCCGCCGCGACCAACATGATTCCCATCTGGTCGTAGCCAAGAACGAAGCCGAAAATGCGCAGGCCGCCCGACGGGAACAGGCTAGGCACCATCCTGACCTTGGGTCCCCAGATCGAGACCGCCAGGTTCTGCAACAGGGCAAGCATCCCGAGCATGAAGATGGCCCGGGTGAGCCGGGGCGCGCGCCGCAGGGGCCGCAGGGCAAAAGCGACGGCGACGCCGAGCCCGGCCGAGAAGAGGAGAGCCACGAGCAGCGCCAGTCCGACAGGCAGGTTCCTCAAGGTCAGGGAGCTGAAGAGAAACGCCGCCATCATCCCCATGGCGCCGTGGGCGAAGTTCAGCACGCCGGTCGCCTTGTAGACGATGACCACGCCCAGCGCCATCAGGGCGTAGATGCTCCCGGTCGCCAGCCCCAAGATCAGGCTCGTCACCGGCTCGCTCTCACAGGTAGTACCACTGGCCGGTGATCGGGACTACCCGACCCTCTTTGACAACCGCGAACTTGGCCGCGCGGGCCGTCTCGTGGTTCCCAGAGCGCAGTGTGTACGGTGGCTCCCAGCCGTCGTCGTAGTTGGTCAGGCTCTCCATGCCGTTGATGAACCGCTCGCGGGTCACGTCGTCGCCGAGCTTGCCGAGCACGTCGGTGAAGACCTGGGCGGGATGATAACCACCGGTAGCGAGCTCGAGGCGGACTCCCCCTTGCGGGTAGAAGCGCTGCATGTCCGCACGGAACTGCCGTTGCTGCGGCCCGTTCGTCACCAAGTACTCGGTGAAGCCGGGAACGACCGTACCCTCGGCCTGCTCGCCGGCGTAGCGGTTGACCTCCTCGTCATAGCTGGATATGGAGAGCATCGGCGGCTTCCAACCCTGCTGGGCCGCAGCTTGAAGGAAGCGGATCGTCGAGGCGCTGTCCAGCAGGAGCGTTACGTTGTCGACCCCCTGGCTGCGCAGGCGGACAACGGTGGGTGTGAAGTTCGGGTTGGTGGCGGCAACTGTCTCCACCACGTAGTCCTTGACGCCCATGGCTTTCCACTGGGCGACGGTCCCGTTGCCCATCTCGACCATGAGCTGCTGGTCGAGAACGATGACGGCCGGCTTCTTCGCCCCCATGTCCTTTGCCGCGTACTTGCCCGTGATCCGGCCCTCGGTGTCCGGGGAAGGGCGCAAGGCGAACTGGTACCGGTTGGTCTTGAACTGGTCGGTGGGAAGGATGCAGGAGCCGATGACCGGCACGCCCTTCTGCTTCAGGTACTCGATGTTCTGAACGTCGCTAAGCGGCGCGCACTCTCCAACCAGGGCGAAGACCTTGTCGTTTTCCACCAATTTGCGTATGGCTGCAGACCCGCGGCTCGTGTCGGTGCCGTCGTCCTCGACGACCAGTTCGATCCTGCGTCCGTTGACCCCGCCTTCGGCGTTGACGTGCTGGACCCAAGCCGATAGCCCCCGCACGATCGGGCTCATGTCGACCAGCCCGGTCTGGGTGACGACCGTACCGATCTTGATGGCCGCCTTGCTGACCCCCGCCTGGCTGCCTCCGGGAGGCTGTGCCACCGGCAGGGAAGTTCGATCGGCGGAACTGGCCGCTTCGCCGGCGGGCGCGGCTGCGGAATCCTCAGTCACCTGAGCCGATGGCTCGGCGAGCGCTTCCGTGACCGGTCCCGTTCCCTGCGCCTTGCGGAGCTTGGCCACCTCGTCTCGGAGAGAGTCCACCATCCACAGGTTGACGAGTAGCGCCAACGCCAGTGCGCCAAGGAAGACCTTGTCGCGCAAGCCCAACCGGCCGGAGCGGTTGCTCATCGACGGTTCGCCATCTTGAGACGATCGATGGTGTCGAAGAGCCATTCACGTTGCTCAGCGGCCGGCTCCGCCCTGGCCCAGAATCCGACTGCCGCCACCGTGCCCCACAACACCAGTTGAGCGAGGGCCACGAGCCCGACCAGGTTGCGCGGCAGCGCCACGGGCCTCGAGACCAGGCGCCCCTGTACCTGGACGGTCGAGGGACCGGCGGACGGAGACGGCGGCGCGGAAACGGGCTGCAGCGAGATCGCGGGTCCGGACGTCCCCATGAACGCGGGCGACGACGGCTCCTGCGGAAGCGAACCCACAGGTTCAGCGAGTCGCGCACCCGCACTCGCGGCCGCCCATCCGATCCGGTACGCCACCACACTGCCGTCTGGCAAGGTCACGCTGATCAGCAGGCCCTCGGCGCTCGCCGCGGCAACCGATCCATCCGGAGACGCGGTCGAGACGACCCCTCCGAGGCGCACACTCACTCCGGACGCGGCGAGGGAGTCGGTCGCCGAACTCACCGCACCACCGGCCGCGCTGCCGGGAACATCCTGACCGGCCAGATGCACTCCCTGGTCATCGATGCTCGCCGCCTGGCCGGACACGCTGACCCCCGAGAACTCGATGCTCGGCGTCCCTTTGGCGGATCCAGGACGGCCACCGGCGACCGCCTCCACGCTGGTGCGCACCTCGCCGATCCGAAGAGCGCCGGCGATGAGCACATCCTTGACCGTAGCCTCGATTCGGCTCGTCACCGCAGTTCCCACAGCGGACAGGGCGGTCCGGGTGGTCACCGCTCCGGTGACAAGCACTCCTTCGGCCTCGTAGGAGCCGGCCCGCGCGCTGGCCTCCAGTCGCGGCCCGGCGGCGGCGGTCACGTCGCTCGACAGGCCCTGGGCCGTTCCGGGACCGACAGCCTGCTCCGCGGCGCTGGAGTGACCATGAGTGGTAGCGCTCGGGTACTCGGCACGAGCGACCAACGGGTAGGCGGGCAGCGGCACGCCGAGAGCGCCCATCGACTGGAGCAACTGCCCCGGGTCGGCCGCCGAGGCGTAGCCTCGGGCGTTGGGACGTGAGTCAAGAGTGCCCGAGACATGGGCCACGCCGAGGTCGACGATGGGGAACATGGAGGCGAAGCCCGAGTAGACGACCTTGAAGGCGACGCCGACTCCTTCGGATGCGGCCTCAAAGGAATCGAAGGAACTCGCGGATTGCGCAGTCACAGGGACCGAAACCGCCAACACAGCGGTCAGGCCGGCAGTCAGAAGAGACGCTCGAACGTATGCTCCGCGTCGGATCAACACATCCCCCAAACCCGGGTCGTCCTGCCTCACCAAGTCCCGGTAAGCTTCCTGGATGGCGACGAGTTCCGCAACTCGGCCTTGCCGGACTCGCGAGGAATGTTGGAAACCCTCCATAACTGCCGTCAAGTTCTCGGCTCATGAGAGGGTGCGTTTCCCCCGCCGCTGCTCTGATCCCTCGGTGTGGTAACGAAACCCGACGGGCATCGATACGCCCTCTCGTGCCAGAGGAGAAACGCGGCGGCCCGCGACCCGCATGACCTCAGAAAGATGGTTACCCAGGAAGGACCCTCGCAACAACACGGGGACGGGACGGCATTCGTCAGTCCAGGCGATTGGCCCTGGCGACGCTCCCGTACCACCGCAGGCTGGACTTCGGGACGCGCTCCATGGTCGCGCGGTCGACCGCGATCAGACCGAACTTGGGCATGTAGCCGAAGTTCCACTCGAAGTTGTCCAGTAGTGACCAGTAGTAGTACCCGCGCACGTCCACACCTCGGGTGATCGCTTCGAGAACCTGCTCGAGGTGCAGCCGCACGAATTCCTTGCGGTCCTCGTCGTCGTCGGTAGCGATGCCGTTCTCGGTGATGATGAGGGGCAGCCCGACCTCCGCGATCTGGTCGAGCACCCTGCCGAGCCCGGCCGGATGCCACCCAAAACCCATCTGAGTGGTTCGCTCACCGTAGGGCTCGACCGCGGGAGCGCCATCGTCCCGCTCGGATGCCTCCGCCGGCATCGCCGCGGGGCTCGTGGCGATGCGCGTGTAGTACTGGACGCCGATGAAGTCGTCGGCCCCCGCAAGTCCGGGGACTTCCACATCGGGCACTGCCAGGCCGCGTATCCACCCCGTTCGCAAGGCTTCGAGCCAAACGCCGACCATCACGTGACGCACGCCCTGCAGTACCTGCTGCGCCTCGGCACTGTCGTTTCCGGCGACGTAATCCATGACGGACAGCGGCAGACCCGTGGTCACGTTGGCCTTCGCTCGCAGCTCTTCAACCGTTGCCGCGTGGGCCTTGATCAGATTGGCTATCGCTCGCTGGCTGGCCATGAGGTCCATCTGCCTTGGCGGGAAGTAGCCCGCCACGTAGCCCATGGAGGCGACGATGTTGGGCTCGTTGATCGTGCTCACGATCTCGAGGAGATCGCCCATCGACCCGGCGACCTCGCGCACGTACCGGCGGAATAGCTCCACGGCGCCGTCAGAAGACCACCCGCCCTCGCGCGCGAACCAGATCGGGCTGGTGAAGTGGTGAAGTGACACGCACGTCTTGAGCCCCAGGTCGCGCGCAGTGCCGATGACTTGCCGGTAGTGATCTATGGCCTCGGAGGAGAACACGCCCGGCTCGGGCTCGATGCGTGCCCATTCGACCGAGAAGCGAACCGAGTTCTGCCCCGACTCGGCGACAAGCCTCCAATCCTCGGCGAAGCGGTTGTAGGAATCGCAGGCCATGCCGCTCGGTTCCCCGGCGATCGTGTCCGGCGCCAGCTCGTGCTCCCACCAGTCCGAGTTGGTGTTGTTGCCCTCGGTTTGATGAGCGCAGCCGGCAGATCCCCACAGGAAGCCTTCAGGGAATGCGCGCTCTGCCTGTGTCGACGTCATCTCGTTCATCGATACCCGCCTCTCTGCTCATGACTTCTTCGTGGACGGCTTCCGGGCCCTTGGTCATGGCCCTATTGTCCATTCCCCCGGTGCCGGGAAACCACCGCAACTGCTGTCAAGTCGCCGTGCCGTGCGCTCCGCCGACACGAGCCGGGAGCCCCGAGCCTCCTCACGAACCAGAAGGGGCCGATGCCTCGTGGAGGTAGACCTCCCATCCCAGGTAGGTCACGAGGACCTCGCGCACGGCTTCGGCGACCGTTGACCGGTTGACCGCCACATGGTGCTCGAAGCCGCCTAAGCAGATGCGGCGCAACAACTGCTGGAACCTGGGTATCTGCACCACCGCATACCCGCCGAATGTGTCCAACGGGTCGGCAGTGAACTTCCCCTCGCCGACATACGCGACGATCTTGCCCTCGGCGTCGTCCGTGCTGATGCGCAGATAGGTGAAAGGGCCCTCTCCGACTCGGCCTTCAACGGTCCCCCACGTGTTCTCCTTGCCCACGTCCCCGGCGATGATCGCCTGGTAGCCCACGCACGGAGGCTGGTCGGCGAAGAGACTGCGCGGCAAGTTCGAGCAGTGGAACACAACTGCCTTGTCTGGATCGTCTCCGTAGTTGTTATTCCAGTCCACTATCGCGCTCGGCTTCCCTGACGCCAGCATGAGCGCGTACATCCCGGCGAGTCCCGCGACATCGGTCTCGCAGGCGGACGGAGCCAGGCTGTCGCTCATCATGCTCATCAACACGCAAGGAACGACTCCGAAGTACCTCTGCATGCTGGTCCAGCACTGGATGGCCGTTGCGTCGTAGGCGTTAGCTCGTATCCATTCGTCGATCACAACTCCGAGTCTGGCTAGCTTGCTCATGGACTCGGAGGGCACGAGCGAGGAGTCCGCATAGCCCTTGAGGGCATCGATCTTGCTCAGAACCCGCGGGTCGTCACCCCGCAACGCCTCCACTTGCCCGAAGACCTCGGACAGATCCAGGGTCTCCACCGTGATGCCGGAGCGTTCGAGAAGCTTCTCGCTGAACCTGACGGTGTTGAACGCGGCGGGGCGGGCACCGAGCATTCCGAACCTGGCCCCGCGCATTCCCTTGACCACCCGGCAGACGGCGACGAAACGGCGCAGATCCGCGGCGAAGCTCTCGCTCTCGGGATCGACCACGTGAAGAGCGGTGAGGCTGTAGGGGATCCCGTATTGGCGAAGGTTGTTGCAGACGGACATCTTCCCGCAGAAGCCATCTCGCCTGTCGGCGACGGACATGCGCTGCGGGTCATCCGGGAACGCCTGCACCAGAACCGGTACATTGAGGCCCGCGAAGCGCAGAGCGTTGGCCACGGCTCTCTCGTCGCCGAAATTGGGCAGAGCGACCAGGACTCCGTCGATCTCGTCGCGATGGGCCTTGAAGAGCTCGGCGCACTTGCGGGCGTCATCCAGGGTCTCGACACTGCCGTACTCGGTTTGGCCGGGATCAAGCGTGATGGCGCCGATCCCTTCCCGGTCCAGAACCTGGAGAACCCGCTCGCGGCCGGATTCGCAGAGGTGGCCGGGGAAGAAGCCCCGATTGCCGACGATCAGTCCCAAAGTCACAGCTTGACCTTCGCGCATGACTGCCCTCCTGTCCGAGGCTACCGGCCTCAAGCCATCAGGTTCCCTGGTGCGGCCGGCGGATCGACGAATAGCAGACCACTTACCACACTCAGCCTCTCGAGGGTGCAATCCCCGGAGCCCGTTGCGACGCCGTCGCCGATGCGACGGCGAAGGCCTGGTGCCCACCGGCGTAAGTACGGTCACCACCTACAACGCCGCCATCGGGGATGGGGGGGCGTTCGAATGGGGACGTACTTGCGCCGGTGGGCACTTAGCGGCGGCGGTCGCGAAGGCGCGTAGGAGAAACCCCCGCGGCCATACCCGCTTCCACCTCTTCACGCGAGCCCAGGATGATCTGAGTCGGCGCGACCCCTCCGCGCTTCTCCAGTGCTTCGTGGATCTCCGCGAGCACTGCGGGCGACCCCTCCCCCCGCGTCGCGACGTGGACCACGACCTGGTCACCAGAGCGGCCGCGCACGATCTCGACGCGCCAGGCCTCCAGGTCGGGACGCGCGGCCAGGGCGGCACCATAGCCGCGCAGGTCGAGCTTGTGCCCGTGGGGCGCAAGTTCAACCTGCCAGGCCGCGGGCGTGATCGAGGGGGAGAGCCTCGGCACCAGGCGTCCGCAGTTGGGGCACGCCCGCTCGGTCATCCCGCCGGTCACCAGATCACCGGTGCGGTAGCGAATCAGACAAGTACCTCGCCAGTCCAGGCCGGTATATGCAAGCTCGCCCGGCGTGCCTTGCGGCACGGGCCGGCCGGTCTCGTGGTCGAGGACCTCGATGACCTCCAGGTCGGGATAGCCGTGATAGCCGAAGGACTCGGTGGAAGAGGCCGAGTCCGGCGGGCGGCACTCCGCCCAGATCACCCGACCCTCGGGAACGTGGTAGGTGCCCACTACCCGGGCGGACAGGCCGGATGTGGTCACGGCAACCGCCAGGTGTGCCCGATCGGACGGTGCGAGCGGCGCTCCCACAGTCAACACCGTGCGCAGGTCGGCGCCCCCGCCGGCCGCCGCCAACGACTGCACGGCGGCGGGAACGTCATCGACCGTCGCCACGAGAACCGTGGGGCGCAAGGCTTTCGCGGCGCCGGCCCAATCGGTCGAATCCAGCCCGCCGGTGTGAAGCGCGGCCGCTCCCAGCCCGTGCATCGAGTAGTAGATGCCCCAGAAGGAAAGCGTCGGGCCGAACGGAACCACCGAGACAACGCGGTCCTGACGGCTCACGCCGGCGACGGCGAGCATCCTGGCTCCCGCCCTGGCCAACAAGTTCAAGTCCCATCGGGTATAGGCGACGGGAAAGAGCCCCTCGCGTCCGGCCAAATGGACGTGGAACGGCTTGTACTCCGCCTCCATGTCGCGCTGGCGTCCTTCGATCCCCCCGCGGATCCCAGCCAGCACGTTGCGATACAGCGCCCGGCGCTCTCCCCATTCAGAAATGAGGTTCTCGGTGGCCACCAACAGCGCCGCGTCGCCGGGCTCCTTGGAGGCCATCAGAAGATCCCGTTCCGTCACCGGCTCGAGACCCGCGAGATCGCCCATCTGGTTGGTCTTGCGAGGATTCAGACCTGCCGCCAGGAATCGCTCGCGGTAAAAGGGGGAAAGCCCGAAAGCCACCGGGGCGAACGCCTGCCAGGCGCGCCCCTGCAAGGTGCGCTGATACTCGGAAGTACGCCGGTCCCAGGCTCTGGACATGCCGCCCCTATTGCCACAGGCCGACCGCCTCCGGTCGACCCCTCCACGCCACCATGCTCCGGGGCCGGCCCTGTCGGTCCATCCGCCCCCGGCCTTGCCGGCTACCAGCCTTGCCAGCTGCAGAGCTCCCGGGTTACCTGGCTGCCGGGTCATACGTCTACCCGGGTTCTGGGTAACCGAGCTACCGCCCCACCCGCCCCGAAGACCACGGCCTTGCATTCTACCGCCCGCAGCCACCTTCGATAGCGTCCCGGACGTGCCGGTGGGGCAACTCGCGTTGCCCCACCAGTCGATTCGATACCTTGCCGGGCCGAGAGACTAGCCCTTGCGCTTCTTGATCTCGTCCGTGGCCTGAGGAACCACCTTGAACAGATCGCCGACGACGCCGAAGTCCGCGATCGCGAAGATCGGCGCCTCAGGGTCCTTGTTGATCGCGACGATGGTCTTGGAGGTCTGCATGCCGGCGCGGTGCTGGATGGCGCCGGAGATGCCGGCCGCGATGTAGAGCTGCGGCGAGACCATCTTGCCGGTCTGGCCGACCTGATTCTGCTGGGGATACCAACCGGCGTCCACGGCGGCACGCGAAGCCCCAACCGCCGCGCCGAGCGTGTCGGCCAGAGCCTCGATGATGGCGAAGTTCTCACCGTTAGCCATGCCGCGCCCACCGGAGACAACGATGGAGGCTTCTTCGACCGAGGGGCGCCCGCCCTTGGCGGTGGCCACGCGCTCGACGACCTTGGCCCGCTTGGCCGCGTCGGAAAGCGACACCGACACCGCAACCTCAGCGGCCGCGGCGGAAGCCTCGGTCGGAGGGAAGGAGTTCGGCTTGACGGTCAGGACCGGAGTCCCCTTGGAAACGGTAGCCTTGACCGTCATGGATCCACCGAACACGCTCTGGGTCGCAACGAACCCGGAGGCGAGGTCGACGATGTCGGCCAGCACGCCGGTGCCCAGGCGGGCGGCCAGACGCGTGGCGACATCCTTGGCGAACGGAGTGGCCGCGGTCAGGATGGCCGCGGGGCTCGAGTCGGCGACGACCTTCGCCAGGACCTCGACGGTCGGCTCGGTCAGGTACTGGCCGTATTCCTCACCCTCAGCCACGTAGACCTTCTGGGCGCCGAACGCCGCCAGCTTGTCCTTGGCGGCGGCGAGCCCGGTGCCAACGAACACCGCGGAGGGCTCGCCCAGATCGCGAGCCTTGGTCAGCATCTCGAGAGTTACCTTCTTGACGGTCCCGGAGTCGTGCTCCACAAGGACCAGGATTTCTGCCATCGTTCGCTCCTTCGCGCGCAGAGAGGACTAGATGAACTTCTGGGCCTGAAGGAACTCGGCGAGCTTGGTGCCACCGTCGCCTTCGTCCTTCACGAGCATCCCCTGAGTGCGAGGCGGGCGCTCCGCGAACTCGACAACTGCCGTGCGCGCGCCTGCCGCACCAACGGCCGAAGCGTCGACACCGATGTCGGCCAACGTCAGGTCGGTCACCGGCTTGGACTTGGCGGCCATGATGCCCTTGAAGGAGGGGTAGCGGGGCTCGTTGATCCCCTTGATCACCGACACGACCGCCGGGCCCTGGGCCTCGATCACGTCATGGCCGGCGTCGGTGTCCCTCTGGATGCGGATCGTACTGCCGTTCACCTCGAGCTTGGAGGCGTAGGTCAGAGCCGCGTAGCCGAGGTACTCGCCCAGCGCCGCCGGCACCAGGCTGGTGCGGGCGTCCGTGGACTCAGCGCCGCACAGGACGATGTCGTGCGGGATCGTCTTGAGGGCCTGTGCCATGGCATAGGCCGTGTTCTGTGAGCACGAACCGTGAAGCGCGGGGTCGTGCAGGTGCAGACCCTTGTCGGCCCCCATCGACAATGCCTTGCGGATGGTGGTGATTGCGGGCTCCGGGCCCATGCAGGCCACGGTCACTTCTCCCCCGATGGACTCCTTGAGCTTGAGACCTGCCTCAACCGCGTACTCGTCCATCGGGTTGAGGATCGTCTCCACGCTCTCGCGGTCGAGAGTCTTGTCGTTCGGATCCAGCTTCTTCTCTGCCGCGGTATCGGGGACCCGCTTGATGCATACGACGATGTTCAACGGCGTCCTCCCTCGTCCTGCCTCTGAGGCCGTTTGATGAACGGTCTCGCCCTTGTCGATCTCTCTTCAGCCCCCGGGCACGGGGCAACCGGCCGGACCCGCAACCGGCGCGGCACTCTAGGTATCCCGTCGCGTGGGCCGGTGTCAAATCAGAGACGGTCCCCACCTTGGCGGCCAAGGGGTCCCCGCCGGTAGAATCGCTTCCCCGGAACGCGTTCGGCGGACCGGCCTGCCGCCAAGAATGCGGATGAGGGATTGGCTACTGTGGATCATCCGGGACCGTCACCGACCGGGGAGCGCACGCTTCCCGGCATACCGCATGAGAACTACTGGTTCCGCCGCCACGAAGCCGCCTACCTTTTCGCGCTGGCACGCCTGCGGACCGGGCCGGTGCTGGACGCCGGATGCGGCGAGGGTTTTGGGACGAGGATCCTCTCCCGGAGAGCCGACCTCGTCGAGGCGATCGACTTCGATGCCGCCGCCGCCGCGCACGCCCAGGGTCGCTACCAGGACGAGCGCATCCACGTGAGGCAAGGCGATGTCGCGAATCTTCCCTATCCGGACGCTCACTTCGCCGGAGCCGTCTTCTTCCAAGTGATCGAGCACCTTCCGGATCAGCCCCGCGCCGTTGCCGAGCTGGCGCGAGTGCTTCGCCCCGGTGGCGTGCTGGTGTGCTCGACTCCCAACCGGCTGACGTTCTCACCCGGGCGCGACGCCCCGCTCAACCCCTTTCATACTCGCGAGTTCAACGCAGCGGAGCTCGCCGAGCTTCTCGGACTCCACTTCCGGGTCAAGGGGATCTACGGCAGCTTCCACGGCCGGAGGCTGAGGATGGTGGAAGGTCTTGCCCGCACGGACCTGCCATCGGCGCAGCTCGCCGGGGCCCCCGAGCAGTGGCCGGCCTGGCTCCGCCTGGTCGTTCGTCGCGTCAGAGCGAGCCACTTCCGCTTCTCGACCCACGATGTCGAGCGCAGCCTCGACCTCGTCGCCGTAGCGCGCAAGGCGCCGGCGTGAACGGCACCTTCTGCCTCGTCCTGCACACTCACATGCCCTATGTGCGGCGCAACGGGACGTGGCCCTCCGGTGAGGACTTCTTGTTCCAGACGTGGGCCGGTTCCTACCTGCGCGTGGTGGAGCTGCTCGAGGATCTGGCGGAGCGAGGTCACCGCGAGGTGCTCACCCTGGGGATGACGCCACTGGTCGCCCATCAGCTCGACGATCCCTACCTGCTCGGCGAGTTCCACTCCTGGCTTGGCCGGTGCATGCTGCGGGCCGAATCGCAGATCAGCCGGTATGACGGCCCCCGGATCCGCGAGGTCAAGGATCTGGCGGGCTTCCACTGGGTCCATCACCGGAACCTGCTGGAGCGCTTCCAGGAACGTTACCTCGGGGCCGGAATGGGTCCCGCTCTCCGGCGCCTGTCCGAGGAAGGCGTCATCGAGTTGCTGGGTGGACCGGCTTCACATCCGCTGCTCGGGCGCATCCGCGAACCCGCCGTGCTGGACTGCCAGCTCGAGGTCGGTCTGGCCGAGCACGCCTCACGCTACGGTACGCGGCCTCGAGGACTGTGGGCGCCCGAGTGTCACTACCGACCGGCGAGTGCGGACCGGCCTGGGCTGGAGGAGCACTTCCACCGGGCGGGCGTCGGCCACTTCATGGTCGACGCGCCCACCTTGACGGCGGCGGGCGGAGCGGCCGCGACATTCCAGCCGGTTCTGGTCGGCGACAGCGACGTGGTCGCCTTCGGACGCGACACCGAGGCCACCCGCCTGGTGTGGTCTGCCGAGGCCGGCTATCCCGGCAACGATTGGTACCGCGATTTCGGCTGCATTGACGAGTTCGGTTTCAAGAGCTTCCGTGTGAGCGGCCGCAACGTCTCTCCCTCGGACAAGCGGGTATACGAGCCGGCCGCGGGCGAGGTCCACGCCCGCTCCGACGCGCGCGCGTTCGCCGCTGCGATCTGCCGCCGCCTCGAGGAGTATTCCCGGGAATCCGGATGTGCCGGCCTGATGGTGGCCGGCTACGACACCGAGCTGTTCGGGCACTGGTGGTTCGAAGGCCCGGCTTTCCTGGACGAGGTGTTTGGGGCCCTGGGTGAGGCGGGAGTCCGGGTAACCACTCTGGAGCGCGCTCTCGACGAGCACCCGCCTCGCCGGCGTCTGAGACTGCCGGCAGGCACCTGGGGTCTGGGAGGCGACGAGCGAAGCTGGATCGCTCCGGAGACCGAGGAGATGTGGTCGCAACTGGCCTGGACCGAGACCGAGATGCTCGCGCTGGTGCAGAGGACGGCGACCTGGCGAGGCTCGGATCGGCTCATCGTCGATCAGTTGGCTCGTGAGCAATTCCTGCTCGCCTCCAGCGACTGGCCGTTCATGGTTCTGCAAGGCCAGAACCCCGGCTACGCGCGTGAGCGCTTCCGCAGCCACCTCCATCATTTCGAGGAACTGCGCCAGGCCATCCTCTCCGGACCAAGCATCGAGGCGCATGCTCTAGCCGCGGAGCACTTCGAGCGGAATAATGCCTTTCCGGCTCTCGACGCGGGGGCAATGAGCTAAAGGCGGACCGGCGTGCCCGAACTTCGCCTGGATGTGATATCCGGCAGATGGGTCCTCCTGGCGCCCGGACGAGCCTCGCGCCCTCGTGCGCACCGCCCCGTTTCCGGGAGTGCGGTCGTGGGCGCACCGGCGAGCGTGCCGCCCTGCCCCTTCTGCGAGGGTCACGAGACCGACACGCCTCCCGAGGTCTACGCCGACCGCCCCGTCGGATCACGCCCGGACGTGCCGGGCTGGCGCGTGAGGGTGTTCGCCAATCTCTTCCCCGCCCTGGACGCGGATGCGGGGCCCGGGGGCAAGAAGCATGGGCAACCCGATCTCTCCCGCCCCGCAGCCGGAGTCCACGAGGTACTCGTCCACTCCCCCGACCACACCAAGACCCTCACCGATCTGACCCCAGGCGGGCTCACCCGAGTGCTCACGGCGGTGCAGGCCCGAACCTCCGCTCATCTCGCGGCCGGCTGGGGATCGGTCCTGACGGTTGTCAACCAGGGACGGCGCGCCGGCGCCAGCCTGCAGCACCCTCACGCTCAGATCTTCGCGACCCCCGAAGTCCCACCACTGGTCGCCTCCGAGGTCAGCGCCTCCAAGACCGCCTGCGCGGTCTGCGACCTCGTGGCCCGAGAGCGGCGAGCCCGTACGCGCCTGGTCGCGGGCGACGACCGGGTCGCCGTCATCTGCCCGTTCGCAAGTCACGTCCCGTTCGAACAGCTCGTGGTGCCGATCAGGCACCAGCCGGCTTTCCAGGAAGCCCCGGAAGCCGTCCTGCGCTCGGCAGCAGCCATGATTCAGGAAGCGCTGGGCCGGCTCGCCGCAGCGGCGGGGGCGCCCGACTACAACCTGGTGTTGCACACCTCGCCTCGCTCCGCGGTGGGGCACTTCCACTGGCACCTGCACGTCTACCCACGTCTGACCGTATGGGGTGGGTTCGAGCTCGGTGCCGGCACGATCATCAACACCCTCGCCCCGGAAGATGCCGCCGAGCGGCTTCGGGGGGTTGTGCCCTCGTAGGCCGATCCATGGGGCACCGCCACCGGGCGGTCACTGCACGATGTCCTGTCGTTCATGACTCAACGATCTCCTGTCGGCCGTCGGCCGGCCAGGTCGCGCTGGGCTCGGCACGCGAGGCACCTGGGCATCCGCCGCGTTCCCGCGCCTCGGGCGCTTGTCACAACCAGGGCTGGTTCGCGCACAGCCGGCCCGGTAGAATGACCCACCCCGTCCGGCGGGCCACCCGCTCGCCCGGCGCTCCACCTGGAGCACCGGCCGGGGACCCGGCAGGAAGGGAGCCGGCAACGCCGGTACTGGAGGCGACGTGAGAGTACTTTTGCTGTCCTGGGAGTACCCTCCGCGGATCGTGGGAGGGCTGGGACGCCACGTCTACCGCCTGTCGCTGGCGCTGGCCGAAGCCGGTCACCAGGTCCACGTCGTCACGCGCGACCACCCGGACGCCCCGAGCGAAGAGATCCGCGACGGCGTCCACATCCTCCGGGTGTCCGAGTACGCGCCGATGATCCCCTTCGAAGACCTCATCCCTTGGGTGCTCCAGTTCAATCTCGGTTTGGTCGAGAAGGCCGTCGGCCTGCTGCACGACGTGGACGTCGACGTGATTCACGCCCACGACTGGCTCGTCTCCTACGCGGCCGCGAACTGCAAGAACCTCTTCGACGTCCCGCTGGTATCGACCATCCACGCCACGGAGTACGGCCGCCACCAGGGACACCTGCCCGAGCCGATGAACAAGCTCATCCATCAGGTGGAGTGGTGGCTCACCTACGAGTCGCGGCGCACCATCACGTGCAGCCAGTACATGCGCGACCAGGTCCGCGACATCTTCCAACTTCCGCCCACAAAACTGGACGTGATCCCCAACGGGGTCGACCTCGAAGCCTTCGAGGTCAAGTCAGACCTGGCGGCTTTCCGGACCTCGGTGATTCCCGACGGCCACAAGCTGGTCTTCTTCGCCGGACGACTGGAATACGAGAAGGGCGTGCAGACCGTCCTGGAAGCTTTGCCGGCCCTGCTCAAGGAGATGCCCGTCCAGTTCCACATCGCCGGCTCCGGCACCCACCGCGAGGAATTGGAGAAGCTGACCACGCGTCTGAAGCTGACCGAGCATGTGCGCTTCCTGGGCTTCCTGAACGAGTCCGAGCTGGCCAACTACTACCGAGCTGCCGACCTGGCCGTGGTCCCCAGCCTCTACGAGCCTTTCGGCATGGTGGCCCTGGAGACGATGGCCGCCGGAACCCCGCTTATCGTGGGAGACACCGGGGGCCTTCGGGAACTCGTCAGCCACGGCGCCACCGGTCTGCGCGTGGCGCCCGGCGATCCCGAGGCCATGCTCGATGCCCTTCGTCGGGTGCTCACCGACCACCGGCTGGCCCGGCGCATCGCGATGGACGCCCGGCGGCGACTTACCGCCGAATACTCCTGGGCCAGCATC
>JBBAAN010000042.1:0-18698 GCA_041658225.1 Actinomycetota bacterium
ACAGACCTGCTGCCCGGCCACCTCGCCCCTGCGCCCCCCTCTAGGGCAGGCACGCGGCTGGCGGGTCTGAGGTGTGAAATTCGTCACACCTGGCGGAATTCCTGCCACCGGTCCTGAAATTTCTTGAGAGATGGCCTGGCGGAGACCCCTACGGGTTCTACCGACCCTCGGCCCAGGCATGGATGGCCGGGCGGATCGCCCGGATCGCCCGCCCGCGATGGGAAACCGCGTTCTTGGCCTCCGGCTCGCATTCGGCGACGGTCCGGGTCCACCCATCTGGGTAGAACACCGGGTCGTAGCCGAAGCCGCCGGACCCGGCCGGCACCAGACCTATCCTGCCTTCCAGGGCCCCCCCTGCCGTGATCGGCACTCGTCCCGGGACCACGAAAGCGGCCACACAGCGAAACCTCGCGGTGCGTCTCGCCTCCGGCACACCGTCCATCTCCCGTAGAAGCAGGCGCACGTTGGCCTGGTCGGTTGCGTCTTCTCCGGCGAACCGGGCCGAGCGTACTCCCGGCCTTCCCTCCAGAGCGTCGACCTCCAGGCCGGAATCCTCGGCCAGCGTGGGCATGCCCGACCATCGCGAGTAGGCCAGAGCTTTGGCGATGGCGTTCTCTTCGAAAGTGGCCCCGTCCTCGGCCACCTCGGGCAGATCCTCGCGCAGCACAACCTCAACCGGCAGATCGCCCAGGATCGAAAGCACTTCACGCATCTTGCCGCGGTTGCGCGTACCGAGCAGCAAGGCGCCGGGCTTGGAAGCGCCCGTCAAGCCAGGATGCCCCGCTGCATGGCGACCAGCGCGCGGATGCCCGTCTCGCCGAGCCCCAGCAGATCGTTGAGGCCATCGCGATCAAAGGGCTCGCCCTCCGCGGTTCCCTGCACCTCGACCAACTTGCCCTCGCCCGTCATCACGATGTTCATGTCGACCTCGGCCCGGACGTCTTCCTCGTAGCACAGGTCGAGCATGGCCTGCTCGCCCACGAAGCCCACGCTCACCGCCGCGATGAAGTCCTTGATCGGAGAACGCTCGATCGTTCCGGCCCCGACCAGCTTGGAGCAGGCATCGTGCAGAGCGATGAAGGCCCCGGTGATCGCGGCGGTGCGGGTACCGCCATCGGCCTGCAGCACGTCACAGTCGACCCAGATCGTGCGCTCCCCCAGGGCTTTCAAGTCGGTCACGGCGCGAAGTGATCGCCCGATCAGCCGCTGGATCTCCTGCGTGCGCCCTGCCGGCCTGCCGGAGGAGATCTCCCGCGGAGTCCGCACCGAGGTCGAGCGAGGCAGGAGTGAGTACTCGCCGGTGACCCATCCGCTACCCGTTCCCCGGCGGTGCTGAGGAACCCTGTCCTCCACGCTGGCGGCGCAAAGGACGATGGTGCGACCCAGTTCCATGAGCGCGCTTCCCTCCGCCCACTGCTGGAATCCCCGAGTCACCTTGACCGGACGAAGTTGGTCGAAAGCCCGGCCGTCGCCTCGCGCCTCCGCTGCCATCAACTGCCCACTTCCAGGCTCATGCCGTCCGAGGCCAGGAATGTGACCCCGCCGAAGGTGGCCGCCGCCTGGCCCAGCGAAGGTCGGGGGTCGTGGCCGCCCCAAACATGAGTGATGGCAAGCCTCGAGACGCCGGCCTCCCGCGCGAGGGCGCCGGCCTCCGAAGCCCGCAGGTGCAGCTTCGGCGGGGAAAGGTCGTCGTCCTGAAAGGTGGCCTCGCAGAGGAAGAGGTCGGCGTCGCGTGCGGCCTCGACCACCTCGGGGCAGGGACCGGTGTCGGCGCTGTAGGCCAGCACGTGCCCACGCGACTCGATGCGCAGGGCCAGCGTCTCCACCGGATGCAGCGCCCGGTAGGTCTGGACCTTGAAGGGACCGATGTCCAGGGCGTCCCCGGCGCCGACGTGCTCGAAGTCGAGGATCGCCTCGAAGGCCTTGCTCGATCCCGCGGACAGCAGGGCCCCCAGGTAGCTCTCCGCACCCGCCGGCGCGTAGACGGGTATCCGCCGCCCGGTGCTCTTGCCGTAGCGAAGCGCGTAGTAGAAGGGCACGATCTCCACGCAGTGGTCGGCGTGCAGGTGGGTCAGCACGATGGCGTCCACGGCGTCCAGCGGGATGAACTCCTGCAACCGTGAAAGCGACCCATTGCCGCAGTCCACCCAGAGCGAGTAGTGACCTTCCTGCACCAGGTATCCCGAACAGGCCGACCCCGGTCGCGGGTAGGTGCCCGAACACCCCAGCACGATTAGCTCCACGAGGCCGCCTCCCCCGATTCCCCCGCTCGTCCCATCCGCCTCTCCTCAACGCCGCCCACTTCGGGGCCCAGGAACCTGGCGCACAATCTCTTGAAGCTCGCGCTGTCCCCGCTACAGGCGAAGCGACGCTCGGGCGGCGGCCCGTCCTGCCTCAACATGCCGAGGTTGGTCAGCCATTCATAGACCTTGACGGCGGTCACCTCGGCAGATGAGACCAGTACGACGTCGGGCCCCATCACGAATTGGATCACACCGGTCAACAAGGGGTAGTGCGTGCAGCCCAGGATCAACGTGTCGATCCCCTCCCGGCGCACGGGCTCCAGGTACTCCCGGGCCAGCGCCAGGACCTCCTCACCGTAGGTCTGTCCTGTCTCCACCATCTCGACGAAACGCGGGCAGGCCTGGCCGACCAGGGTCACGTCCTGGCGAGCCCAGGCCAGCACCTCGTCGTAGCGGCCGGAGCGGATTGTCGCCTGCGTGCCGATGACCCCGATGCGCCCGTTGCGCGTGGCGCGAACCGCGGCGCGCACGGCCGGCTCCAACACATCGACAAGCGGCAAGGTGTAGTGGGCGCGGGCCTGGTCCAGCGCGGCGGCGCTCGCCGTGTTGCAGGCCATCACGATCATCTTCGACCCCTCGGCGACCAGCCAGTCCATGATCTCGAAGGCGAAGTCGGCCACCTCGTCGAGATCGCGCGGGCCGTAGGGACCGCGTGCGGTGTCACCGAAGTAGAGGATGTGCTCGTTCGGAAGCAGGTCGATGACCGAGCGGGCAACGGTCAGCCCGCCGACACCCGAGTCGAAGATCCCGATGGAACGGTCCTGGCTGGGATTCATCCGGTCATTCTACCTCCCGCCCCCCGGCCGCCCGGCAAGCCCAGTGGCAGGCGGCGGGGCCCCGATAGAGCCAGAGCGGGCCTATGCTTTGCCATGCTGCCCGGGCACCCGCCCTCCCCAAGCAGGTGCGGCGCGAGAGCGACGGGTGACCCTCAGCCCCTGATATGGGCCTGCATCGCCTCCTGGGCCCGCTCGGGGTCGGCGTCGAAGGCCCCGGTCGACAAGTACTTCCAACCTCCGTCGGCCGAGAGCACCACGATGTTCGATCCATCGGCCGCCTTCTCGGCGATTCTCAGCGCCACGTGCAAGGCCGCGCCGGTGGATACCCCCACGAATAGACCCTCTTCCGATGCCAGCTCGCGCGTGCGCCGCAGGGAGTCGCGGGAGCCGACCTTCACTCTCCGGTCCAGCAGGCACTGGTCCAGGATCGGGGGAACGTAACCTGCCCCCAGGTCCCGCAGCCCGTAGACGACGTCCCCGGACTCGGGTTCGACCGAGATCACCTTGAGGTTGGGGTTGTGCTCTTTGAGGTAGCGCCCAACACCCATGAGGGTTCCTCCCGTACCAAGCCCGGCCACGAAGTGGGTGGCCTCGGGAACCTCGGCGTGGATCTCGGGTCCCGTGCCCTCGTAGTGGGCGAGCACGTTGGCCGGGTTGCCGAACTGGTAGGGCATGTGCCAGCCGCGATGTTCGCCGATCATCCGATCGGCCATGGAGATCGCGCCGTTGGTACCTTGCGCGGCGCGAGAGAGAACGACCTCAGCGCCGAAAAGATCGAGAAGCCGGCGGCGCTCCAGGGAGGTGTTCTCCGGCATGACCGCCACCATTGGATATCCCCTGAGCCGGCAGACCATCGCCAGGCTGATGCCGGTGTTGCCACTGGTCGCCTCCAGCACGGTGGTACCGGGTCGCAGCACGCCGTGGCGCTCGGCCTCCTCGATCATTCGCACCGCGATGCGGTCCTTGACCGAGCCTGTGGGGTTGTGGGATTCGAGCTTGACCCACAAGCGAACGCCCGACCGGGGCGAGAGGCGCACCAGCTCCACCAACGGGGTGTTACCGATCTTCCCGATGAGGTCCTCGTACCGCATGCCGGCCACACCTTCCCTCAGGACCATGGGCATGGCGTCGCCGGCCGTTGCCTCCTTCATGGCCGCCCGGCGGAGCTAGGCCTTGTCGCCAAGACCGCAGAAGTCTTCATAGTCGATGAACCCCGTGACCGTGGGATTGGGGCCGCACAAGGCGCAGCCGGGGTCCCGGCGAAGCGTGACGTTTCGGAAGGTCATCTCCAGCGCATCGAACACCAGCAGCTTGCCGAGCAAGCCGCGGCCGATGCCCAGCAGCAGCTTGACGGTCTCGGTGGCCTGGATGGTCCCGATGACCCCGGGGATGGCTCCGAGGATTCCCGCGACCTTGCCGGGAAGGACCACACCGGGCGGAGGCGGTTCGGGGAACAGGCACCGGTAGCACGGACCGCCGTCCGCGATGAGGACGCTGGCCTGCCCGTCGTACTGGAAGATCGATCCGTAGACGAAGGGCTTGCCGAGGAAGTAGCAGGCGTCGTTCATCAAGTAGCGGGCGGGGAAGTTGTCGGTGGCATCCACAACGACGTCGTAGCCGGAGACGATGTCCATGGCGTTCTCGGCCGAAAGCCATACCCGGTGCTGGACCACGTTGATGCCGGGATTCAACGCCGTCAGCCGTTCGGCCGCGGACTCAGTCTTGTACTTGCCGACGTTGGGCGTGGAATGGACGACCTGCCGCTGCAGGTTGGACAGTTCCACCCGGTCGAAGTCCACAATCCCCAGCGTGCCGACGCCCACGGCGGCGAGATAGGGGGACACGGCCGATCCCAGACCTCCGGTGCCCACCACGAGCACTTTGGACTCCAGTAGCTTGCGCTGGCCCTGCTCACCAAGCAGGGGCAGCACGAGGTGCCGCGCGTAGCGTTCCCGATCGGCTTCCGAGAGCTGCCTCAATTGCCCGCCTCCATTTCCGAACCGACCTGCCCGCTCTCTCCCATCGAGATCTCTTCCTCTTCGATGACCCCGCACTTGATACGGAACGCCCGGATCACGGGCCTCTCGGTGTCCCGCAGAGAGCAGATGAGGTAGTGCGAGTCGGGATAGAAGGCTAGCTCAACATCGGTCTTGGATGGAAAAGCCTCTGAGCGCGGGTGGGAGTGGTAGATGGCCACCAGTTCCCAGTCGCGCCCTTCGATCTCGCGGAAGGACTCGAACTGCTCACGGGGGTCCAACTCGTAGAAGTCGGGGCGAGACGCCGCGTTGGCCAAGGGGAACAGCTTCTCGGCTCGCCCGCGGGCGCCGGCCAGCAGCCCGCAGCATTCGTTTGGATACTCCCGGCGAGCATGCTCGACGATCGCCTTGGCCGTCTGTGGATCGAGCGCGAACACCATGCGCGCCTTCCGTGCATCGACGCCTATTTCCTATCAGAGAGGTGAACAATATCCGCGCCTCGATCAGCGCGCAAGAACACCCGCCGGCGCAGCACCCAGGACTCGACGCGCCGACCTCTCGCGGCCGGCCGGGCCGCCCGGCCGGGCCGTGTGCGGTTTGCGCGCCGGACCACCCCCGTGGGAGAACATGACGGAACCCCGGCATGGGCACCGACGGCACTGCCGACTTCTGGGCGCAGATGTCGGCATCTGCCTCGAAGCCGCAGACCCACCCGCGGGCTCCGATAGCACCCATGCAACAGAGGAGGATGCGTGCCCCAACTGACCGACCGGCTGCTGCGCGACGCCTGGGCGGCCTACCGGCGAAACGCGCTGCGCGCCCTGGGGCTGGCGGCACTTCTGCAGAGCGCGATGTTCTCCCTGCAGTTCCTGCCCTCCGCCCTGCAGCCGGCCGGTATGGGCCTGCTGGTCCCGGTCTCGGTGGCACTGGAATTGGCCCTGATCGTGCTGCTGGCGCAGGGCGACCCGGCGTCGTCGGACCCCGAGAAGCCCATCTGGAGGACGGTCCGAGAAGGGCTCTGGCCGGGCATTCGCGCACTGTTCATCTCGGGATTCATCGTGTTGCCGGGGTGGTTGATCCTTGCGCTGATCGTGGGAGACCGGTCGATAAGTCCCGAGCTCCAGGCCCTGGGAGGCATCCCCCTCATGGCATTCTTCGGCGCCTTCACGGTGGTCATCTACCAACCCATCGCCCTGAGGGGATCGCGAAGCGCTCTGGGAGCGGCACTCACGAGCATCCGTGTGGCGCGCCGATTCTTCCCGGTGGCGTTCCTCATCACTTTGGTCCCTGAAGCGGCGGTGACCCTCTCGGGGATCACGGCGATGGGAGGCCGCAGACCGGATCTTGCGTTCTCCTTGGCGGGCGCGATAACCGCGGCTCTCCTGCTTCCGTTCTTCTATGCCGCCGAGAACGCGCTGTTCTTCCTCGTGACGAGACATGTGAGCCAGGAACCGCAGGCCGCCCCGGCAGAGTGAGCGCCGGCCCAGACTGCCTCAGACCTGGATTGTAGCGATGGCGGAGCGCAGATCGTCGGCAGCTTGATCGATCTCGTGGACATCGGCGCCCCTTGGGATCCAGCGGAGTCTCAGTGCGTCTCCCTCGTAGCGAGGCAACACGTGAACGTGGAAGTGGAAGACCACCTGGAAAGCCACGCGGCCGCTTGACTGCAAGAGGTTCAGGCCGTCCGGCTTGAAGGCTTCCCGCGCCGCAAACCCCACGCGGCGCACCGTTCGCATGACCGCTTGGTAATCTTCCTCGCCCAGGGAGAACAGATCGGCGGCGTGAGCCTTGGGAATGACCAGCACGTGGCCGCGAGTGATCGGGTTGACGTCCATGATGGCCAGCGTGCGCTCGTCCTCGTACAGCCTCTGTGCCGGCGCCTCACCGGCGACGATACGGCAGAAGATGCAGCCTCCCATGGAGCCTCCCAGAGCGAGTTTCAAGGCGACCACCACATGATATTCGAGGCGGCCGATCGCTCGCCTTGCCTCGGGCCGAATCGGGTGGCTTCACCCACAGAGTGAAAGCAGATGAGTCGCCCCACTCGCCTTCCCTCCGCGGATATGTTTGGATCGGGGCGAATCCCGCGCGAAGCAAGCGATTTCGCCCCCGCGGGCCCGAGACCCGGCCCCACGAGGAGTCCGTTCGTGCCCGACGATCCAACCACTCCCGATCCGGCCGGCGACGGCGGCAACATCGACCCGCCCCCGCCCGACTCGCCCGGTTTCGGCGACCCGGCAAGCATCCCAAGCGAGGACGCCGAACGGTCCGCCTTCCGCACGATCATCGCCGACCCGGCCATCCGAGCGATCATCCTCGTCTCGTTCGTGACGGCCCTGGGAGTGGGCATCGTATGGCCCATCATCCCGTTGTTCGCTCGCTCGTTTGGCGTCGGCTACCGTGGCGCTTCGGTGATGGTTGCCTCCTTCGCCTTCACGCGTCTGATCTTCGACCTGGTGGCCGGGCCGCTGGTGGACCGTCACGGTGAACGCATCATGGCCGCGCTGGGCGTGGGGATAGTCGGTGTGTCCTCACTGCTCACGGGCCTGGCCCCCAGCTTCGCCCTGGCCGTCGCCTTCCGCGCTGCGGGTGGCGCGGGCTCTTCCATGTACCTGGCCGCGCTGTTCAGCTACCTGGTCAAGGTCGCGCCGCAACACCGGGTGGCGCGCACGCTGAGCATCTTCTACGCATCGTTCAATATCGGCATCATCGCCGGTGAGCCGGTGGGTGGGCTCATCGCCCAACGCTTTGGCCTGGCCAGCCCGCTCATCTTCTACGCCGGCCTGGCTTTCTTGGCCGGCCTCATGTTCCTGCGCTTCATCCGCGACCCGCAGCCGGAGCGAGATCCGCTTCCTCTCTCGCGTGCCGAAGCTTCGGCCGAGCGCGAGATGCCGGGGCTTCGCCGAATCCGACTGCAGGCCTTGGGACTGCTGAAGATCCGCGCATTCGTCACGGTCATCACGGCGGTCTTCGTCTACTCCTGGTTGCTCTCCGCCGTCCTGGACACCCTGGTCCCGCTGTTCGGCCGCGACCGCCTCGGGATGTCCACGGTGGGCATCGGGGGCGCCCTGGCGGTGGCGATGACCGTGGAACTGCTGGTCGTCTATCCGGCCGGCAGTCTCGTAGACCGCATTGGGCGCAAGCCGGTGCTCATAGCGGCGATGATCGGGCTGGGAATCTCCACCGCATCGGTCGGGCTGGTGGGCACGGCGCTCGCCATGGCCGGGGTTCTGGCGCTGGTAGGTCTGTCCATGGCCCTGGGGGATCTGCCGGCCATCTCGATGCTCTCCGACGTCGCGCCGGGCGAGGACACCGGCACCGCTGTCGGCATCTACCGCTTCTGTACGGACCTCGGCATGGTGGTCGGACCGCTCGTGGCCGGGGCCACCGCGACCGCGTTCGGCTTTCGGGCCGCTTTCGCGATTGCGGCCTGCCCCGTGCTCGTAGTGCTTGCCCTGGCCGCACGCACCCCCGAAACCTTGGCGCGCAAGCGAAATGGCCCAGACCTGCCACCGATAACCGGCAGGTCCTAGTGTGGTGAGGCTGGCCTTAGTGCCCGCCGGCGCAAATACGCTCACATTCGAGCGCCCCCGCATCCCCGGTGGCGGCGTTGCTCGTCGCTTGCGTACCATCCAGGTACGCGGCGCTCCTCGCGGCCTTGCCCTCGGGGCGCGGTGACGCTCTCGGTCGTGACCGTACTTACGCCGGCGGGCACTTGCTCCACCCTACAGGCCGAGCTTGCCGGGGTTCAGAATGCCGTTGGGGTCCAGGGTTCGCTTGAGCGACCTCAGTACCTCCATGCCCTCGCCCAGCTCCTCACCCAGCCACGGCGCCCGCAGCAGCCCAACCCCGTGATGGTGAGTGATGGTGCCGCCCGCTTCCAGGGTCGCGCGCATGGCCGCATCCCAGGCCGCGTTGTAGCGGGTCTCGGCCACGTGGTCGTCCGGTGATGCGCCGAAGAAGAACGTGAAGTACAGACAGGTTCCCTGCGGATACACATGGGACGCGTGACATCCGACCACGTCCGCGTGTGCTGCCAGTGCGGCCCGCACCTTCTCGTAGAGATCGTCCGCAGGCCAGAGACCGGCCACCTCAACGGTGTCCACCAGTCCCGTGGGCCCAAGCATGGACTCGAACATGACTTTCTGCAGCGTCTCGACCGCGTGGTTACGCCCGACCCACCAGTCCGCCGCCATTGAAGGGCCGAGGTCCTCTCCGCCCGCCGACACCACCACGTCCCGGATCGCCTTTTCCTCGGCCTCGGCCAGAGCGTCGCCCTCGAAGCGCAGGACCAGCACGGCGGAATCCGCGGGAGCCTTCTCCCGGAAAGAGATGAAGGAGTCGGGGGGATCGAGTAGGCGGCACACAGCCGGGCGCAGGCCCGCCTGCGCTATGCGCTTGGCGGCTTCCAGCCCCTCCGCGAAGCTGTCGAACCGATAGGTCCCGTGCTCGACATGAGCGGCCATGCGCCGGCATGCGAGCGTGGCCTGAGTGATCACGCCAAGGGTTCCCCCGCTGCCCATGAACAGCCTGCCGAGATCCGGGCCCGCCGCGCTCTTCGGCCGCTGCCTCGTGCGAAAGATGCGCCCGTCGGCGAGCACAACCTCCAGGCCCAGCACCATGTCCTCGATCTTGCCGTAGCGTGAGGACTTCTGGCCGCACGAGCGCTCGGCCAGCCAGCCACCCAGCGTGGAGATGTCGATGGACTGGGGATAGTGCCCCAAGGTCAGGCCCTGCTCCTGGAGTTTGGCTTCGAGCGCGTAGCCCATGATGCCCACACCCGCGGCCACTGTGAGGGACTGCTCATCGATGGTGACGCGGTCGAGCCGGCGCAGATCCAGCGAAACGGATCCGGGCGTCGCCTGCGCTCCCCCGCACACCCCGGAGCCTGCGCCAAACGGAATCACCGGGGTCTTGGTCTCGTTGGCCCACCGCAGAACGGCAGCGACGTCCTCGACGTTCGACGGACGTATGACGGCCGCAGGACGCTCCAGCGCGTCTCCTCGCCGCTCGCGAAGCATCGCCAAGGGCCACCAGTCCCGCGCATGAGCGGCAAGGTCCGCGGGATCCGTGGACACGACTTCAGGCCCGAGCAAACCGGCAAGATCCGAGATCTGCATAACGGCTGTGCCACCTCCCCGGGGCGCGTTTCCCTCGAGACCGGCCCCTGTAGAACGGCGCTCGAACAGCTTGGGCATCAGAGCATACCGGTTGGGTGGTCCGGCCGCCTCTCAACCTCTTGTCGGGTCTGGGAGACGGCCTTGCCGCGAGGCCGTACTCAGATTGCGACGTCTCCACACAGCCAGACGGCGATTCCCATTTCGCCCATCATCGCCGCCTTGGCAGCAAGGGCCTTCCCGGCCAGTTCCGATGTGGGAGCGTAGGCGACGTTGACGTGATTGCTGCGATGGCGCGCCATCATCTGGTCCCGGGAAACACCGTGCAAGACCGCGTGCATGATGGGCCACTGAGGAGTGGTGGCCTGCCAGCGGCGCTCGGTTTCCTCGCGCGGAAGCTCCACGACCGTTGCCCTGCCCAGATCGCACTGGAGTTTGCCGCCCTCCACGAACACCCGGCTCCATACGATCTCACCGGGCTTGCTCACACCCTTGAGGGTCCCCCCTCCGAGCGGGAAGTACATCGGGGGCTGGCGCTCGCTGGATGCTCCGGCGTAGCCGCCGATGAAGTGCGAGGCGGGCGCGGCCCCCGAGATCTCGAACACCCACACGAAGTCGTCGACCCCATTGCCGCGGTAGTGCTCGCCCCAACGAATGTCGTGCAGAGTGGTGGCTGGGTCAAAGCCCATGGCGCGCCACACCCGGTTGGTCACAAGGGCGTCCACCCCCGCGCACTCGTCCACCTCGTTGAAGTGAGGAAGGGGCTGGCCGGCGAACAGCTCCTCGCCGGTCTCCGGGTCATACACAGGCGGGCGTTCCACATTGTTCAGCAGCCCCTCGGCGATGTCGGAGGCGGGGCAGAGATCCTTCAGTCCCTGCTGGTACTGGATCCCGATCGCGTCGCAACCGAACTCGTGAGCGATGCGCGCTGCGGCGATGTACATCTTGAACTGCTCGGTGAGCTGGCGGTCGGTAAGCTCGGTCTCCTCGTCCCAGCCCGTAATGAAGGCCATCCCCCGAGCATCCAGCCACTGCCTGACCCGGCGAGCTTCGTCGTCGGTGACCCGCCGCATGGCGGCTACGAGGGCCGACTGGCTCAACCGCTCCTTGAAGATGCCGGCCGAGTTGAGCAGATCGTCTTCGACGATGGCGTTGTACATGCCCATGCAACCCTCGTCGAAGACACCCATGATGGCCTTTTCCCAAGCCATTCGGCGGGCAAGAGCCTTGCCGAACTCGGCCTCCGGACCTGGAAGCTTGCCCACATCGAGGGGACGCACGTGAGAGGTGTCATGCGAGATGCGACCTTCGCGGGCCCACTGCCCTATCGCATTCCGAAAACGCTCGTCGGTGAAGTCCTCGCTCCAGATGGTGGAGAAGGGCACGCCCATCTTCACCAGGCACGCGTTGAGGTTCAGCAATCCCACGAGGCCCGGCCATTCGCCGCTCCAGTTGGCGACGGTCAAGATGGGTCCCCGGTGGAAGCGCAGCCCGGCCAGCACATGGTGGCTGTACTGCCAGACCGACTCGGCCACCACCAGCCTTGCCTCCGGGTGGATGGTCTTGAACACGTCCGCCCCCATGCGCTGGCTGGAGATGAAGCCGTGGCCGAGAGCCGGGTCGTGGGGGTGTGCCCTGCG
This sequence comes from Actinomycetota bacterium, assembly GCA_041658225.1. Taxonomy (GTDB): domain Bacteria; phylum Actinomycetota; class CALGFH01; order JBBAAN01; family JBBAAN01; genus JBBAAN01. Next base: position 11,813 of record JBBAAN010000042.1, read on the forward strand.
AACCCGGATCCCTTCCCGCGCAAGAGCCTCGATGACCTTGCGCTCCATCTGCTCCTGGGCCGGCCAGCACTGCCGGTTGGCGGACTGGCGCAGATCACCGCTGGCGACGAGAAGGGCCTCATTTGCCGTGGCCGGATCGGCGGCTGGGATCTTGGGAAGCTCGTATTCGGACATGGAGTGCCTCCGGGAGCGCTCATCACCTTGTCGGCGCTGCAATCCTAGTCAGCGCCGGGTCCCTGGGTCGAATGACGCCGTGCTCCTCGGTGCGCCCGCACGAACGCGGCGGCCGGCTCCACGGGGTCGAACCGGCGCCGGGTCGCCTTGCCGGCCACCGCTCGCCTGTCAGACCCCGATCGCCTGTCAGACCCCGATCGCCCGCGCGATGATCTCTCGCATGATCTGGCTCGTGCCCCCACCGATGCTATTCAAGCGTAAGTCGCGCCAGGCTCTCTGCGCCGGGTACTCCATCATGTAGCCGTATCCGCCGAGGACTTGGACACACTCGTCGGATATCCGAAAGGCAACCTCTGAGGAATGCAGCTTGGCCATTGCCGCTTCGCGCACCGCGCTCTCTCCCGCGAGATAGAGCCGCAGCGCGTGGTAGGTCAGACGGCGGGCCTCCTCGAGAGAGGTGGCCATCTCCGCGAAACGGTGCCTCCATACCTGATGCTTGCCGATGGGACGGCCGAAGATCTCCCGTGTCAGCGCATAGTCCTTGGCCATCTTGTAGACCCGGTCGGCTCCCGCGACTGCCCCCAACGACATGGCCAGCCTCTCCCACACGAAGTTCTGCATGATGTTGTAGAAGCCCTGACCTTCCCGGCCGAGCAGCGAATCGGCGGCCAACCGGCATTCCTGGAACGACAACTCCGCCGTCTGCGAAGTCCGCCATCCGAGCGTGTGGATTCGTCGTGCGGAGAATCCCGGCGTGCCCTTCTCCACCACGAAGAGGCTTATTCCCCCGTATCCGGCCGCCGGGTCCGTCTTAGCGGCCACCACAACCGCGTCCGCCCAAGTGCCGTTCGTGATGAAGACCTTGGTGCCGGAGAGGACCCAGCCGTCCCCTTCGCGGCTCGCTCGAGTCTCGATGGCGGCCACGTCGGATCCGGCTCCAGGCTCGGTCACGGCGAGCGCGCCGATGATCTCGCCCGTGATGGCCGGCACCAGCCACCGCTGGCGTTGCTCCTCGGTACCGAACTTGCAGATGTGGAGAGCGAACAGGTCCTTGCTGGCGCCCAGTGCCGCGGCCACACCTCCCGAGCCGGCGCCGCTTATCTCCTCCGTGAGGACCACATCCGCAAGCCATCCGGCCGTTTCGTTGCCTTCCTCGAGCGAACCCCCGTAGGCGGCCGGGTACTTGAGCCCGAAGAAGCCCAGCTCCCCAAACCGATTGAACACCTCGCGGGGAAAGGCTTGCTCTTTGTCCCATTCCTCCGCGTGAGGCAACAGTTCTTTCTCAACGAAAGAGCGGACGGCGCGGCGAAACTCCTGCTGCTCCGGGCCGAAGATCTCGTAGGGGACAGCCGGCTCCATCACAGTCCCTCCGTCCTTCCGATGACCTCCAGCATGACCTCGTCGGTCCCGCCGCCTATCCGGGCCAGTCTGGAATCCCTCCAAGCGCGCTGAACTCCGAACTCCATCGAGTATCCGTAGCCGCCGAAGACCTGCATGCACGCGTCCGCCACCTCGAAGCCGATCCTGCCCGCCGAAAGCTTGGCCATGGAGATCTCGCGCACCGGATACTCACCCTTCTCCACCAGCCAGGCACCCCAGTACACGAGTTGCCTGCACGCCTCCACCCTAGTGGCGAGGTCGGCGAGTAGGTGGGCGATCACCTGGTGCTTGGCGATCGGCACCCCGAAAGCCTTTCGCTCCTTGGCATAGGCGATTGCCATCTCCAGCGTCAGCGCCGCCCCGGCCACCGTCCCGGCCGCCGCCACCAGCCGCTCGCCCTGAAGCTCCCACATGATGTTGTAGAAGCCGCGGCCCTCCTCGCCCAGAAGCGCCGAGCCCGGCACGCGCACCTCGTCCAGGACCAGCTCGGCGGTGTCGGAGGCCCTCATTCCCACCTTGTCCAGGGTTCGGGCCACCGTGAAGCCGGGCAAGCCCTTGTCGACGATGAACAGGCTGTAGCTCTCCCCGGTGCGGGCCAGCAGCACGCAGTAGGAGGAGCGGGCTCCGTTGGTGATGAACATCTTGCGCCCGTTGATGACCCAGCCGTCTCCATCGCGACGAGCCCGCGTGGCGATCGCCGCCACGTCGGAGCCCGAGTCCGGTTCGGTGATCCCGAGGCTGGCGATCTTCTCCCCCTTGATCGCGGGAGCGAGGTAGGCGAGTTTCTGTTCGTGGGTGCCGAACTTGGCAACCGGGGTCGTGGCCATGTCGGTCTGCACCCCCACGGCCATGACCACCGATCCGGACTCACAGCGCGCCAGCTCCTCGGCAAGCACGATGGAGCACAGGTAGTCGCCCCCTTGACCTCCATACTCGACCGGATAGGACAGCCCCAAGTATCCGAGCTCTCCCATGCGGGTAAACACCGAGTCCGGGAAGTGGCCGGCCTCGTCCCACTCCTGCGCGTGGGGAGCCAGTTCCTTCTCCACGTAGGAGCGGATGGCGAGCCTCAAAGCCTGGTGATCGGCGGTAAACAAGCTGTTGGACGACGTGGCTCTCACCCCCCTGAGACGTTGGGGCTGCCCGCGCGGTGCTCCGGAGAGCACCTCGATCGGCAACCACCACCATGGGCTTGCCCTGACCAAGTGACCGGACCCTACGCACTGAAGGGCCCGAGCGTCAACCGCCCAGAGACGCGGCCGGCCGACATCTCGACATCGGAGAGCGAATGAGCCCCGCGTTGGACGCAAGCTGTCCTACCCGGGCAGCGAAGCGACCCACCGAATCCACTGACCACCCCGTTGACTGGAAGGTGACAGGCGGGGGGGATATCGCAAACAATGCTTGGCATGACCAATCGAGGGACGCGGACATGACGCCCGTCACGATCTCCACCCGCGAGTTCGACGCCTTCATCTTCGACCTGGACGGTGTGATCACCGACACCGCCGCCGTGCACGAGGCGGCATGGAAGATCCTTTTCGACCAATACCTGGCCGAACGTGCGGAGGCCGGGAGCCAACCGCAGCGGCCCTTCGACGACAGTGACTATCGGATGTACGTGGACGGGCGAGCGCGCGCCGACGGGGTCGAGGGGTTTCTTCGCTCACGCGGCATTCATCTCCCCCGGGGTGAGGCAGCCGACTCCGTCAGCCAGGAGACAGCCTGGGGAGTGGCCAACCGTAAGAACAAGCTCTTTCTGCGAACGCTTGCTCGACAAGGAGTTCACGCCTTTCCGTCCTCCATTGCGCTGATCCACAATCTGCGCGACCGGGGACTTGCCACGGCCGTCGTCACGGCCAGCCGCAACTGCGTCGCGGTGCTCAAGGCCGCCGGAATCTCCGATCTGTTCGACGCCAGGGTGGACGGCGTGGACGCGGACCGGCTCCACCTGCCGGGCAAGCCGGATGCGGCCATGTTCCTGGAGGCGGCGCGCCGGTTGCGCGTGAGTCCCAGCCGCGCGGCAGTTGCCGAAGATGCCATCGCGGGAGTGCAGGCGGCCCGGCGAGGCGGATTCAAGCTCGTGGTGGGAGTCGATCGGCGGGGCGACCCAGATGCCCTGACCGCGGCCGGCGCCGACGTGGTCGTCAGCGACCTTGCCGAAATCGCCGTTGTCGCGTAGCAGGGCCGGCAGGCGACCACGATCTTCCGGAGCAGGGCGGCTTCGGCCCACGCGAGAGCCGCAACGCCAGTTCAAGGGCTTGGCGAGCGAACGCCGGCAACCGATCGAGAGTCGGACCGCACGCGCGATTCAGCGCTGGTTTGACGCGCTCCCCCGCGTTTCCCCGACAAGCGACTCGGCAAGAGGAGCGATGAGATCGCGGAGCTTGGCCAGGGTCTCGTCGTATGCGGCTCTGCCTCCTGTGGGATCCTCGACGCCGTCCCCGAGGAGTTCCGCACGAGCCTCCGGATTCACCTTGCGTGTCGCCTCGACTTGCCCGGGCTCCATGCAGAAGATGCGCTCGGCTCGCCCTGCCATCTCGGGCGTCAGTTGACGAGAGCGGTGGCCTCGCATGTCGAGCCCCCACTCGGCGGCGGCGGCAACCGCCTGCTGGTTCGGCGGACACCCCTCAACGACCGCGAGGCCGGCCGACTCGACCACAAAACCGTGGTCCGGGCCGGCCAACCGATCCAGCTCGACCTCCAGCAACCCGGCGGCCATGGGACTCCGGCATGCGTTCCCGTGGCAGATGAACAGAACATCGGACATGACGCGGAGCTTCTCCCTTCCGCGGACGCCAAAGCGGCCTCGAGTTGGCTCCCTTGCACGCCCCTCGAAGGCCGCGCGTGGCCCCGAGAGGACCACCCGCAGTCCGGCCTTTGCGCTACGCGATGGGGGTGATCGTCACCGGGCTGATGTAGGTTGCCGCGTCGGGGCAGTGGTAGTGGAGAGTCCCCGCGATGGGTGCCGGCTCCGCGCGTTCCCACCCCTGAACGCGGACGCGGGTGCCGAGGCGCGCGATCAGCTCCTTGCCGTCCCGCGTGCGAATCTCGGCCTGCACCGGTTCGACATTGGTCACATAGCGGTAGTACTTCTCAGCCGATTCGAGCACAACTGCCCGTCCATCGTCCGCACGAAGGTACAGACACGTGACGTACTTCTCCTCGACACTCGCGCGAACCGCGGCGACCGTGCCGGTGATATCGATGCGGGTTCCTTCCTGGGTGTGGCGACGTCAGAGACGCCATTCGATGTGCTCGTCGCCACCGTGGGCGATGGGCCCCCCTGAGTGCCCTCCTTCGTCTTCGTGCCTGATCCGCCACAGGACGCGAGGACGACGGCCAGAGTCAGACCGACCATCACAGCACGAAACAATCGAGACATGATGAGCTCCTCTCGCTTGGCCCGGCACGACATGCGGGGCCCCATTGGGCCATCGGTCCGATGATGACACCGCGCCTTCTCGGTACAGGCTACACGCAGGGTCCCCGCCCAAGGCCAATCCACCCCTTCTGCCAACCCGCATCAGCCGTGGCGCTGCCCCGCGCGCTTCAGCTTGTCCAGATACCAGGAGATCACCGGCAGAAAGCCCTTGCCCAGTTGTTAGCGGATACGCTAACATTTCAACCGTGGACACCGCTTCACGACTGTTGCTGCAGGCCCGGCGGGCCGCCGGACTGAGCCAGGCTGCTCTCGCGCGCAACGCGCGCATACCCCGGTCTGTGCTCAACGCCTACGAGCGCCGCCATCGCCAGCCTGGCGCTGAGGCGCTCGCCTCGATTCTGGCAGCCGCCGGGTTCGAGCTCCGTTTGGCACCCCACATCGATCGTGACCGCAACGCCAGAGTGCTCGCCGAGGTCCTTGACCTGGCGGAGCGTCTACCCTGGCGCCCGCGCCACAAGCCGGCATTCCCACCGTTCAACCGGCGTATCGGATGAGCGTTCTGGCCGGGCGCCTGCTCGCCGTGCATGCCGCCCTGGATGAGGCAGGGCTCCCGCACGCCTTCGGCGGAGCCATTGCACTCGCCTACTGCACACAGGAGCCGAGAGGCACCCGTGACCTCGACGTCAATGTCTTCGTCGGAGCAGACCGCGCGAACGATGTGCTGGACGCGATGCCCCGGGGCGTGACAGTGAGACGGGCCGATCGAGTCGCGGCCCGTCGGGACGGGCAGGTACGGGTGATGTGGGGCGACACCCCGGTCGACCTCTTCCTCGACACGCACGAATTCCATCGCGAAGCAGCCGAAGGCATTGTCGACGTGCCCTTCGAAGGCACCACGATCCCTGTGCTGGGAGGCGAAGCGCTCATCGTGTTCAAGGCCATGTTCAACCGCACAAGGGACTGGGCGGACATAGAAGCCATACTCGACGCAGGTGCCGCGAACGGCCGCCGGGCGCTCGATTGGCTGCAACCGTTGCTCGGGGAATCCGACCCAGCAGTCGCTCGACTCACCGCGCTCGTTCACCGATAGGGAATGCCCGCGCCCGCAAGTGGCAAGTCGCAGCAGTGGTCCAAATGAGACTGACGGTGGAGGTGGGGGGAATCGAACCCCCGTCCCGTAACGCCGAAACCGGACTTCTCCGAGCGCAGCCGGTGGTTAGATCTCGGTCCCGCGCCCACCACCGGCGGATTGCCGGGGACCTTGCCCGCATTGGTGTTCCCGGAGGTCCCCACGGGCGAGAGACCTCAAGGTGAGCCTGCTGATGACGTCCGGCCCTGCGCCACAGGCAGAGCGCAGGCGGACGGCTGTCTAACCTAGGTTAGGCAGCGAGCGCGTAGTTATTGGCGCTTGTTTCTGTCCCGGCTTTTATCGAGGCATCCGGGGACCTCGGCTCGCTTCTCCGGCTTCGACCCGTCACGGTCGAACCCAGGCACCCCCATGTGAACTTGTCAACGCGGCACGCCCAATGAAGTGACGCTCCGCCTCCCCAAGATAGCAGGGCCCCCGCAGATTGCCACCCGGCATGAACCTGCTTGCCTCTTGGCGCGGGCCCACTTACCACTCTGCGCATACCCGTGCCGGAGGGCGATGCTAGATGTCAGCTAGGCCTTTCGGACCCGGGACAGGTCGCGGTGGAAGGGCTGGTCGAACAGACCCACATGCCCCCACCAGTCCTCGATCGCCCGGCCGTCGATGCTTCCCTTGTTGCGTCCCTCGACCGTGAAGCGAACGGCCGTCACCTCGGAGAACTCGGTCAGGGTGTTGACCAGCGCAGCAATCCCAAGGCTCTCACCGTCGGCGCCCACGTTGGCCGCGAGCACTTCTCGGGAGAAGTCGACCGTGGTCACGCCCTTGTCCAGACGTACCGAGAGAATCCGTGTGGCTGC
>JBBAAN010000043.1:0-18589 GCA_041658225.1 Actinomycetota bacterium
CTCGACCTGTATGGAGTCACGCCCGGCGCCTACACGCTGGCCTGCCTGCCCCTGAAGGTCCTGGACGGCGACGGCGCCCCAGCCCGCGCGGTGCTCATCGAACGCTAGCTGCGGCAAGCACGTGCCGCCTGCGGCAACCGCAGCGGCTCGGCTTGGCGTCGGATGCCCGGCGGCTTGGCTACATCTCCGGGATAGGACAATCTAGCCGATTTGCGCGGCCAGCAACCTGGCCGCCTCCGCCGCCCTTTCCAGAGCCTCCGGCGTGGCGCGGCGTGGGGCCAGCGCCCCACCGACACCCACCACCACAGCTCCTGCCTCCAAGTAGGCCGCGACGTCCTCCGGACGGATGCCGCCGGTGGGAAACGCGCGCAGGCCGGGAAACGGCCCACGCAGCGCGCGCAGGAACCCCGGTCCACCCAACTCCTTGATGGGAAAGAGCTTCACGATGTCGCACCCAGCGCGCCGGGCGGCCTGAACCTCTGTGGGCGTGGACGCACCAAGTATCACCTCAACGTCGGCGATCCCCATGAGTTCGGGGGCGACAACAGGAGAGACGACGAATCGGGCTCCCGCGCGTGCGGCAAGCCGCACCTGTTCAGGAGTGAGCGCGGTGCCCGCACCAACGGTCAGCCCGTCCTCCCGCGCCAACTCCGCAATCACCTCCAGGGCCCCCGGCGTCGTCAATGCCACCTCCAGGGCCCTCATCCCCGACTCGGCCAGACGGTGAGCCAGTTGCCGGCAGTCCTCCGCGGAGTCCTGGCGCAGCACGGCCACCACCCCGACCCCATCCAACACGCTTCGCCCACCGCTTGACTTCACACTCGGCTTCCCGCTCATCGCTCACGCACCTTCGGCAAGATTCGCTCGACCTCCTCACTCGAAGGCAAGGCGCCCAGCGCTCCCCGTCCCTTCACGGACAGACTCGCTGCCGCGCACGCAAACCTTAGGCAGTGCAGCGCGTCCCATCCCTGGAGCCGGCCGTGCAGGAAAGCCCCCACGAGCACATCCCCCGCACCCGTGGTGTCGACAACTTGCACCTCCGGGGCTCTCACCGAGAGGACGCGGCGCTCTCGGCCCGGTCCGCCCACTCCGAGAGTCACCCCCTCGCGTCCTTCGCTGACCAGCACGTCCTCGGCTCCCAGGGACCAACCCCACTCGACCGCCCCATCCGCGGATGACACTCCCGCCAGCGCCGCGGCTTCCTCACAGCCGACGGCCAGCAAACCGCCAAGCCCGGCGGCGACCGATGCGTCGCGCACCGCGGCGGCTCGATCGACCAAAGCCGGCCGGAAGTTGACGTCGTAGGAGGTCAGCGCCCCTCGCACCGCAGCCGAGCGCAGAGCGGCCAACGCGGCTCGCCGGCAGGATGGCGAGAGGGCCATGCTTATTCCACTCACGTGCACCGCGCGCGCTGAGGTCGCCGGGGAATCCGCCACTGCTTTCGAGTCCAGGCGCTTGGCGACGCTGTCGTTGCGGTAGTAGGTGAAACTGCGCTCCCCCTTGGGGTCGGTGGAGACCAGGTACATGCCCGTGCGGCCGGGCACCCGGCGCAGGCCCGAAGTGTCCACGCCTAGGGCACGCGCGCCTTCCACGACGGCCTCACCCGACGGATCGTCTCCCACCAATCCGACGTAGCCGGTTCGTGAGCCCAAGCGCCGGGCGGTTGCCGCCACGTTGAAGGTGTCCCCGGCCACCCGCACCCCCAGTTGAGGCAGGTTTCGAAGGGGCTCCTCCGAGATCAGTTCCAGCATCACTTCGCCGACGGCCACCAGATCCAAGGGTTTGCCCATCATGACCGCCCATGTCCGGCGAGCACTTCGAAGCTGGCGCCGGGTTCCAGCACCCGTCCGTGGGGCGCCGCCCTCAGCGCGAAGCTCGAAGCGTTCTCCACCTTGCCCTTCACGTGGTAGTGCATCGGGATGGCCACTCCCGCCTGGATCTCCTCAGCCAGGCGCGCCGCCTCCTCGATGTTCATTCCGTCGCGCCCGATCACGGGATATCGGACCGCGGCGATCTGCAGGCAAGCGGCGTCCACTCGCCGCCCCGCGAGATCCTCGACGATTCGCGGATCGTAGCGAGTATCGCCGGAGTGGTAGAGGGTCGTGCCGTCGGAGTCGGTCACCAGGAACCCGATCGGCGCCACGCAGAGCGGATGCGTGGCGAACACCGCCTCGACCGAGAAGCCAGGAAGCTCCAAACGTTCTCCCCGACGCAGGGGCCGGCAGTCGGCCACCCCCCACCGTTGCCCGCGCCGCGTGACCCCCCGGGGTCCCACCAAGGTTGCGCCCATCTGGCGAGCGGCGAGTAGAGAGACACGGTCCACGTGGTCGATGTGGTTGTGGCTGGCCAGCACCGCCGTGCATCGGGGGACGGCCTTGATGGCGAACGGCAGGGGGATTTCGCGGCGAGCCAGGAAGTGCTCGGAGAACCACGGGTCCAGCAGGATCGTCCGTCCGTCGGCAAGGGTGACAACGAACGTGGACTGTCCTACGGCTTGGATCTTCATGAGCTCTCGTAGGCCTCTGTCAGCGCTTGGACGTTGTCCTTCTCGGGCGTCCATCCCAGGACGCGCCTGGCTTTCGAGATGTCGAACACGTAGTCGTTCAGGGCGATTGGCAGATGCTCGGGCTCCAGTGGCGCCTTGCCGAACGGACCCAGGGCCTTCACGACCGCCACAACCAGCCACGCCGGCACGTTGACGAGCCGTGAGCGGGAACCGACCTGGGCGACGATACGCTCGGCCATCTCCCGCATGGTCGGCACGTTGTCCGAGCCGATGTTGAAGGCCTCGCCCGAGGCTTCCGGCACATCCAGGGCGCGAAGGCAGGCTGCGGACACGTCGGAGGCCGCCACCATCTGGAAGCGGTTCCTGCCCCCGCCGATCACGGTAAGCGGCCGACCCCGGCGGGCATCGGCCATCAGCTTGGTCAGCAGCGGCTCGGGCATGCCGGGACCCACGATCGTGGGTGGGCGCAGGATCGGTACGTGCAGCCCGCCGGCAGCCGACTCACGCGCGTGCTTCTCGGCAACCACCTTGTTTCGCCCGTACTCCCCCAGCGGCAGCTTCGGGGCGTCCTCGGGACAGGGTGTCTGCTTGGGCAGCCCGTACACCTCGGCACTGGACATGTACACAACTGCCGGAACCCCGGCCCCCTTGGCCGCGGCGAGCACCGTGCGCCCGCCATCCACATTCACGTGGACCATCTGCTCCTTGGGAGCGCGGCGCTGAGGTAGCAGAGCCGCCAGGTGGAACACCGCATCGGCGCCGCGGCACGCCCGGCCGACGACGTCGGCGTCGGCCACATCGCCCAGCATGGTCTCGACGTCGCGGTCGGGAAAGGCAATGACGTCCAGCACCCGCACGTTCCAGCCGTCCGCTCCAAGGCGCGCCACCAGGTGGCGACCGAGGAAGCCGGCTCCTCCGGTTACCAGGGCAAGCCGGCTAGAAGCTCCCATACTTCGCGTACACCTCCATCGGGTTCGCACCGGCCGTGAGTTCCGCGCGGATGAGGTTCTCCCTCTCCAGGATCGGCTCGGCGGTCACGAGGACTTCCTCGACCAACTCCTTGGGGATGACGACCACGCCGTTGATGTCGCCCAGGATGTAGTCCCATGGGCTCACGATGACGTTGCCGACGCGAACCGGGACCGCGAAGTCCACGTAGCGCCACCGTCCCCGGATGTCGGTCGGGATGTTGAACTTGGCGAATACCGGAAAGCCGATCGGCAGGATGCGGTCCACGTCGCGCACCCCGCCGTCAACCACGACCCCCTTGCCGCCTAAGGCTTTCGAGGCATTGGAGAGCAGCTCCCCCCAGTGCGCCGCCGTGCGGTCTCCCGAGGCCTCCACCACACCGATGGGTCCCGGCATACCCAGTGCCTTGGACCAACCCTGGAATGCGAACTGGACGTCATCCTCGGTGAAGTAGGTGGTGGCCGCGCCCTTGGCCGTGAACGCGGGCCCTGCCAGCTTCATCTCGCGGGAAAGCGGCTGGATTTCCGGCGGCAGCGCCTGGTGGAATAGACCCAGCCCGTCCAGCACGTCGCAGACGGCCGGCGTATGCAGCCGCAGATACCGCCCCGCCAGCTCTTCCGGCGAGATCTCCCACGGGTAAGCGTCCACGTGTTCCTCCTTCTTATCTTCCTTCTCCCGGCTCCTCGGTCCGCTTCCTCGTTGTACGCAGGCAATACGATGGACAGGCCGTACGGTCCTACGTCGCTTCTCAGGCCAGGCAAGCGGATTCTATTCAGCCTGCCACATGTTTGCTTCCCGTCCCAGGGTCAGAAGTCCCCGGGGTTGAAGTAGTCCTCGACCGTCGCCCTCTCGAACGATTGATTGTGGATGCGATAGAAACCTGTGGCCGTTCGACTCCAATGTCGCTGCGGGGAGAACGACTGCCTGGCGCCCATCCCGTCGTCGAAGTCCCGCATGCCCTGAATAGCGTCGACGAAGGCGCGCGCGGTCAGGTTCGGACCTACCCGAAGTGCGGCTTCCTCGAAAAGGACCATCGCCGACCAGGCCTCTATGGTCTTCTTGTCCACCTTGCGGTCGGGGTAGTAGGCCTTGAGGACCTGGCGGAAGTGGCTCATCTGGGCGCTCTGGAAACCGGGAGGAGCGATCCCTTCGGTCGTGGCGATCAGTCCGTCGGTCTGCGTGCCGCCGATGTCGAGAACAAGCTGGAACCATCCGCTGCGGCCGGTGACCTGGACGTCCCAGCCCATCCGCCTGGCCGCCGCGGCGGCCTCCGCCATGCCGACCGGGTCGAAGATCGTCAGCACGTCCGGACGTGGGACCGTTGAGTACCACGCCGCCACAGACGCCTCCATGCTCGTCTGTTGGCACTCCCCGATACTGCGCTTGTCCACGATCCTGCCGCCATGCCTCTCGAAGGCGGCACCCGTCAGTTGGGCCATCCGCGTCTCGAAACCGGACTCGCAGTAGCCCAGCGCCATGTACTTCTTGCCCAGCCGCTTGGCCATGAATCCGCCAATGACGTCCCCGTGCGCCTGGGGATCGATCTGCACCATGAAGTTGTAGGGACCGAGTTCGAGGTTCGTTTGGTTGGGCGACCTGCACGCGATGCAAGGCACGCCCTTCTCGTTCAGGAAGGCCTGAGCCGAGGTGGACCATGCCATCGCCTCGAGCTCGATGAACCCGAAGATCCCGTCCTCTTCAACTAGCCGCCGCACCGCCGAGAGGGTTTGGTCGTCGGACTGATAGCCGGCCGAGTAGTAGACGAGCTCGACCTTGCGGCCGTGGATTCCGCCGCGGGAGTTCAGGTCGGAGATGTAGGCATTGATGCTGTCGAAACTGGGGGTGTAGAAGGCGCGCGCCTGACCCGCGAAGTCGCCGACGTAGCCCAGCTTGATGGTGGAGGCGCTTACACCCCTCTGGCGGGACGAGTCCCCAGCGCCAGACTTTGCGCTGACTCTTCCCCGCGCGCCGGCCGAAGGACCGGTGGTCAAGCCCGAGATAGAAGCAGCGGTGGCGGATGGTGAGATCTCCGCGCCTCCCGCCAATCCATCGTCGCTCGACAAGAGCACTTTGCGGGGTCGGATCTCGGACGTGTAACAACCCGACGTAAGCAACACGAGGGCAACCGCGGCTGCCAGTCCCCTCGCGATCCAACTACCTCGCACTCCCCCCCCCACTCCGGGACCGTCCCGCACCACGTCCCTGGACTTACGTACAGAGCATCATCATCAATCACAAGGTTCGCCCGCACCCCATGTCTGGATCTTCTAGCCTGGCTGCCTTGCCTCCCATCTTTCCCGAACCCCCGGCTTCGCCCCCGTAGCCTGCGGCGATCTCGGCGACCGCCTTCCGCAAGTGGGGCACCACCTGCGCAATGCGCTCGCGCGGGAGGCGGTAGGCCGGGGCCGAGACGCTGACCGCTCCGGCCGGCCTGCCGCCGGCGTCCAGAACCGCCGTGCCGACGCAGCGCACATCCGCCTCGTTCTCGATGTCGTCGACCGCGTATCCGCGCGCGCGAATCTCCGCGAGGTCACGCATGAGGGCGGCGGGATGAACGATCGTGCTGGGCGTGCGGCGAGGAAGCCCGTGGCGAGCCAGCAGTGCCCGCACCTCCTCCTCGGGAAGGTCGGCCAGGATTGCCTTGCCACCGGCCGTGCAGTGGGGTTCCCCGCGCATACCGATACGCGAGGCCATTCGGACCGGGTGGGTGCTCTCCACCTTGTCTACGTAGACCACTCCGTCATCTTCCAGCACGACGAGGTGCACCGTCTCGCTCGTGGCCTGCGCCAGCCGCTCGAGAGCGGGATGGGCCACCACCCGCAAGTCCACACCCTCCAGGCCGGCGGAGAACAGGTTCATGACGCGAAGGCCCAGCCGGTAGCGGCCGGTCGAGCGATCCTGCACCGCATATCCCCGCTCGCAAAGGGACTGCAGAAGCCGGTGAGTGACGCTCTTCGACAGTCCGGTCGCACGGCTCACCTCGCCGAGCGGGGTGGTGCCCATCTCGCTCAGCGCCTCCAAGACATCGAGGGTCCGATCCACCCCCAGCAAACCCATCTAGACCTCCCCTCCACAATGTGCCGCTCGAGCGAGACACGAGGGGCCTTCACGCCCACTGTCGGCCATCTAGTTCTTTCCTCCCGGATGTACCGTCCAGGCCCGGGCGGCGCCGAGAAGCAGCAACAGCCCGGCCACCAGCGCCAGGGGAAGGGACGAGGCGGCCCCGGTGGCCGGAAGTAATCCCCGGCTGTCACCGTGTACGGCCGTGGCGGAACCCTTCATGCTCTTTGGGAAGTACAGCGTGACGATCTCGAAAGGCCGGGCCGAGACCTCCTCAGTCACGCTGCCATACGGGACCTCCCCAATCGTCGCGCGTCTCGGCCGCCCGAGTCCCAGAGCCTTGTTCGGCTCGACCGCCAGGCGCCCTCCCGCCGCCAGCACGCGAACGATCAGGCCGTCCCCTTCCCGGGCCGCCTTCACCGCCGTCACCCGCCCTCCGGAGACGCGGATGAGAGAGGCCGCCTCGTCCCGCAGGAGCCCCTGCTGCTTGCCCATGACGACCGCGCGCAGTGGTTCGCGCTCCGAAACCGCAAGCCGACTGCCAACCCCCGGCGAGCCGGCCGCCAGGGAGAAGCGCGTCACGTAGGTCCCCAGGCTGACTAGACCCCCGGCGTCTGTGTCCATGACGACCGGGTAGTACCACGGGTGGTCGGGCTTGGTGAACTGATCCGTCATGAGGTTCACGTCCGGACGCCCGAGGGTGAACGGCCCCACGTCGGGAGAGCTGACGGCGGTTGCGTTGCCGTGCCCGTCCCCCACCTCGATCCAATCGGTGAGCTGGCGATGGACAGAAGGTTCGCTCGGCGCCTCATCCCGACCCACCCGGTGGATTGCAAAGGGCTCGCTGTAGTGAATCTCCTCGATCGAACCGGCCAGAGGCATCGAGAGCACGAATCTTTCCTGCTTGACCTTGGTGAACGTCGTGGAGATCACCAGGTCCACCCGGTCCAGGCGCGGGTAGGTATAGACGCTCATCGTTCGATGCTCGTCCGCGAACGCTCCCGCCGCGCGCGTCTCACAGAACACCGCTCCGCACTGCGCCGGCAGGGCCGCTCCCGGGAAGCCACCCAGGAAGACCTTCATGGACAGCCCGGTTAGCTGCTGAAGCACGTTCTTCACCGGTTGAGGCTCGTCGAAGATGTCGCCGAAATCGGTGGCGGGCAGGCCCAGCAGCAGCTCGCCGAGCTTCCAGGGCGCGGAGGAATCCACGAGTTCTCGCCCGCCCCTGCGAATCGAGCTGATCGCGCCGGTGGCGAGATCGAAGCTCAACTCGTAGGGCGAGCTTGCCGGCGGCGCCGGCCGGCCCGGCGAGTCGGAGAGCTTGAAACGCTTGTAGCCCAAGCCCGGGACGTCGGGGGCCACGAAAACCGTCACGTCGCCCGTCTCTTGTGCCGCCAGGTCCTGGTCGGCGTGGATGGCCATGATCGGACGCGCGCCCAGGCCTGTTGCCCAAGCGGCGCCCGAAACAGTCTGCGCCGGCACCTCCTGCCCAGTCACCTCGTCGATCACGTGCTTGGCCGTCGCCGGGATCGATATCAGGTCCGATCGCTTCTCGGTGCCGTTGTTCAACACCACGACCTCGTCACCCTCCGAGGCAATCAGCCCGGCGAACGCCTCACCCGCCGAAATGGCCATGGATCGGGCGGAGGACTCCGCATCCGAGGCCCAGCCCGCCTTGTCGAGATCGGGGATCATGAATGCGGGTACGTTGTTCTCTCCCGCCCCGAACGGCAGAGGAAGGTTGGAGTTGGGAAGTGGCAAGCCGGTAGCCTCGGCCAAGGGGAAAGCGCCGTAGAACCAGTCGTGCGCCTCGACCTTGCCGATGTCCGACCACGCCCGGCGCATCCGCTCGCTCGGGTAGGCAGGGCCCCCGAGCAGGGCCCCCAACGACGACCACGTCGCCGCTGCGGGCAGGTCACGCTGCGCGCGCCGGGTGAACTCGTTGAGCAGCGCCTGGTTCATCACGATGAACGTCCACGCGTCGAGCACCTCTCCCGAGCGTTCCGGAATCATCGAGGGCTCGTACTCGCTCTCCATGTGCCCCATGAACTCGCTGAAGGTCGACATGCGAAAACGCGGGTAGGACCACTGGGAGTTCCAGCGATGCGCGAACTCGATGGGCTCGGCGTTGGCCGCGGTGTTGTCGCCGTAGTCCCAGATCACGAAGAGGTCGCTGAACGGGTAGTGGAGGTTGGGATCCGGCGGGTTGGCCTCTCCGTAAGGATTGCGGAAGACGCCGGTCTGCCGGTCGGTGAGCATCTGGGCGACCCTCGCCTCGGCCGCGGCCTGGGTGCTGCCCTGCAGGTTGTAGTACTGGTTCTTCTCGTAGGTGTAGTTCCAGGCCGAGCGCCAGGTCAGCACCGAAGTCCCATCGGGCGCCTTCCATCGAAACAGCCACGGCAGGCGAAGCCGCTCGTAGAACCGGTAGGAGTGGTTGGGAGAGAAGAGGAAGTAGCGCACCCCGGCTTGCCTGGCGACCTGCGGCAACTGAAGCGTCACACTCGGGGCGTCGAAGACGATCGCCGCGTTGGGCTTGACGCCCAGCTCGTCCATCGCCCGCCTGCCACCCTCGTAGGCGTACTGGCCCTGGATCAGCGACTCGTCACTCGTCTCGGCCTGATGGACTCCGGTGTACTGGGCCCCCACGGCCATCCGGCCTGATGCGAGCGCGGCGGCCAATCGAGCCTTGAGCTGCGGACGCAACACGAGGAGCTCTTCCAGCGGCAGGGTGTTCTCGATCTGGAAACGGTAGTCGGGATTGGCGTCCAGCAAGTCCAGGGCGGTTTCCATCACAGCCATGTGCTGCCCGGGGGTGTAGGCGTAGTTGGCCGTCGAGTACAGATCGATGTGAGTGGTGGGCATCAGCCACAGATCCCATTTGCGCTGCGGCTTCCATGCCTGCGTGAAAGCCGGCCCCCCGTCCACGGAGAACGCGGCCGTGCCCGGCCGATCGGTGTCGGGGACGCCGACGCGAGCGGTGAGGGCATCGCCGGCAACCTTGGTGGCGATGCTCCGCCCGTTCAGGCCGACGGTCACCACGACCTCCCGTCCGGGAACGGAAGCGAAGGTGATGTCTGCCTGCTGTGCCAGCCCCCCGGAGGTCTGCCGGAAGAAGACCGTCGGCGTGGCGGCAGTGGTGGAGGGCGCGTCCGCGGCCCGAGCCGACGGAACCGGCAACATCGCCACGACCGTCATGACCGCCACGAGCACGACGAGCGGGACGGCAACGCAAGGCAACCGCAGCCCCACCTTTCCCCGTCGCGAGCAGACCGGATTCCGGTTACCCAGCTCGCCCATCCGACGGGCGTCAGGTCGCATCCCGGTTCCCCCTCCGCGGCCTCACTAGAACGGCCGGGACGGCGCCGGCACGGCGCGAGTGTTGCCCTGGTACTCCCAGCATTGCCAGGAGTCGTAGACGTCCTTCCATCCCCTGATCTCCTGGCACTTGATGGGATCGTGGTTGCCCGGCCAGTAGCTGATGGGTGGGCTCAGGTCGGTCTTGAAGTCGCGCAGGCCATCTAGCGCGCGGATGAGCTTGCCCCGATCCGGCTCGGACCCGGCGCGCCTCATGCCCTCCACGAAGATCTGGGCGGCCGTCCACACCAGCTCCATGTTGCCGTTCATCAGCTTGGTCGGCGCGTAGCGGCGAACCGTGGACTCGAAACGGCGCACGCCCGGGTGGTCCCGGTGCAGGTAGGGGAAGATCTCGCTTTCCACGTTGATCATCCCGTCCAGGCCCACGACCACGGGTTTGCCCTCCGCGTCCATGACCGGCGCCCCGCCGGTGAACACGAACGGGTTCCAGTTCTGGGAGCGCGCGGCGTTGAACAGCTTCGAGTAGCTGACAGGGTCTATGACCGCCACGATTGAATCCACCCCGGCCGCGCGC
This sequence comes from Actinomycetota bacterium, assembly GCA_041658225.1. Lineage (GTDB taxonomy): Bacteria > Actinomycetota > CALGFH01 > JBBAAN01 > JBBAAN01 > JBBAAN01. Next base: position 10,425 of record JBBAAN010000043.1, read on the forward strand.
CACTTGATGACGTAGGGGCTGAAGTCCGGCTCCGCGCCGCTGACCTTGTCGGTGCTCACGGGCTTGAGGCCGCAGTTGGTCTCCAGACCCTTGTTGATCCCGGCGGCCATGGCATCCGTCCAGGCCAGGTCGATCAGGACCACGGCCGGCTTCTTCGCCCCGCTCTGGCAGAAGAACCTCAGGGCCCCCATCCACATCTTCGAGGTGTCGGGGTTGGCCGGGAAGATGCTGGCCGGCCCGAACTCTTGTGGGGGACCGATGCCGCCGATCACCGGAACGCCCTGGGAGGCGAAGTAAGGAGCGGCCTGCGGCTCGGTGGCCGGAGACAGCCAGCCCACCACCGCGAAGACCTTGTCCTGCTCCACCAGGCGCTTGGCCGCGATCATGCCCTTGGTGGCGTCGAAGCCGTCGTCGTAGACGATCAGGCGCAGTTGGTGGCCGTTGATGCCGCCCTGCTCGTTGACCATCTGCACGTGAGCCTTCAGCACGTTCTCGGCGGGGCGGCCGTCGAACGGCCCGGTCAGTGTGATGATGGCCCCGATCGTGATGACGCCGCCCTGGATACGCGGTGCGGGCGCATTGCGGGTCCCGGTGGATCCCGATGAACCGCCGCTGCCCCCCACTGCCGAGTCGCTCGCTTCGGGCCCGGGCGAGAGCGTGGAGAGCTCATCACCGCCCGAGGAATACTCGCCCGGTTGAGAGGCCTGGCTCACGACCCGCGTGTCCGTGCCTCCGCTCGGTGACCAGACGGCCTTGAGCGCCAGAACCCCGAACCCCAGGGCCAGCACGAACGAGGCGGCCATGAACTTCCAGACGGTGGACTCCCTGATCGGACTCACCTCCGCAGATACGCGCCAAACACCACGGCGAACATCGCGACCTGGCCCGCGGCCAGCACGCCAAAGCCCACCCTTAGTCCGTTGGTCCCGGTGCGAAGCCACACCGAGAGGCTTTCCGACCTCGACAGGCAGCTATCCGATTCCGGTGCGCGCCACTCGCAGACAGGACAAGCGCCCTCGGTGTAGGCGGGACGGAACCCCCAGCCGCAAGAGCCGCACTGGACAAGATTTTCGCGGGCCGCTTTGTGGGCCACCTCGTGGGACGTTCCGGGGGCTGCCTCATGGGCTGCCTTACCGACCGTTTCGAGGGAGGCCCCGCGGGCTGCCCCGTCCGTCATCTCGTGGGCTTCCGACCTCTCAGCCGGCGCCATGCTCTCGATTCCGCTCATCCCCGCCTCACCCCGCCAGCTTCCGGTAGTGGATGGCCAACGCCGCAGCCGCGAGAGTGGACAACTGCCAGAACCCATACAGGGCAACCACGAGACCGGCCCAGCGATTGGATCTGCCGGAGGGTGCTCGCAGGGCGCTCGCAGCCGAAGGCGAGCCGGCACCGAGATTTGACTCCCCGACCGGCGGTTGGCTCGCCCAGTCCGAGGGAACACCGCCGCTCACCGGCGGCCATTCCTGGACGGCACCGGTTTCCCCTTCGAGCCGCACGCCTTCCACGACCTCCTGCAGACGACCGCCGTAGGCCGTGGCCTCGGCCCGGCCCACGACCAGGTCATACGAGAAGCTCGGCAACCCCGACGGCATGGGGGCGACCCAACGGAACTCCACACCTCGCACCACTGCCTTACCCCGCGCGCCACTCGAGGAATCCTCGGTGCCCAGCAGCCTGACCTGCCAGCCCGCCGCGCCCAGCGCCTGGTTCAGGCTGTCCGCGAACGGCTTGGCATCCTTCGGACCGGCAGGCAACGGATTGGCCGCCACCTCCACCCCGTCGGAGGTGATGCGAACCGGAACCCCACCGATGCTCGCGCCACTCACTTCCAGGCTCGGCTCCGCACGCCCAACCGTACCTTCGCTGGAAGCCAGAACCCGGGATCGCACTGAATCCACCCGCATCAGCCCGCCGCCCAGATCCAGGCCTTCGGTGGACGACTCGGCGAGGGCGAACGCCTTCTGTCCCTCCAGCCACACGCGGGAATGAGAGCGCAGCTTGGACGCGCCTGCCGTGCCCTCGGACTGCTGAGCCCCGAAGGCCGGATGCCCCGCCCCGGCCCGGGCGGAGTTCACCGCGCGGATCAGCGCGGCGAAGGCTTCCTGCGGGAAGACCGCGGCGGCGCTCGCCGCGCCCGAAGGGGCTCCCGACGAAAGGGAGAAGACCGAAGAATCGGCCTCACTGTTGGTTTCCGAGGCCTTCGCCGTAGCGCCGGCGGCCTGGATACGCACGACCCCCAAAGGATCTCCCTGGTCCACGGCGCCGGCTTGGGCGTCACGCGGCGAACCCGGGTAGCGGGCCGTCGAGTACTGCGGCTGCGCCACTCCCGCCTTGCTTGCCCCCGTCTGCCCCAGGGCCCCCGTATCCACGTAGGCGGCGGTGGCCTCGGCCGAGGGGGTCGAATCCAACCGTACGGTGGTGTAGGGGACGTTAATGTCCGAGATCGGCACAGGCGCCGCGTTGGATACGGAATAGATCCACATCGGGGACGAGACCGCGCTTCCCTCGAAGTAGCCGAGGGCGGGAGAAGGCGAGGCGAGCAGGGGGCCCAGACCGAAAGCAGCCGCCGCGGAAAGGGCCACGGCCAAGGCAAGTCCTGTGAAGCGCCGCCTGCTAGTCATGGCCTGCCCCTTGTGATCGGCGTCCCGGCGTCCCGCGCCGCCTGCTAGTCATGGCCCGCCCCTCGCGAGTCGGGCCCTGGCGTGCGACGCCTCCTGCCAGTCATGGCCTGCTGCTCGCGGCCTGCGACCGATGTGCGGAGCCGGGCACGCCTGCCCTTGGCCGGGGATTCACTCTCTGATTCACTGTGGTCTGCCTCGGCTTGCCCGTTGCCCATCTCCTCCATCAGCCTGCCCACCGCCAGCGCCACGTACGCCTCCGGCGCCTCTCCCCGCCGCGCCGCCAGACGCTCGACGTCCCTCCACAGCCCGCCCGGAAGCTCCACCTTCAGCTCCTCACGAGCTTTGGCTTCCCCATCAGCGCCCCGGCGCGCTTGAACCTCCTGACCGAGGTAGTGGCCCTCGACGAAAGCCGCATCGTCACGGAGCTTGGCGGCGGGACCCGAGTAGACTGCCCGCCCCTTCTCCAGGACGTATGCCCGCGAAGCGATGGCCAGAGCCTCTCCCACCGACTGCTCAACGAGCAGCACGGCCGTGCCGTTGCGGGCGACCTCGGCCACATGCGCAAACAGCGTGCCCGCGACCGCGGGTGCAAGACCGAAGGAAAGCTCATCGATCATGAGCAACCTGGGTTCGGAGATGAGGGCCCGGGCCAGACCCAGCATCTGCTGTTCTCCGCCCGAGAGAGTCCCCGCCCGCTGGGACAGACGCGGCTTCAGTTGAGGGAAGTGGGACAACACCCGCTCCACCTTGGAAGCCATGTCGCGCTTGGCGACCGCGGCTCCGTAGGAGGCCACCACCAGGTTCTCCATCACCGATAGCGTGGCGAACATGCCGCGCCCTTCGGGTTGGTGAGCCACGCCGAGGGCGGCGATCTTCTCGGGCCTCAATCCGTCGATGCGGTTGCCATCGAAGGAGATCCTGCCCTCACTCGGACGCACCACCCCCGAGATCGCCGTGAGCGTCGTGGTCTTGCCGGCCCCGTTGGCACCGAGCAGGCAGACGACCTCGCCCTGCTCGACCTCGAGGTCGAGGCCGTGCAACGCGCGCACGATCCCATAGGAAACGCCGACGCCTTCAAGCGCGAGAAGCGCCAACTTGCCTTTCTCCTTCCGCCCCCAGGTAGGCCTCGATCACCAGAGCATTGGCCCGCACCTCGGCGGGCCTGCCCTCGGCGATGAGCCGGCCGAAGTTCAACACGTAGATGTAGTCGCAAAGCCCCATGACGAAGCGCATGTCATGCTCGACCAGGAGCACGGTGATGCGGAAGGTCCTCCGCAACCAGCGCAGATCCTCGGCCAGCTCACGTGTCTCTCCCGTGTCCATGCCGGAGGCCGGCTCGTCGAGCAGCAGCAGCTTGGGGTTGCCGGCCAGCGCCCGGGCCAGCTCGACTCGCCGCTGGATGCCCAACGGCAGGTCGCCAACGGGGGCCTCACGGTAGGGCTCGAGCCCGAGGTGGTGGAAGATCGGCCGAACCCTTTCCTCGGAACGGCGGGCTTCCATTCGCGCCCACGGCAGGCGCAGCAGCGCACCCAGCGCGCCGGAGGACTCGCGGACCTCTCTCGCGATCATGACGTTCTCTTCCACGGTCATGTCGGCGAAGACCTCCACCGCCTGGAAGGTGCGCCCGATGCCGAGCCGAGAGCGCTCGTCGGGTGAGAACACTCCCACATCCCGGCCCTCGAAGAACACCTTGCCGGCTTGGGGCGACTGGAGCCCCGAGATCACGTTGAACAGCGTGGTCTTGCCGGCGCCGTTGGGCCCGATCAGGCCGGTCACCTCTCCCGCGTTGACGTGGAACGACACCTCGCGCAAGGCTTCCACCCCGCCGAACCTCACGCCCACATCGCGCACGTCGAGAATGGCCACGCTAGCTCACCCTCTCGCCCGCACGACTGCCCGGCTTGGCCGCCGGCGTGACGCTATCGCCCCGATTGGTCGCCGCCATCTCGTGGCCCCCCGGCTTGGCTGGGGCGGCAAGCGTGCCACCCGCAACCGGCTCCCCGTTCTCGCCCGCGTCGCGGCGAACCGGCCCCGGCGACCGGGACACGGACCCGGACGAAGGCCCTGATGTCCCGCCACGGCCGAAACCGCCGGCGATCCGGCGCACCGCCGCACCCACCGAGGGAACCAGTCCTTGCGGAACGGCAATCGACTGGATGATCAACGCCGCGCCCGAGATGGCCTGTGTTAGCTGCTCGACGTACTCGTTGCCCCCGGAGAACTCGGGCAGCACGATCAGCACCACGGCACCGAGCACCGCGCCGGACGCGGCCGTCGATCCCATGATCACCAGCATCGCGAGAAGGATCACCGAGTGGGTCCAGTCGAAGGGCGCGGGCGTGAAGGAGCCCGTCAGCCCGACCGAGATCACCCCGGCCAGCGAAGCGAACGCCGCAGAAGTCGCGAACCCCAGCAGCTTGTAGCGTGTCACCGGCACGCCGCTGGCGGCCGCGCCCCGCTCACTCTCGCGTATGGACCTCAGGACGCGGCCGAGCTTGCCCCGTCTCACCGCCAGCGCCGCCAGCGCCGCCAGGGCGAACACCGCCAGGGCGACCTCGTAGTAGGCGCGGTCTCCGGCCAGCGAGATCGGCCCGAGGCTGGGCCTGGCGACGGTGCGCCCCCCCACGCCGGACGCGAGCAACTTCGAGGGCAACACCAGCGAGTCGAACACGCGGGCGATCGCGAGCGTCACGATGGCCAGCGCCAGCCCACGGATACGAAGGGCCGGCAAGCCCACCACGATCCCCGCGAGATAGCCGGCCAGGACGGCCAGCAGGCCCGCCACCCAGAAGTTCAAGTGGCACACGGCTACCAGCGTAGCCGTGATGCCGGCGCCCAGACCCATGAGCTCCGCGTGCATCAAGGAAGGCTGGCCGAGAAGCCCGACAACGATCATCAGCCCGAACAAGGCCACGGCGTAGACCAGGGTCTGCGCGAGCAGGAACGAGTAGAAGCGACCCATCGCCAACGGCAGCAGGGCCGCCAGGGCAACGACCACCGCGAGCGCGCCCGTGACGCGCGCCGTGGAAACCTTGCGCGACGCGAACCTCGCGGCGCTGCGCTGACCGGTTCCGGCCTCCATGACCTTGGCCAGTCCCCCGCCACGCCAGAACAGGGCAACCAGGATGACACCGAGCGTGACCAGCTCCCGCACGCCCGACGCCTTGGCCCATATGACGATGTCGCTGTGCAGGATCCCCAGCCCGATCGAGACCGCGAACGTGGCGGGCAGGCTGACCAAACCCCCGACCAACGCGGCAGCGAATGCCGACAAAACGAGCATCGTGAGCTGCACGGTGTCCAGATTGACCATGGGCGAGAGCAGGATCCCCGCGATCGCCGCCAAGACGCTGCCCAGCATCCACGACACGCAGTTGATCAGCTCCACGCGCACACCCAATATGCGCGCCGCCCGCGTGTTGTCCGCCACCGCCCGCATGGCGATGCCCAGCCGCGTGGCCTTGAAGAAGAAGGCGAGTCCCGCCGTCAGAACGAGGGCCACTCCGAGGTTGGTGAGCTGCAGGTAGCTGATGTTGACCATCGGGAAGCGCACGGTTCCCTCGGGCGCGACCTTGAGCGGGATGTGATAGGCGTTGGCGCCCCATATGAACCCGGCCACGCTCATCAGGATCAGCATCCAGCCCAGGGTCACGACCACCTTGACCAAGGGAGGCTTGCCTTCCAGTGGGCGAATCGTGAAGCGCTCGATGACCAGGCCCAGCAATGCCGCGAACACCAGGGCCCCCAGCACCGCCAGCCAGACCGGTAGATGCCAGACGACGCCCAACTGGTAGGCGACGAAGGTGGAGAACATGCCCATCGCGCCATGCGCGAAGTTGAGCACGCGGGAGGTCTTGTAGATGAGGACGATGCCCATAGCCGGCAGGGCATACATGGCCCCCATCACGATTCCGACGATCGTCAGCGGGACCAACACACTCAAGCTGGGCACCAACTACCCCCCACTACCTTCCAACGGGCTCGGCGAAAGCGGCCGCGAAACCCCAAGCTCCTGCGCCGGTCAGCCAGTAACCCAAACGCCCGCCTCGATCCCCGGACGGCCCCCACCATCCTCGACGCTGTTCCGATCAACGGAACACCGTCCCGGCCAGTAGACCGACGTGCGCCAACTAGTTACTCTCTCCCCGAAACTCTGTCAAGGACGGAGTGGCCCCAATGCTGTCGGACAGCGACTCTGTCACCCCCACACGACCGACACCGGGAGGCGTCATGAAGATCACCGCAGTGCGCATCACCCCCGCCGGCATCCCCATCACCATGCCGCTGCTGCACAGTTGGGGGGTCCATCCAGGCTTCGGACGCATCATCGTGGAGATCGACACCGACGAGGGAATCACCGGCTTGGGCGAGTGCAGCCTCTCGCCGTCTCGGGCGCAGGAGGAAGTTCTCAAGGCCTTCGTGCCGCTGCTCATCGGCGAGGACCCGTTCAACATCGAGCGGATCAAGGTCAAGCTTGCCGCTCCCTTCTACGTGCGCATGTTCGGCAACACCATCACCACCGGCTTCGCGGCCGTTGAGTTCGCGCTGCTGGACATCACCGGCAAAGCGCTGGGCGTGCCCGTCTACACCCTCCTCGGCGGCAAGATGAAGGACCACGTCAACTTCTCCGGATACGTCTTCTACCCCGCCGGGTACGACGAATGGGAGAGAACCGACGCTGCCCTGATCGATCACGTGCGCGCCCTGGTCGAGGAGAAAGGCTTCACCAGCGTTAAGTTCAAGTGCGGGGTCTTCCACCCGAACAAGGAGATCGCGACCTTCCGCCACATACGCGAGGCGTTCCCCGAACTTCCCATCCGCATGGACCCCAACTCGATCTGGTCGGTCGCAACCGCCGTGCGGGTGGCCCGCAAGTTGGTGGAACTGGACCCGGAGTACCTGGAGGATCCGACCTGGGGCATGGCCGGCATGGCTCGCGTCAAGCGCATGTCGCCGAACATCCCGCTGGCCTCCAACATGGCGGTGTTCGGCTACGAGGACATCGCGCCGGGACTGCTGCTGGACGCGGTGGATGTGATCCTGGCCGATATCCACTGGTATGGGGGACTTCGCGGGGTACGGGAACTGGCCAAACTCTGCGAAACCCTCGGACTGGACTGCGGGATGCACTCCGGCACCGAGTTCGGAATCTCGATGGCCGCGATGCTGCACGTCAACGCCTCGATATCCAGCATGTCCCACCAGGCGGACAGCCACTACCACTACCTGACCGACGATGTCATAACAGAGCCGTTCACCTTCTCGGAAGGAGCCATTTCGGTCCCAGACGCTCCAGGCTTGGGAGTGGAGCTGGACCAGGACAAACTCGCCCGCTACCACGAGTTGTACGAGATGGTGATCGGTGCGGCCTCCGCAATGGAAACGATCTCGGGCGGAGCCCTCGCCGTGAAGCCGCGCTTCTAGGCCAAAGGGCCTAGATGCCGCCTCGACCTTCGGCCTTCCATGCTCCGCTTCACATGCGGTATTCTCAGCCATCACCGGACGACTGTCGGGAGGTAAACCATGGAGTTTGGGCTGTCCGAA
>JBBAAN010000044.1:0-18452 GCA_041658225.1 Actinomycetota bacterium
CCTCACCCCGCGACGCCAGCTTGCCAGCTTCCTCCAGCCGGCGCAGGGCGAACTCGACGTGTAGCCGGGCTCTCTCGGATGGAGCACGCTCGAAGGCCAGCCGCACGTGCTCCGTGGCGGTCTTCACGCTGTAGAGAGGCCGCCCGGGCAGGGCGCTCCCGGACGCGGCGACGGCTGCCGAGCCACTGAGCATCAGCCCCAGCACCGTTCCGGCCGTGACGATGGCTGCGCGACGGCCGACACGGAAGGGGAAGTGCAGCATTCGCGCGCGCCCTACCCGTGTCGTCACTGTAGCGGGGGCAGGGACGTGGCGAGCTTGCTCCAGAAGGTTGCGCACATGGCGGGCGTGGGCCTCAGGAGACGGTGAGCTGGCCAGTGATCGCCGGACCTCAGCGGCCATGGCCATCAGATCCGCGGTCTCCTGGGATTCCCGGAGCGCTTCGCCGCCAATCGGGGCCGCCTTGTCTTGGGCTTGGCCGACAAGACCCGCAACCTCTCCTGTTCCCAGGGGTGCATCGTCCCTGGCCAAGAGAGCGGCCAGCCCGGCCTCGAGTCTTCCCTCGTTTTCCAGGGAGCCTTCCCTGTCCACGATGACGCCTCCCTCAATCGCTTCCAGTGTGCAAGGCGCCGCCGCCGGGGCGAAGGGTACGGGTGGCGTCGGGCTCCTTCGGAGCCAGCATGCGGCTGAGGGCGACCAGGGCGCGATGCTGCAGGGCCTTGACGGCCCCGACGCTTCGGCCGGTCGCCTCGGCTATCTCGGGGCCGGTCAACCCGGAGCCCAGACGCAGCAGCAGCACCTCGCGCTGGTCGGGCGCCAGCCCCGCGACCGCTTCCCGGAGGGCTTGTCGCCGGATCCTCTCCAGGGCAAGCTCCTGCGGATCCGGCGACGAGGTCGCGTCCGTGACCTGAGCCAAGCTCTCGTCGAGAGGCACCGTCGGGTGTCGCTTGCGCGATCGCAGGTGGTCGAGGACGTTGCGCCGGGCGATCTGGAACACCCAGGCACGCAGGCTGTCTGTCGTGCCCGAGTATGCGTGGATGCCCTCGAGGACCTCGACGAACGTGGTCTCCAGGACGTCCTCGGCGTCGGAGACGTCGCGCAATTGGTGCAGCAGATATGAGTACACGGGCCCGGAGAAGCACTCGTACATCTCGGCGATGGCCTGCGGATCGCGACGACGCGCTCGGTCCAACACCGAGACGTCGACGGATCTCGATTGGGGAGGCGGCGAGCCTGAATGCATGCCTACCTCCCCGGTTATCCGAGCGCGTGCGCCGACCGATTCATTTTCAGGCTACTTGCTGGGATGCTACTTGTTGAACTGATCGCGCAGCAGGCGCTTGAGTATCTTGCCGGTCGCGGTGCGTGGCAGCGCGTCGGTGAACTCCACCTTCTTGGGCATCTTGAACTTGCCGATCTTGCCCTTGGTCCATTCCATGAGCTCGTCCTCGGTGAGAGTCTCGCCCGGACGCAAGACAACGATGGCCTTGACTGCCTCGCCCCACTTCTCGTGCTCGTAGCCGATCACGCCGACCTCGGCGATCTTGGGATGGCGCGAGAGGACGTCTTCGATCTCGGCCGGGTAGATGTTCTCGCCGCCCGAGATGATCATGTCCTTCTTGCGGTCCATGATGTAGAAGAAGCCGTCGGCGTCCCTCCTTGCGACGTCGCCGGTGTGCAGCCAGCCGTCCTTGATGGTCGCGGCGGTCTCCTCAGGCTTGTTCCAGTACCCCTTCATGATGGTTTCGCCGCGGACGACGACCTCGCCAAGCTCCTCCGGGCCGACCTCGTTGCCGTCCTCGTCCACGACCTTGGCATCGACCAGGAATTCGGGAAGGCCGCAGGAGCCAACTTTGGCCATAGAGTATTCGCCGTCGATGACCGTTCCGGAGCCGGTTGACTCGGTCAGGCCGTAGAGGTTGCGGACCTCGATCCCCGCCGCCGCGTACTCCTCGAGCAGAGACACGGGCACCGGGGCTCCGAACACGAAGATCAGCTTCACCGAACTCCAGTCGTACTTCTCGAAGTCCGGAACCATCTTCAGGATCATCAGGAGAGCGGGCACCGAGCCGAAGACGTCAACCTTCTCCTCTCCCAGCAGTTCCAGGAATCGCTTGGGATCGAGGCTCCTCAGCATGACGGACCGCATGCCGTAGTACACGCCTGACGCCAGCGGCGCCAGGGCGCCTATGTGGAAGAGGGGAAGGGCGATCATGTCGGTGTCGCCGGGCCACCCGAAGGTGGTGACGAAGTTGATGGACATCGTGTAGAAGTTCGTGTGCGTGAGCATGGCGCCTTTGGGCCGTCCCGTGGTGCCGGAGGTGTAGAGGATGGTGATGACGTCGTCGCCACCCGGGGCGGCTTCGGGCTCCTCGGCGGACTCGGCCTGGATGAGCGCTTCATACTGCTTGGCCCACTCGGGAGGTGAGTCCATGATGGCGACGAAGTGCTTGGCCGGGATGTCGTTGCGGAACGTGTCCGCTATCTCCGCGTACTCCTTGCCGAAGATGAACACCTTGGCGCCGCAGTCGTTGAGGATGTAGCTGATCTCCGGAGCCGCGAGCCGGTAATTGACCGGGACCAAGATGGCTCCGATCTTGCCCAGACCGTAGTACATGTCCAGGAACTCGGCCTCGTTGAGCGCGAGAAGTCCAACCGTGTCGCCTCGTTTCACGCCGAGCTTCTGCATCGCGTGGGCGAGGCGGTTGGCGCGGGCATTGCACTCTACCCATGTGCGCCGCACACCTTCGCAGACCACCGCTTCCTTGCCTGGGCTCAGCAAGGCTCGCTTGGCGAGCAGGGCCCCAATATTGACGGACATCCCAACCAGCCCCCTTCTGCCTTAGGTACCGCCGGCGCGTATCGCCCGCGGGCAGGTGCGTATTGCATGGACACTATCTGAAAAGCGCCTTCAGGTCGCCGGTTGATCCGTTCCCATGGCGGGCGACCCGGCCCAGGGAATCACCTCTCACGGCGAGTGGCCCGGCCCAGGCAATCACCCCCCACAGCGGGCAACCCGGCCCAGGGAATCACCTCTCACGGCGAGTGGCCCGGCCCAGGCAATCACCACGCCGGACCAGCCGCGCCGGGTTGCCGGTCAGGGCCCCGTTCGAGTGCGCCGCCGTCACAAGTGTTGCCGTTGCCGGGGGGTCACGTTGCCGGCCGGGCGTCGAATCACTTTCCGTCGCACCGTTGCCGCCTGTGTGTGCACAATAGTGGCCAGTGGTGTCCAGTGGATCGCCCCGTGGATTGTCACAATCCGTGACCGCAGGTGACGTTTGCCGCATTGACAGACATAAAGTGGGCGTTTCAGTCGTGCCAAATTGGCAGGACTCAGAAGCGCAACTATTCGCGGACGCAAACGTTATATGACTAAAGGTGTAGTGGTGCGAATTGACTAGTCGCATGTCGATTGGATCTAGGGAGGCAGGCATGAATAGACGACTCGCGGGGTTGGGCATGGTACTTGCGGCGGCGCTCGCGGCCATCGGGCTTGCGGTCCCGAGTTCGGGTGCGGCGGACAACGCCTTCGAGGCGAGCGCGGCGGTGGATCTGGTTCATCTCAACGCCGTCAACATCCCCGGGACCATCCAGATCGCCGAGGCGTCCGTCTCCCCGGCGCGGGCGGCGGCCAACAGCGCCGGGCTGGCCGATCCGGCGGGCAAGAACTCCTATGCCCGGGCGGCCAATGTGGACGTGGACGTACTCAGTGGCACTCTGCCGCTGACCGGCCTCATCTTGGAGGCCAAGCAGTCGGCCCCGCCCGACAACCCCACGGCCGACAACCAGGAGTTGCTGGGTCTGCCTCTCGACCCGTTGCTGAATGCGACTGTGGTGAAGGAACACGCCAGCGCTCGTTGGACCTTCCCCGGTAGCTGTCCTGCTCCCAATGTCCCGATCGCCACCGCGATGTCGGAAGTGGCCGATCTCAAGGTGCTGACGACCATAGGTGAGCCGGTCGGGGATGCGCTGGTGTCCGTCGACAACGCTCAGGGCGCCACGGTTTACACCAAGACGACGATCTCGCTGGCCACCATCACTGGCCAGACCACGAGGGCCGTCGTCTCGGAGGCTCTGACCCAGTTGACATCGGTGACGCTCTTCAAGGGTTCAGCCAACGAGATCAACATCAACGTCCTTGCCCCGCCGGTGGTCACGGCGGTGGCCACCGGATTCCCGGGGGGTGCCAAGGTCACCTACTCGGAGCCCATCCTCCAGGTCGTCCAGGGCGGAACGGTGCTGGGCGAGCTGAACGCCGCAACGGCCAACCAGGAGCTGGATCTCTCGCCGCTCGTGATATTGAGGCTGGGGACTCTCACCAAGACCGAGGCGGCCGACGGCACCTCGGCATCGGGTAGCGCCAACCTGCTGGAAGTGATCCTCGGTACGACGCCGTTGCCGATCGATCCAATTGCGAGGGTGGCGATCGCGGCGGGGACGGTCTCGGCCAAGGTGCCGGTTGGCGGAGTGGTTTGCGCGAGTGACGAGAACCCGCTGCGTGAGACGCACAAGGATCTCTCCGCCATCGCCGTCCAGGCGGGTCAGACGTTCAACTACGCGGTCGTCGTTCCCAACCGCGGGGCCTGCACCCTGACGTCGGTCAAGGTCGTGGACACGATCACCGGCCCAGCCGGCAGCACCATCGTGGCGACGAGCCCCGCGGCCTCGAGCGTGAATGGGTTGACGGCGACCTGGAACGACATCGGGCCACTGGCGCCCAACGAAACGAAGACGTTGCTGATAACCGTCAAGGTGCCGGACTCGGCATCCGTCGGATCCAGGTACACCAACCACGTGGACGTGTCGGCGGTCTGCGAGTCGAAGACCTGGGACAAAGGGGCCGACATCACAGGGCCCAGCGTGATGGCCAGGCCGTCCGAGGGCTGCGCTCTTTCGGGATCCAACAAGGCGGCCAGCCACCTCGAAGTGAAGCAGGGCGAAACCTTCAACTACTACATCCACGTGTTCAACAGCGGCGGGCAGAGCTGCGACAACGTGACGGTGACCGACACCCTGACCACCGCGGTGTCGTTCGTGTCGTGCACGGGCGGCTGCACTCACTCCGGGCAGTCGGTCACATGGAATCTCGGTAACCTGGCTGCCGGGGAGAGTCGTGACGTGGTGGTGACCGTCAAGGTGAGCGACTCGGCAACGGTAGGCGCCAGGCTGCCCGACTCCGCCGAGATCAAGGCAACGAACGGATCGGCGACCGTGTACACCAACGGTCCGCTCGTGACGGCGAACTCCATCCTCGCCCCGCCGAGCCCCGCCGTACTGGGAATGCGACTCCCGCGGACGGGTGCGGCGCCGGCCGCCGCGCTGATGGGGCTCGCTCTTCTTGGCGCCGGAGCCGTCTTGCGCCGCCGCCTTACCTAATCAGATCGAGAACGGGCGTCTTGGGAGCCGGGCATTGCCCGGCTCCCAAGCTTTCTTGGTGGCGTATGTGGCGATTCGCCGCCCGGCATCAACGGGCGACGTCGAGGCGGGATTCCCTCCCGGGGGAAGCGCCGGCGTGCCTCTCACCGTACGAGCAGGCGGCGCGCCGTACCCCTTGGCGCGCCGGCCAGTGACGCGTACCTCGCCCGGCCAGCATGAAGGCACGCCTCTCACCGTGCTGGTCAGCGCCTCGCGTTTCGCTCGCTAGCCGATGACGACCAGGGCGTCCACGGCGACTGGCTTTCCGCCCGGCACGAGCATTGGGTTGATGTCGATCTCGGCGATCTGCGGGAAGTCGGCCGCGAGGCGACCCAGGCGAACCAGGGCGGTGGCAAGGGCCTTGCGATCCACTCCCGGTTCTCCCCTGAGTGGAGCCAGCAAGGCGACCGCTCGGATCTCCTCCATCATCTCCATCGCATCGGCGGTGGTCAGCGGGGCGGCCCTGAAGGAGACGTCCTTCAGCGATTCGGCGTAGATGCCGCCCAGACCGAACATGACGCAAGGTCCGAACACGGGATCCCTGACCATCCCCACCGCGAACTCTCGGCGAGACGACAGCATGGATTGGACGAGGAGGCCGTCCAACTTGTCCTCGGGGCGCAGCCGGGAATGGATCGTTCTCCAGGCGGAGGCCAGTCGCGCCTTGGAGTCGAGGTTGGCAACGACCAGGCCGCGCTCGGTCTTGTGAGCGATTCCTCTCCCGGTTGCCTTCAAGACCACCGGGAAGCCGAGGCGAGCGGCCGCATCCAGGGCTTCCCGCCTCGACCCTGCGAGTTCCCATCCGACCGTGGGTATCCCGTAGGAGGCCAGTAGCTCGAGAGACTCCTTCTCGGAGAGCGTCGTTCCGGTTGGGGCACCTCGCAGGATCCCGGCTGCTTTGTGGGAGGGGGCCTTGGGTTTGGCCTCGTCCGTCTTCGGCCGGCTGAGGTGGCGACCGTACTCGAGAAGTCGCTCGAGCGCCTGCACCGCCCGTTCCGGTGTGGGGTAGGTGGGGACCCTGCCGACGACCTCGGCTGGGACTCCCGCACCCCCTCCGATGGTGACGCCGATGATGGGCTTGCCGGTCTCACGGACCAGACGCGCCATCTCCAGGGAACATTCCTCGGTCGTGGTCGCATAGGCGGAAGTCCTCGCGGCATCAAGCGAAGCGAACCGAGGGTCTTCCGAGAACAGCAGCCCGAGCGCGATCACCGCGTCGAACTCCTCGGCCTCGGCGACCGCCCTGAGAGCACCCAGGCGGACGGCCGAGTCCAGAGGCGCCACCAGGTCAACCGGATTGCCGCGGCTCCAGAAGGGCGGAAGTAGCGCGTCCAGGGCCGCGAAGGTCTTGGGAGACAGAGGAGCCACTTCCAGGCCCGCCCTGGCGCAGGCGTCGGCGCACAAGACCCCCCAGCCGCCACCGGCGGTCACGATTCCGACGCGAGGGCCTTTGGGCGGAGGGGCAAGCTCGAGCGCGGCGGCCACATCGAGCATCTCCTCCGCGGTGTCCACCACCTGACCGCCGGCCTGCCTGACGACTCCGCGGAAGAGAGCCTCCGGGGTGGCAAGGGCCGCGGAGTGTGAGCGGGCAGCCGAGGAGCCCGGTCCGGTCCCGCCTCCCTTCAGGACGACGACGGGCTTGGTTAGCGTGGCACGGGCCAGCGATGCCAGAAACCTCGGCCCGCTGCGCACCCCCTCGATATAGAGGGCGATCACCTTCGTTTCCTCGTGCTTGGCGAAGAAGTCGAGATACTCGGGCCACTCCAGCACGGCGCCGTTTCCAACCGAGAACACCATCGTGAAGCCGGTGCCGTGCAGGTGGCTTCTTCGCATGGACTCCCCACCCACATTGCCGCTCTGGGTGACCAGGGAGATCCCGCCCGGGTCCGGAACCGAAGGGGCCATGATCGCGTAGAGCTTGGCGGGTCTGGAGTAGACGCCCATAGAGTTCGGACCGACCATTGCCAGGTTCCACTCGCGCGCGATCCGGACCAGCTCCTCCTCACCGGCGAAGTTCTCTGTCTCGGCGAAGCCCGACGTGATGACGATCACGGTTCGCACTCCGGCCTGGGCGATCTCCTCGAGACCTTGGGCGGCCACCTTCGCCGGCAGGGCCAGCAGCGCCACATCAGGGACCTCGGGCAGTGAGCCGATCGAAGGCCAGGCCTTCACGCCCTGGATCTCCGTGGCTTTGGGGTTGACCGGGTAGAGGTGGCCTTCATAGCCAACGCGCAGGATGTTGCGAAGGATGTGGTAGCTCCACTTGCGCGGGTCGGCCGAGGCCCCAACCAGAGCGAAGGACTTCGCGTCCAGGAACTTGCGCATTGCGCCCTGCAGGTCGTCTCCGGCCGATCGAGCAACGGTCCGGCGCGCGGGCTTGTTGGCGGCATCGTGAGGCACGAGGTTCCCCTTCTGTACGAACTGGTGGCAGCAAGTCTACACAAGGATCCCCATTGACCATCTCGAGCGCTGGGGCGGCGCGTCGCCGAGCGCCGGCGGCTCTACATTGGCATTGCCGCCCTGGCTTGGAGATGTGACACGACCCCGTCGCGGCGCACACTTCCGTCGCGGCGACTCGACCCTTGGACGGTCGGGGGCCGGCGGCGCAGTCATCTACCCAGATCAGGCCGGGGTCAACCTCCGGGGTCAACCGCGTCCGGCGTAGGTTTGGACTGCGGCCGCTCTGGGGCAAGTCCACGAATAGGGCGGAGACCGTGCCCAGGCCTAGGCGATGTCGATGTTCCTGACGCTCTTCAGCGCGACGCGCACGAAGCGGGAGCGGACCTGCTCGGTGGCCAGTGCTTTCTCGATGGGGGGCAGGGCGCACATGGTACGCACAAGGCCGTTGAGGTAGCGGCTGCCGCGACTGGCTCCCGCATCGAACAGCAGGTGAGGAAGGCGGCCACGCTCGAGCGCCATGCGAATCATTCGCTCCATGCCGCTGGCCGGAACGTAGGTGGCCTTGGGTCGCCGCTGCATGGTCATCGCTTTGGTGCGGCACGTGTCCGCGCAGACCCCGCAGCCGATGCAACGGTCCAGGTTCACACGCGGAGCAAGCTTGTTCTTGCGCTGGGTGCTCATCCGCTGGGCCACCATGGAGATGGCCGAGATCGGACAGGCGCGAGAGCAACGTGAACAGCCCTTGCAGACATCGAGGTCCGTCGCGGGCTGGAACCCGCTCGGATTGACCCCCGGAAGGTCGAGTTCGCTGATCGACGTGAGTTGGCCGCAGCAGCAGCCGCAGCAGTTGCAGATGTAGGTGACGTTGTGGCGCACGTTGTCGGCGATGTGCACGAGGCTCAGCTCACGGGCGCCGGCAAGGATGTCCAACGCCTCTGCCTTGTCCGCCTGCCTACCGAAGCCCCTGCGGATTAGGAAGTCGGCTCCGATGTTGAGTCCCATGCAGTTGTCCATCGGGGCGTCACAACGCCTGTCCAGATGCTGCGCCTTGTGCCGGCAGTAGCAGAGTGCGATGGAGATCTTGCTTGCCCCTTCCACGATTGCCGCGGCCCGTTCCCAGTCGAGGACGTCCGGGAGCTCGTCGTCCCCCAGTGTGGTGTCGTGCACCAGGGCTCGCCCCACCACCGTGTCGCCTCCGAAGACCTCTCGGGCGAAGGCATCGTCTCCGTGCGTGTAGGCCTCCAGGGCTTCGGCCATGCGCTTCTTCGGGATCATGTCGGTGACCCGCATCATCGTCGACTCGAAGAAGCCCACGACCGGCGGGGCAAGGAAATAGGCGGTCTTGCCCGTGGAGGGGTGCACGAGATCCATCACGATGCCCTTGTCCGCCATGCGATCCAGGCGTGGCTCGAGTTCCTCCGGCGGGATGCCCATCCGGGCAGAGAGGGTCTTCAGGCTGGCCGGCTTGATCGGCATGCGCGCTGCGAGGGCAGCTTCCTCCGGACTGAACAGGATCTCCAAGATCTCCCGCCAGCCTTCCCGTGCCTTGGAGCTCTTTGGCTCGGGCATTCCCACCTGGCCCGCGTCCAGGCGCGCGAGCAACTGACGGTACTCAGGCTTCAAGCTCCCCAGATGACCCATCGTTCCCCCTAGCGGTCGAGGTGTCGCCCTCTGCCTTGCCCCGCTGCCGCGGAGACAGCGTTCAGGGTAGAGCGTGGGATTCCCGAGATGGAAGTCGGAACTGAAACCTTGGGCCAGGGCGTACGAGATGCGCGGAGCGGCCGGAGAAGGCAGGTAGGCTGCGAAGGCCGGGCGGCCAAGCTTCCGCTGCCCTGGCGCTGCGTGTGGTCCAAACTGGCTTTGCGGATCAGGCTCGCCCCGCGTGGAGTCGGTCTAGAATCCCCAAGAGAGAGTTGACAGCGGCGACGGCGGAGTCGCCGTCTGCAAGTCCGACACCACGTTGACAGCAAGTGCGTGCCGCGCGTCGGAAGAGTCGCATATCTCGCAGCGTCGAAACTGGGAGGGGGAGATGGTGGAGGACCCCGGCGCTTCTGCCCCGGACAGCGGTGCTCCAGGCGGGTACTGCATCGGATGCGGGACGGCTCTTCCTCAGGGGGCTAGGTTCTGCCCTCGCTGCGGACTGGCCGCCTCGACAGGTTCGGTCATGGGTTCCGAGGAGCGAGCGGCGACCGGCCCGATGCCACCCTCTCCACCGGCACCTCCGCCCCCCCCGGAGAGCATGGGCGTTTCCGCGGAAACGCTGCCACCTCCCGTGCCCGTGATGCCCTCGACCGGGGACATGTTCCCTCCGGCACCCGTGATGCCCTCGACCGGAGATGTGACCCCTCCCGCGCAGCCGCCGGGTCCCGACCAGACACCCACTCCGGGATCGACCGAAGGGATCCCGAAGGGCCGCAAGGTGATACCCATCCAGCTTCGAGTCCTCGCACCAGTGTTCGCCGCCGCCGTCGCCGCGCTACTGCTCTGGGGCTACCGCCTTGGGAAGGATTGGGAGCAACTTGTTTGGGCGTTCCTCATGGTCGCCTCGGTGTGCGTGGTGGCTCTGTTCCTTGTGGCAGCCGTCCGGCTCGCTACGGGACCGAGGCGGAAGGTTGCCGTGGTCTGGGTCATGGTCAGTGCTCTCCTGGCGGTGGGACTGGCCGTGGATGTCGGGGCCTATGAGAGAACGCGGGCAAGGCGTGACGCGGCACTCATCCAGGACTACCTGACCCAATCGGCTGTCATCAGGTCCCTTGCCAGCAGCGCGGCGACCGGGAAGAGCACCTCGATGACGCTGCGGAGCCTGAGCGAATGGGCGGCGCGCGTTGTCTCGGACATCCGCGCCTTGAAGGTGCGCAAGGGAATGGCCGACTACCTCACTTCGGTAGCCGATTGGGCGGGCCAGATGGCTGCCGCCACCACGCGCGAGGCATGGACGGCGGTGCCGGCGCAGCCTTCCGTCTCCGCGCCTTCCTTCACGATCCCCGGGTCGGGAGCGGACCAGGTGAAACGGAGCCTGGAGAAGCTCAAGGTGCTTCACGAGTTCGGCTCCTACGCGATCGCCCGCAAGGACGCGGGAGTCATGCCCTATGTAGGGGCTCGTATCGCTGCGCAGCAGGACTGGCTGGCCAGGCTGGCCCTGCCCAACTACACGGAAGACGCGGGCAGGGTCGCCCCCCGCGGGGCATCTCTGCTCGCGCTCGGAGTCGAGGCGCCGGTCTCTGCCTCGGCGAAGGTGGGGAGTTGCGTCACGATATGGAGCAACGGCAAAGGGTGGGTGCGCTGCGCGCGTGACGCCTCGGGAGCGCTCGGGCCCGTGATCAGGTCGGCCTATGGCTACCGGGCCGAGGAGGCGGCAACCACCGAGACGTGGAACGAGTCCTGGCAGCAGTTCGAGGACATCACGGGGTATCCGATCGGCGGAGTGGGGATCACCCCGGGTACTCCCGAGGAGCGTCCGCCGAGCGCTCTGGACGAGTTCTGGGCGGAGTGCAAAGCCAAGGGCGGCCGGGCCGCCACCACTTCCGTGAAGACCCGGCTTCCCACGACGGAAGGCGGCTGGACGTGCGAGTACCCCAGCGGCGCGAACACGTGCTGGGACTTCATGACGTACTCGGGCGGTAGGTACATGGGCGGGAATGGGGGCTGCCCGGAGATGAACCTTGTCCCGAGAGTGATCACCGGGCCATGGGCGATCTTCGGCGGCGGCGGTTCGCAGACGTGGGACGGCGTCTATAGCTTCAATGTCTCGGCAATGCGGTGCACCGGCATGTTCGCTGGCGCTTCGTACCCCAGCATCCCGGGTGGCTCGCTGCAGGTGAAGAACAATCGGGTTCAGGCACCGGGCTTCAACGGTGGCGCCATCGATTCCGGCGGCCAGGCGACCCTCACGATGTCTGTCAGCGCATCCGTGGGTATGGCCGGCGCTGGTGGATGGGCGGGAGCAACGCCGCACATGCAGCTTCGCTTCAGCCGGTCCTCTGACGGTGTCAAGGTGGCGGGTCAGTTCGGTTTCGAAAGCACCGCCCACTCCGAGTCAGGCGGGAAGTCCATGACCGTGTCCGGCAGTTGCACCTCGGACGTGTCGGGCAGGCGGGTTTCCGGCTGATTGTTGTGAGCCACGAGGAGAGTGAGGCCCGTCAAGCATCACCCGAAGCCAGTGTCAAAGATCAGGCGGAGACTCCAGTCAAAGATCAGATGAGACTGTGTCAAGCGACGGGTGACGCCGGAATGACCAGCATCACCCGAAACAGGACATGGATCGGTGCCCCCGGCAGGACTCGAACCTGCGGCACGCGGTTTAGGAAACCGCTGCTCTGTCCCCTGAGCTACGAGGGCGGGACATGTAGAAAACCTGGCAGAAAACCCCCGGCGGACCCCGGTCGAGCCTTGAAATGGGCTCTCCCGGGGCCATGTTGGGTCGTCTGAGGGCTCCAACAGGCCTTCTACGTGGTCGAGTTTAGCCAAGAAGGGGGTCGGTTGCGCAGTCCCGGCTCAGGCGGGGTCGCCACGCCCGTCTGCGGGCATGCCGAACTACCGCTTGGCGGTGGGATGCGGCGTGGTCGGGGCGCTCAGGCTGCGGCCGCTGAGGGCAGCCGTTCCTGCCTTCGTCGGTGCTCGAGCAGCGTGAGCCCATTGACCATCAGCGCGTAGCCGAGCAGGTTCACGGTCTGGCGTGTGTGCCCGACGCTGTGGGCCCGCGCGAGCCAGAGCGTGTCGTCCAGCCCCCGGTTGATGGACTCGGCGTCGTTGCGCCGCGCGTAGATCGTCTTGAAGTCCGGGTCTGTCGGCGGGATCACGCGCACGTTCTCGGTCCGGTTGAACTTGCGAGCGGCGTCCTCGTCGGTGGCGTGCAACCGGACGGTGACAATCCCACCCCCGTGGCTCTCGGGCAGCCGGTAGTCGTTGTACCAGCGGTAGAGTCCACTCTTGTCCGGGATACGGTGGGTCCGAATCCGCTTCAGCTCGACGAAGTGGATCTCGCCTCTGTCGGTAAGCTCGCCGATCCCCAGGGCTCCGCCCCGCGCGTACAGTCGGACCGTCACCGTTGAGCCGTCGGCGAGCTTCACGCTCTTGTCTTCGACATGGACGCTCTTCTCGACGCGCCTGCCATCCCCCCGGCGCGGCTTGTCTGATCCGGCCTCTGCCGCCGCGACCCTGTTCACGGGGATGAGTCCTTGTTCGCGAAGCAGCTTCTGGTGGTGAATGCCCCGCAAGGCTGTGTCGTAGATCACGCCCTGCGCGCCGGGCACCAGAGGCGCGAGTCGGGCAAAGCAGTTCATGGCCACGGCAGCTTCCGCCCCGGGCTTGGGTACCGAATCGAGGTCGAGGATCATGCGTCCCCGCTTGTCCCCGGAGCGGACAGCCACCATGACGAACTTGGTGCCGAATGCCGCTTCGCCGTCGCCCTCGAAGTGGATGCCGGCATCGGGCTCGAATCTGACCTGGCTGATCTCGCCGGTCTTCTTGTCGACGCGAGTGTCTCCGGCCTTGCCCTTGAACAGCGGAGTGATCACCTTGCCGTCGGCGTAGAGCATGCGGGTGAGATGGGGGTGGGTCCAGGAGCCTGGTCCGTCGGGGTCGAGCAGCCCGATCGACCGTGCCTGATCGGCAGCGACCCTTCGGTGCAGGTCCTGGAGGCGAGTCAGGATCTGCGGGTTGGCCAGATAGCAGTTGCGTCCGTACATGTAGTGATGCCGGCGCATGGGGGTCTCGGGCAACCACATGGTGCGGTCGTCGGGGAAGATCTCCTGCACGATCCGGGACATGAACTCCCACACCAGGGGATGGCGAAGCTCGGCTTCGACCTGACGGGCGCTGCGGTAGACGCTCAGCAGCGCCTCGTAGACGAAGAGCATGAAGTCCGGGTAGGTGCGGTTGCGTCCGCCCTTGTCTCTTGTCGGATGAGGAATGAGCGAAGCCAGCTCGTAGATGGCCGGGTTTCGAAGGATCGCCTCAACTCGCTCCAGGACCCCGACGCCGAGGTGTGCCCGGGCCATCAGCCCTCACTCCCCTCGGCATCTTCGACGCCGTCCCTCCAGCCCCAACCGATGAACCGGGCCGCCCGGTCAAGGCTTCGAATGCCGAGCCGCTTGGCGACTTCCTCAATGCGCCCCGTCTCCTTGAAGATCTGCACGCCGGACCAGGCCGCCACCGACGCGGGACGAACGTCCGGCTCGTCTCCCAGCCCGGCTGCGACCAGCGTTTCCGAGATCGCGATGGACGAGGACGCTTGCTGGCTCTCGGGAGATCCCTTGCCGCGATAGACGAGAGGGGTGTCACCGTCGGCCCGCCTGCCCAGGTACCCGAGTCGGCGCTCGATCTGTTTCAGACTCCAGAGGGTGAGAGCACCCCAACGCGGTTCGGTCTTCATGCTGCCGGCAATCCACACGCGACCACGGTCGAGGTCGACGTCACAGACACGGATTGCGGGGATCTCGGAGGTACGGACCGTTGCCTCGGCCAGTGCCCAGGCGGCTGGCCGCCGGCTCTCCGTCAGGGTGGAAAGCGAGAAGCTGCGACAAAGCGCGATCTCCTCGTTGGTGAGCGGCCGGCACCGGAGCGACGAGCGCGGCGGCAGATGGACGTCGAGAGTTGGGTCACCTTCGAAGAGACCGAGCTCCCGGGCGGAGCGGAACAACAGCCGTAGCGTGGCGCGGCGAAGGTGCATCGTGGCGATCGCAGGTGTGCGAGACCCATGCGCTGTGCCTATTGAGGCGTTGACGAACGCCTCAACATGGGGCCGTGTGATCTCGTGGGCGTTTGAGAGACCCTGGCCCTGCTCAAGGTACGTGCCGAAGCGGGATGCCGTCTCGGCCAGGCGGCGCACCGTCTGAACCGACAGATCGCGGTCCTCGTTCCAGGAGGCGATGACCCGCCCAGCGAGGTCGGTGATCGGAATGGGTGCGTATTCAGGGCGCCGGCGAACTTGGCTCGACATCATGCCTCCACGCTGGCTTCTGTCCAACCCCCCGCTGTCTCGGCGCCAGTGGATACGCGGGTCTGCAATTCACTCATCTGAGCCGGCAACGATGCGAAGGTCGAGCCCGGTTCCGCGGATGGCGAGGCGATGTGGTCTGGGCCGTGGCCCACAGAGACGAGCACTTGGTCTTGAGACGGGTTCTCCCAACCATCCTCTATCGTCGGCATTCGGCGATGTCGCGCAAGTTGGGGTCGGGGACTTCGGGCACCCCTGTAGCTCAGGCCGTCCGCGGCCGGGCAGCAACTTCGGCGCGGTGTCCGAGCGCGAATGCGATGTCCGCCAAGGTCCGCAGAGTCATGTTGCGGCTGCCGTCAAGGACTTGAGTGACATGTCCACGTGTCCGACCGATCGTTCTCGCCAGATCGGCTCTGGAGACGTTCTGCTTCTTCATCAGCCCGCAGACGAGCTCAGTGGCCGCAAGGATGAGGCGCTCTTCCTCGAGGATCCGCTCATACTCGGGCGTCCCTCGTCGGGGCTTGTGTTCCTGGGGCATCACTTGCCTCCCTTACGCTCCAGGTACTGCATCCGAATCCTCGGCGCGCGCTCCATCTGCAGTTTGTCCGCCGCATCTTGAGCCCAGAGAATCGTCCTATGGGGACCTTGGTATGCGACGTGACGCATGAGTTTAGACATATGTAAACACGGGAGTCAACCCTTCTCTGCTGGCCCTGTTGTCGGACAGCGACTTTGTCACCCCTTAAGCGGACAGCGACTTTGTCACCCTCGGGCATTGGCCAACGAGGGGAGCAGAGACGGTGGACGCTCAGAGCGAGAGACGCTGCTACGTTCTGGATCACGTTGTTGCCGGAGCGATCTCGGCCGCCCAAGCGGCGGGGTTGCTGGAGTGCTCGATCAGGCAGGTGCGCAGGCTGCTGGTGCGCTACCAGGCCGGGGGTGAATCGGGCCTTGTGCACTCCAACCGTGGCCGGACACCCGCCAATCGATCCGACCCCGAACTCGTGGATCGGGTGGTAGGGCTGGCCACGACCAAGTACGTAGGGGTCAACCGAACCCACCTCTCGGAACTGCTCCAGGAGAACGAAGACATCCGTGTCCAGGACCGAACCCTAAGGCGCATCCTGGACGCCGCCGGCATCCCACCCGTGCGCACCAGGCGACCACCCCCACACCGCTCCCGCAGAGAGCGCATGCCCAAAGAAGGGCTGCTACTTCAAGTCGACGGCTCCCGCCATGACTGGTTGGAAGGCAGAGGCCCCACGCTCAGCCTGGTCGGAGGAATCGACGATGCGACCGGCAAGGTCACGGCCGCGGTGTTTCGAGAGCAGGAAGACTCGGCCGGCTACTTCACCGTACTTGCTCAGACATCCCGCCGCTTCGGTCTTCCCGTCTCCCTCTACTCCGACCGCCACGGCATCTTCCACCGGGATGCCAAGACCAAGCCCTCCATCGCGGTGCAGCTTTCCGGGCGCAGGCCCAAGACCCAGGTGGGCCGGGCGCTCGAGCAGGCCCGCATCGGCTGGATCCCGGCCAACTCTCCCCAGGCCAAGGGACGCATCGAGCGGCTATGGGGAACCTTCCAGGACCGGCTGGTCTCCGAACTCAGACTGGCGGGGGCGGCCACAATCGACCAGGCCAACACCGTGCTGGCCCGCTACCTTCCTCGTCACAACGCCCGCTTCGCGGTGCCGGCTGTGGACGAGATGCCGGCTTGGCGGGACTGGCCGGAAGGCCTGGAGGCGAAAGGCGTCTTCTGCTTCCACTACCCCCGCAGGGTGGCCAAGGACTCAACGGTGAGCTGGGGGGAACAAGACCTTGCCCTTCCCAAGCGCAAGGACGCACGCAGCTGGGCGGGCATGGCGGTCACGGTCCAGGAGCGCCTGGACGCAAGCCTGTGGGTGGAACATGCGGGAGAGTGCTATCGACTCAAGCTGGCGCCGCCTACTGCGGCGCTACTACGGGCGCGCAGGAACTGTCACAACGGCGAGGACATGACCGACGTGCAGGTTGGCCCTGAGATGCCAGCACCGGTCAAGACACCACCTCCGCGATCAACGCCACATCGGCCTGCCCCCGACCACCCTTGGCGCGCTAAGCTGCACACGCGCCGGTGACAAAGTCGCTGTCCGGCTATGCGGACAAAGTCGCTGTCCGGCGACACCCTTCTCTGCTGGCCCTCGTCTGGCAACGGGAGGCTCACCCAGGCGATGGGTCGCGCCTTCCGCTGCGGCTTGCGCTCGTTGGCCTGGTAAGCCTGCTGAAGGTTCCCCAGAGACCGCCACTTCAACCACTCCCGATCTCGTTCCATGAATCGCACGACGGAACCGAGGACCGGGGCGGTGGCGTATTGGCGCACCCAGAACGACGCCAGGGCTAGGACGAAGGACGAGAACAGTGAGAGGAACATCACGGTGAGAAGCAGCCGCGGTGCGGGGGCGGCATCGGCGCCGTGGTCGAAGAGGAGGCCGGCCAGCACTCCGTCAACCGCCAACAGCACCGCCGCTTTTGTGTCGAGGGCGTCGATGAGGCGGGACTGCGCCTCCATGGCGCGGACTCCCACCTCGTAGGCGAAGGACGAGCCCTCGGGCGCAGATTCCTCAGAACCACCTGACCGCTTGACGGCCGAGCAAGCTGCTCAGGACCCGGGCAAGCCGCGCGGTTTCCTCAGGATCGCAGTCGTGCATCAGCGATACGTCGCGATTGGTGACCTGGACCCCGGCGCGCCTGGCTATGACCGCGGTCAGTGAAGCGGCCACGACCGATGGATCTTGCTGAAGCTCGTCGTCCTTCTCGAAGCGCCACCAGCAACACAGGCAGCGGACCACAACGGGAAGGCCGTAGCCCGGCAGCGTCGTTTCCCAGAGCCTCTGGCCGATCGCGTCGAGCTCAACTCGCGGCGCCGGAACATCGTGGTGCAGGCGCCTCGCCACGTCCACTTGGAGGGCGGTTCCGCTCCGAAGCGCCTCACCCACCGCCTCATAGTAGGGCAGCACCTCCCCAAGCGATGGAACACCGGCGTCGATCCGCCAGCGCAGTGTGTAGGGATAGGAGCCGCTATCCGTTATCACGTGGCCCGTGGTCGCGTTGGGGAGGCCTCCCGCGCCCGCGGCCGTCTTGGTCGAGAAATCGCGCAGTCGGGCGCCGGGTGGGAGTCCGGCGGCTATCGAGGGCCCGAAGAGTCCGTACAGCCGGGAGAGTGCCGACATTGGGGAGTTCGGGGCGGTTTCTTTGGGCTTCCACCGCTCACCGGTGGCGACCCGGATCCAGAGGGACTCCGTGAGCTTTGCCCCGGCTCTCAGGATCTTGCCAGGATCAGCGGTGGCGGCTTTCGTAGGTCTGAGCCCGGCTCTTGACGTGGACACGGAAGCCCGCGCCTTGGGTGGTGCCGGGTGGGCTGCGGGCATGAGCAAGGGAGCGCGTGCCTTCGGGGGTGCGGGCGGGGTTGCAGGTCCGGGCCCCGGAGTGGGCGGCTCGGGCGGTGCCGGTGGGGTTGCGCCGGCGGGCTTCGCCTGCCTCTTGGGCTCCTTTGCCACAACCGGGACGGTGAGTTCTTCACGGCCCGGCATGCAGAAACGGCACCCGAGGGCATCCTTCCCCGCCACCAGCAGTTCCGGCGCGCCGCATCGTGGACAGCGCACGGGAAGGAAGCAGGAGCTCGCGAGAACATAGGTCAGGGAGAAGGAATAGGCACGCGCCCCA
>JBBAAN010000045.1:0-17687 GCA_041658225.1 Actinomycetota bacterium
TGGCGGAGGGCTTTGGTCAGCCCACACCCGGGGAGGCCGATCTCATCAAACGCGTGATCGGCCTGCCGGGCGACACCGTCGAAGGGAAGGGCAGCCACGTGTTCATAAACGGCAGTGCCCTGGCCGAACCCTGGTTATCCAAGGGCGTGAACACATCGGAGTTCTCACCGATCACCTTGGGCAAGGATGAGTACTTCGTGATGGGCGACAACCGCGGCAACAGCTCCGACAGCCGGGTGATCGGGCCCATCAAGCGGGGCGCGCTCGTCGGGAGGGCGGTCGTACGCATCTGGCCGCCCGGGCGAGCCGGGAGCATCAAAGCCAAGGACTGACGGCCTCCCGTCATGCATCCGTCAACCCAGGTACCATTGGCATCCGCCCGCCGGGACATTCGGCGAAGGGAACTCACGTCGAGCCCCGCTGCCCACTCGCGGGCGTTGGACCAGGAGACCAGGTGAAGCGCAAGCTGCTGATTGCCGGCTTGGCCGTGCTGATGGCCGCCGTGGCCGTGAGGGTGGGCGTGTTCCTCGTCCGGGTTCTTCCTTCCCTTCATCGCGTCGATGCGGGCATCTCACACTCGGCGGCTGCGGGCGAGCCGATCAACATCCTGGTCACCGGGTCGGACAGCCGGGCCGCGGTGTCCGAGGAGCAATCCGACACCTTCGGTAAGGGCAAGGTCTCCGGGACCCGCGCCGACTCGATCCTGCTGGTCCACTACAGCTCGGCCCGCCACGCGGCCGTGCTCGTCTCACTGCCTCGTGACCTGCGGGTCGCGATCCCCGGGACCTGGCCGGGCCGGCCCAAGACCGAGGTGTACGGCAAGCTCGACTCAGCCTTCAACGGCGGTCCGGCCTTGCTCGTCAAGACCGTCGAGCGGTTCACCGGACTCCCCATAGACCACTTCGTCTCTATCGACCTTGCCGGGTTCCAGAAGGTGATCGACACCGCCGGCGGTCTGACGGTGGACGCCCCCTGCGCCTTGAAGGACAAGGTGGCAGGGCTGGACCTGAAGGCCGGCACGCAACGGGTCAACGGCAGCCAGGCTCTCGCGCTGGTGCGGGCTCGCCATTTCGATCCGCAGGGTGACTTCGGGCGTCAGGCCCGCCAGCGAGCGCTACTGATAGCGCTGTTCGAGCGGCTGAAGAAGGTGCCCACGACCCGGTGGGACCGGCTGGTCTCTGATCTTCGCCCCGCCGTCGCCGTCGACAAGGACCTCTCCAGCCGCAAGATCCTGGGGATGGCCCGCTCGGCCAAAGGCATGAAGTCAAAGGACGTCCAGACTCTGAGCCTGCCGTCCAAGACCGGCATGATCGGCCGTATCTCCTACGTCCTGGAGATACCGGAGCGCACCAAGCTCCTGTGGGAAGCCATCGCGGCCGACCAACCGGTGCCGCAGGAGGTCATCTCGGGAGCGCCGGGGGCCGTCCCGACCCCAACCGCTCGCCCGACGGTCTCGCCGTCCCCTTCCCCGTCGGGTTCTCCTTCAGCGGTGGCCTCAGCGAGCCCTGCGCCCACCTTCGGCCCCAACACCGCCATGGTCCCTTGCGGGCGCGAGATGAAGCCGCTGACCATCAGGCCGTAGCTAGCGTAGTGCGTCCGAAGTTCCCCTACATTCGGGCATATCACACTAGCCTTCCAGGACGTCGCCGTCGATGCGGTCCACCTGCACACTCATCCCGAGCAGGTACTCGACGCCGGCCTCGAGGGCATCCTCGGAGCCCTCGACCTCGAGGATCACCCACCCCACGCGTTCCTCCACGTTGGCCCGGCGGATGTTGGTGACGAGGTCGTAGCGCTTGGCCAGGTTGTAGATCACCGGCTCGGTGATCAGGTGCTCCGGAAACGTCAGATGCAGTCTCTGCTTCACGGTCCCTCCTCGCCTTCGTCGTCCGGCACCGGCACCGGGTTGGGACCCCCGGGGACCAGGTCAAGAACCTCGTTCATGCTGCCCGATCGAAAACCGTCTAGGTCGGCGGCAACGTAGGTATACCCCAGATCGCGCAGAGCTTGCGCCACCTTCTTGCGGATTCCCGCTGAAGCGAGTCGCTCCATCTCCGCCGCCTCGACCTCGATCCGGCCGAGGTTGCCGTGATCGCGCACACGCACCTGCCGGAACCCGAGACCCGTCAAGACCTCCTCCGCCGCCTGGATCCGGGCCAGGGCACTCGGGTTGATCGGGGTCCCGTAGGGCAAGCGCGAGGCCAAGCACGCCGCCGGCGGCTTGTCCCAAGTGGGAAGTCCCATTGCCTTCGAGGCCTCGCGGACATCGGCCTTTGTGAAGCCCGCGTCCGCCAATGGAGTCAGGACGTCGCGCACTCGCGCCGCCTCCTGACCGGGGCGAAAATCGCCCAAGTCGTCGGCGTTGGTGCCCACGGCTATCGCGGCAAGTCCCATATCGCGAGCCAGAGGCTCGAGGACGTCGAACAAGGCGCTCTTGCAGTGAAAGCAGCGGTCGACGCCGTTGGCCAGGTAGCCGGGAAGCTCGAACTCCGACGTCTCCACGAAGACGTGCCGCGCTCCCAACCGCCCCGCGAGTTCCGCCGCCGCCTTGCGTTCCGCGGCGGGGATGGACGGCGACACTCCCGTTGCCGCGCCCGCCCTGTCTCCCAGGACCTCTGAGGCCATGGCAAGCAGGAAGGCGCTGTCGCACCCACCGGAGAAGGCCACCAAGACCCCGCCCGTCGCTGCGAGGCTTTGCCTCAGCGCATCGAGCTTGGCCGAAAGCGGTGAGCGGGTCGGTTCCACCTGCCCATTGTTGAGGCCGCCGGGTCGCGAGGCAACCCCTAGTGTGGTGCGTCCGAAGTTCCCCTACATTCGGTCGCGTCCGCATCCCGAATCGCGGCGTTGCTCGTCGGTTGCATACCTACAGGCATGCGCCCTCCTCGCGCCTTGCGCTTCGGGCGCACCCGCGCCCTCGATGTCTACGGCGAATTCGGACGCACCACACTGGCGCTCTCCCCCGCAAAATAAGAGGCGGGGGCGGCATCGCCGCCCCCGCCCTTCGCGTTCGCTACCTGACTACACTAAAAGTCGTCGCCGCCCATGCCCCCCATACCGCCGCCGGGCATCGCCGGCATCCTCTCCTTCTCGGGCTTGTCCGCCACGACCGCCTCGGTCGTGAGGAACAGCGCCGCGATGGAGGCCGCGTTCTGCAGCGCCGAACGGGTGACCTTGGCCGGGTCGACGATGCCGGCCTTCGACATGTCCACGTACTCACCCGTGGCTGCGTTCAGGCCCCAACCGGCCTTGAGGTTGCGCACCTTCTCCACCACCACGCCACCCTCGAGGCCGGCGTTGACGGCAATCTGCTTCAGTGGCTCCTCGAGGGCCCTGCGCACGATCGCCACACCGGTGGCCTCGTCGCCCTCGAGCTTCAGGGTGTCCAGCACCGCCTGCGCGGCAACCAGGGCCGTGCCCCCACCCGCGACGATGCCTTCCTCGACCGCAGCCTTGGTCGCCGAGACGGCGTCCTCGATGCGGTGCTTCTTCTCCTTGAGCTCGACCTCGGTGGCCGCGCCGACCTTGATGACCGCCACGCCTCCGGCCAGCTTGGCCAGCCGCTCCTGAAGCTTCTCGCGGTCGTAGTCGGAGTCGGTCTTGTCGATCTCGGCCTTGATCTGGTTGACGCGACCCTTGATCTGCTCGGCGTCGCCCGCGCCCTCGACGATGGTGGTCTCATCCTTGGTCACGACGACCTTGCGGGCCTTGCCCAGCATCTCCAGGGCGGTGTTCTCCAGCTTGAGACCGACCTCCTCGGAGATGACCTGGCCGCCGGTGAGGATGGCAATGTCCTGAAGCATGGCCTTGCGCCGGTCGCCGAAGCCGGGAGCCTTGACGGCGACCGACTTGAAGGTGCCGCGGATCTTGTTGACCACCAACGTGGCCAGCGCTTCGCCCTCGATGTCCTCAGCGATCAGCATGATCGAGCGGCCGCTCTGCATGACCTTCTCCAGAACCGGCAACATGTCCTTGACAGCGGAGATCTTGGAGTTGACCACGAGGATGTAGGGGTCCTCGAGGACCGCTTCCATGCGCTCCGGGTCGGTGACGAAGTAGGGGGAGATGTAGCCCTTGTCGAAGCGCATTCCCTCGACGGTCTCAAGCTCGAGCCCGAAGGTGTTGGACTCCTCGACGGTGACCACGCCGTCCTTGCCGACCTTGTCCAGGGCCTCGGCGATGATCGAGCCGATCTCGTCGTCACCGGCCGAGATGGCGGCCACGTGGGCGATCTCGTCCTTGTCCTCGATCTCCTTGGAGGCATCCCGGATTGCCTCCACGGTGCGCTCGACGGCCTTCTCGATTCCGCGCTTGAGCCCCATGGGGTTGGCGCCCGCAGCGACGTTCTTCAGCCCGTGGGTCACCAGAGCCTGAGCCAGAATGGTCGCTGTGGTGGTTCCGTCGCCGGCCACGTCGTTGGTCTTCTTGGCGACTTCCTTGACCAACTCGGCACCGATCTTCTCGTATGGATCCTCGAGATCGATCTCCTTGGCGATGGACACGCCGTCGTTGGTGATGGTCGGAGCGCCCCACTTCTTCTCGAGCACCACGTTGCGGCCCTTGGGTCCCAAGGTAACCCGCACCGCGTCGGCGAGCTGGTTCATGCCACGCTCCAGAGCCCGCCGTGCCTCCTCGTCGAAGGCGATGATCTTCGGCATAAGTCCTCCCTTCCTCACGTTCCCCGGCCCCCCGCAGGCGACCGGAATACAGGCAGATGACCCTTACCCTTACTGGTGTAGTGCGCCCGAATTCGCCGTATACACCGAGGGCGCGGGTGCGCCCGAAGCGCAAGGCGCGAGGAGGGCGCATACCTGTAGGTATGCAACCGACGAGCAACGCCGCGATTCGAGATGCAAACGCGCCCGAATGTAGGGGGACTTCGGGCGCACTACACTAGCACTCGACAGAATAGAGTGCTAACGGATTATGAGCAAGGGGAGGAGCAAGAGCAACAAGCCCCAAACGCCGCAAGATCCCCCGAGAGACCGGCTCGCAAGGCTCAGGCAGAGATCCAGGCAGGTAGCGCCAGGGCGCCGGGCGGGTCGCAGGCGGTCGAGTTGCCGAGCCGCGGGGAAGTCGGCTCGGAGGTCGGACTGGGGCTAGAAAGTGAACGCGGCCTCGATGCGGCGCAACAACTGAGCCTTCTCCAACTCGCGCAGCCGCTTCTCCCGAAGCTGCTCCGGCGCCGCTTGGAGGATCTCGGCGACGACCTCGACAACCTGGTTGACGTCGAAAGGCTTGGTCACATACTCGTCCACGCCGTGGCGCCACCCCAGGAGGATGTCGGACTCCTGCACCCGGCCGGTCACGAGGATCACGCGCGTACGCGAGCGGATCCCCAGCCGGGTGATCTCGCGCAGGACTCCCCAGCCGTCCATGCCGGGAAGCATCAAGTCCAGCAAGACCGCGTCGGGAGCGTTCGCGGACATCGCCGCCACCGCCGACTCCCCATCGGCTGCCGTCTCGACCTGGTAGCCCTCATCGCTGAGAGCCCACTCGAGCGCGGCTCGAACAACGGGATCGTCGTCGACGATCAACACACGTGCCACTCAGAAACACCCCCTGGGACTTCCTGGACACCATCCTCCGACCCCATAATCGGCCCGGAGGGGTCGGGTCTTGAGTCCTACCCCGACCCGGCTGCTCACAGCGCTCGGGCCGACGGTCCCCTCTCGCCGAACAACCCGGGCCGGGCCTGCCCGGCTACTGGATGACCGGCAACCGCCGGGACTCCGCGTCGGGCCACAGAGCCGCGCAAGGTTGAAGCTCGCCGTGGCGGTGGGCCAGATCCGCGAGAGTGGTGTCGGCGAACACGGCCCGCACGCTGATTTGCACCCTCCTCCACAGTTCCTCGAGTCCGCACCGAGTGGACTGCGCGCAGGCATCCTCGGGGCCTTCCTGGCAGCCCATCTTCATGACCGGTCCCTCGAGCACGTCGATGACGTCGAGGATTCGGATCTGGGACGCGGGCTTGGCCAGCAGACAGCCGCCCTTGACGCCCCGATAGCTCGCGACCAATCCGGCCTTGCTCAGGGTGTTGAGTTGCTGCTCCAAGAACCGCAGGGGGATCCCCTGGGAGTGGGCAATCGTGTGGGCCGGAACTGCCCCCTCACCCTCGCGCAAGGCCAGTTCCATCATGGCCCGCAGCCCATACTCGGTACGGCGGGATAGCCGCATCATGTCCAAAGCCCTCCGGAGCACGCGCGCCGCGCCCTGGTGGCACGGCCACAGACTCAGGATAGGCCGCTCAGGCGCCTCCGGCCACAGCCGGCACGATGGAAAGCTGGGCGCCGTCGGACACGGCGGTTTCCAGACCCTGCAGGAAACGAATGTCCTCGCCGCCGACGTAGATGTTGACGAAGCGGCGAACCTGGCCGTTCTCGTCGCAAACCCGCTCCCCGATGCCGGGGTAGCGCGCCTCGAGATCCCTCAGGACCTGGCCCACGCTCGCACCCTCTGCCACGACCTCCGATTCCCCCGCAGTCAGCCGCTGCAAAGGGGTCGGCACTCTGACCGAAACACTCATGTTCCCCTCCTGGTTACCCCAAGGAACTCAGCCGCTCCTCAAACTCCTCCAGCTTGGGAGCGATGGTCATCGTCGGCCCCACGTGCTCGGCCACCGCCTCCAAGGTCTTCAATCCCAGGCCCGTCACGAGAGCCACCACCCGTTCCTCGCGTCCCACGACTCCCTGCTGCGCCAAGCGCTTCAGAGTGGCTATGGTCACCCCCGCGGCCGTCTCGCCGAAGATCCCCTCGGTGGACGCCAAGAGCAGCATGGCTTCCCAGATCTCCTCGTCGGAAACGTCCTCGATCGCCCCGCCCGTCTCTCGCACCGCTCTGCATGCGTAGTAGCCGTCGGCCGGGTTGCCAATGGCCAGCGACTTGGCGATGGTATCGGGCTTGACGGGACGGATGTGCTCCACCCCAGCCTTGAACGCACTGGACACCGGGGCGCAACCGCTGGCCTGAGCCCCCGATATCCGCACGGGGTGCTCCGGCACGATCCCGTAGTGGACGAACTCGCCGAAACCCTTGCGTACCTTGGTTAGCAGGCTACCCGAGGCAATCGGCACGACCACGTGGTCCGGCAGGCTCCAGTCCAGCTGCTCGGCGATCTCGAAAGCGATCGTCTTGGAGCCCTCGGCATAGAAGGGCCGGATGTTGACGTTGACGAAAGCCCACGGCAATCGCCCCGCAACCTCGGCGCACAACCGGTTCACCTCGTCGTAGCTGCCCCAAACCGCCACCAGGTTCGGACCATACACGGCAGTGGTCAGGATCTTGCCCTGCTCGAGATCGGCCGGGATGAACACATAGGACTTCAGCCCCGCTGCCGCCGCGTGAGCGGCCACGGAGTTGGCGAGATTGCCGGTTGAGGCGCAAGCGACCGTTTCGAAGCCGAACTCCCTGGCCCGGGTGATGGCGACCGAGACAACGCGGTCCTTGAACGAGAAGCTGGGGTTGCGGGTGTCGTTCTTGATGTAGAGCTCTCCAAGGCCCAGAGCCTCCGCGAGCCGGGGAGCGGGCACCAGCGGGGTCATACCGACCCCCAAATCCACCCGGTTCTCCGGTGACGCCGGCAGGAGCGGAGCATACCGCCACATCGAGTGGGGACCCGCCGCAATCGACTCTCGACTGAAGCTCGCGCGAACGCGGTCCTCGTCGTATGCGACCTCCAGCGGCCCGAAGCAGAACTCGCAGACGTGGATCGGCTCAACCGGGTACTCCCGCGCGCATTCCCGGCAGCGCAGCGCCATGACGTTGTCGCCCATGGGCGAGATCCCTCTCCTTCTCGATCCGCGGCCTGGATCCGCGGCGCCGCATGTCCCGACAGAGACCCGACAGAAAAACACCCCTTCTACGGCGAAGGGGCTCGAGAGCGCACCTCATCTTCCCCTCGCGGGCCGGAATTGGCACCTTCCCGTCGCGACCTGGGGTCGGCCGAGGGGTTGCCGGGGCTTCGTCGGGCCGGGCCCTCCACCCCTCTGGATGAGCAAGTATTCAGTTGTGGGATCTTGGGTAGCATGCGACGCGAATCGATGTCAAACAAATCGGCCGCGGCGGGGTGCGTTGGGAAGACTCCCAGCGCCGGCCAGGACAGGGGGGCACGAGAGGTGCAGAATGAACTACAGTACCTATTCCATTCCCATGCTCTCACCGCAAGAATGAGGACGGAACGCCACCCGGCGATACTGTGTGCATGGGTCGATTCGAGTGCCGGGACCATGGTCGGTAGGGAGGAGACGTCGTGGAGCGTCCGACGGTGTTGGTGGTGGACGACGAGACCGATGTCTTGCTCCTTTGCCGAGTGAACCTCGAGTTCGAGGGCTACCAGGTCACCGAGGCATCCAACGGGGAGGATGCGCTCAGGATCGCCCGCGAGGATCCGCCCGAGGTCATACTCCTCGACGTGATGATGCCCAAGATGGACGGCTGGCAGGTTCTGCGGGAGCTCAAGAGTGACGCGCGAACCGCCGGCATCCCCATCGTGATGCTCACGGCCAAGACCCAGGACTCCGACCAGATAAAGGGCTGGACAGAAGGGGCGGCCGAGTACATCACCAAACCGTTCAGCCCCCTGGCCTTGAGCCAGGTGGTGCGTGGGGTCATGGCCGCCCGGGGTAATCCCGGCGAGGAAGAGCGTCGCCGCCAGCAGATGGTCGACAAGCTACGCCTGCTGAGCGCAGCCGACCCGCCCCAAGCCGGCGAGCCGGCCTGACCTGGTTGCTTCCGCGATTGCCTCGCAATAGCCCAGATCGCTCCGCCGATTCTTGCGTCGGGGCTCCCGGGGAGATTCACTGTTGGCTGCACGGGGCTCGCTTGCGCTGCCCGCTCACGGTCGCTGGGAGGCATATCTGATGATCGACACGGTCCCCGTGACCGCCCACCACTTGGACGACTACGCCGCTCCCGCCGGCAAAGACGTCGTGGAGTCGCTGCGCGCGGCCGCCAAGTCGCTCGCGGGCGCACGCGTGCTACACGTGAACTCCACCGCCTTCGGCGGCGGGGTGGCCGAGATCCTCCAGACCAACGTGCCGCTCGAGCGAGAACTCGGCATCGAGTCGGAGTGGCGAGTCATCCAAGCCGGGGAGCCCTTCTTCAACGTCACCAAGGCCATCCACAACGGCCTGCAGGGCATGGAGGTGCCCTGGGGCGAGGCAATGGAGCGAACCTATCGAAAGGTGGTCCGCGCCAACGCCGACGCCTTCGTGGAATTGGGCAAGAGCTACGACTTTGTCGTCGTGCACGACGCGCAGCCCGCGGCGTTGCTTGCTTACCTGGGCGAGATCCTGGGCAGCCGGCCTCCGGGCCGCTGGATCTGGCGCTGTCACATAGACCTGACCCGCACCCACGCACCGGTCTGGAACTTCCTCGCCCCATACGTCGCCCGCTACGACGCTGCCATCTTCACCCTGCCGGAGTTCCTCCCAGATGATCTCGTCGGTCCCCGCGTGGTCTTCTCCGCTCCGACAATCGACCCTCTCTCGCCCAAGAACATCCCACTCGATCCGGCGACTTCTCGTGAGATCGTGGCTCGCCACGGTGTGGACCCCGAGCGGCCTTTCTTGCTCCAGGTCTCCCGCTTCGATCCGTGGAAAGACCCCCTCGGCGTCATTGATGCCTTCCGCTTGGTGCGCAAGCAGGTCCCCGGCATCCAACTCGTCATGGTCGCCTCGATGGCCTCCGACGACCCGGAGGGTTGGGAGTGGTTCAACAAGACGCAGGCCCATCGAGACGGCGATGCGGACATCCACTTGCTCTCCAACCTCCAGGGGGTGGGCAGCATCGAGGTCAACGCGTTCCAGCGATGCGCGACGGTGGTTGTGCAGAAGTCCTTGAGGGAAGGCTTCGGGCTGACGGTGGCCGAAGCGCTCTGGAAGTCCAAGCCGGTGGTCGGCGGCAACGTCGGAGGCATCCGCCTGCAGATCATCGATGGCAAGACCGGCCTACTGGTCGGCAGCATCGAGGAATGCGCTTCGGCCTGTGTGCGACTGCTCATGCAGCCTCGCCTGCCCGGCCGCATGGCCCTCGCCGGACGCGAGCTGGTGCGCAGGCGGTTCCTGTCCACGCGAAGCCTTGGTGATTCGGTGGAGCTGTTCAAAGCGCTGGGGAGAGTTTGAATGGACCTTGCCCTTACCGTGGTCGCCTCCAACCGGGGGCCGGCGGTGTTCTCCCCCACTCCCGGGGGTGACCTGACGGCTGCGCGAGGAGGAGGGGGGCTCGTCTCGGCCATCTCCTCGGTGCTGCGCGATTCGCAGGCCCGCTGGATGGCCTCGGCCCTGTCTGAAGGCGACCGGACCTTCGCGGCGGCCAACCCCAGGGGCGCGCCGGTCGAGCTGGACGGCGACAGTTACCACCTCAGCTACCTGGCGCTGGACCGGCGAGACGCTCAGGCCTCCTACAACACCGTGGCCAACCGGACGCTGTGGTTCCTGCAGCACTACCTGTTCGACCTCGCCCGTACCCCGCGATTCGACGCCGTTTGGTGGGAAGCTTGGGAGGCCTACCGGCGCGTCAATGCCGCCTTCGCCCGCGCACTGTCCGAGCAGGCGCCGGTCGGCGGGGCCGTGCTCATCCAGGACTACCATCTCAGTCTCGCGGCCATGGGCCTGCGAGCTGAGCGAGACGATGTGCGGATCGCCCACTTCACCCACTCGCCCTGGTGCGCACCCGACTACTTCGCGATGCTTCCGGACCGAGCCGCCCGCGAGCTACTCCAGGGGATGCTGGCCTGCGACCTGGTCGGCTTCCTCACTCCCCGGTGGGCGGACAACTTCAGCGCGTGCGCCCGCGTACTGCTCGGTGCCCAGGAGATCCCCGGCGGCTTGCGCGTCGGCGGGAGAGACGTGCGCGTAGGCGTCTATCCGTTGGGCGTCGACGCCCCCTCTCTGGTCGAGCGTGCCCAGAGCCCGGACGTGGCCAGACACGCCGACATGATCCGGGCCAGGATCGGCGACCGAGCCCTGGTCGTGCGTGTCGACCGGCTGGAGCTTTCCAAGAACCTGTTGCGTGGACTTGCGTCCTACGAGGCATTCTTGCTCACCCATCCCGAGTGGCGAGGTCGGGTGGTCCACCTCATCCACGCCTACCCCTCGCGGCAAGACCTGCCCGAGTACCAGCTATACGCCGCCGAGGTCGAAGCGGCGGCCGACGCGATCAACGAGCGCTTCGTCGAGGGGGACTGGGAGCCGGTGGTGTTGGATGTCTCCGACGACTTCCCGAGATCGCTGGCGGCGATGACCATTGCCGACGTGCTGGTCGTGAACCCGGTCATGGACGGCATGAACCTGGTGGCCAAGGAAGGCTCGATAGTCAGCCGGGCGGACACCGTTCTGGTGCTTTCCCGCAACGCGGGCGCCTTCCCCGAACTGGAGCCGGCTGCCCTGGCGATCAACCCCCTGGACGTGGTCGAGACCGCCGAGGCGATTGCGCGCGCATTGAACATGGGCCCGGAAGAGCGCCGGTCCCGCGCACGCACGCTGCGAGCCGCAGCGAGCGCCTGGCCGCCCAGCCGGTGGCTCACGGAGCAGTACGCCGATCTGTGCGAAGGCCCCAGGGGTTAGGCGAAGCGCCGGACCGCCTAGGAGACGATCAAGCTCCTGAGCAGTTCCAGGGCCCCCTGCGGGCCGTCGACCACGATGTCGGCCGCCTCGAGCAAGTCCGGCGGTCCCTCCGTCGAGGAGACCGCCACCTTGCAGGTGGGAATGCCTCGCGCCGCAATCTCGTCCAGGGCCCGGAAAGCCGCCTGGTCGCCCACGTCGTCACCGGCGAACAGCACGGCCCCGGCATCCTCAGCCTCAACCAAGCGGAGAATCGGTCTGCCCTTGTCGACCGCACCCGCGGGAACCAGCTCCCAAACCATCCGCCCCCCGGCCACCGCAAGTCCATGACGCAAGGCCAAGTCGGCGACGACTTGGCGAACCCGCTCCCCCGCCGACCCTGGGTCGGGCGCCAACCGGAAATGTGCGGCCAGCGTCAGGCCCTTGTCCTCCAACACGGCGCCCGGCTCCCTCGCCAAGGCCGCCTCCAACTCCTTGCGTACGGAGTGAATCGCGGCGGCGGCGGCCTGCCCCTCCGGGGATATCGTGATGCACCCGCCCACCTCGCGGGTTTCCATACCGTAGAGGCCGGTGTAGACGATGCCCTCCACCCCGACCCGCTCAAAAAGATCGGCCACCGGGCGGCCCGAAACCATCGCCACGCAACGGCACCGTCGGGCCAGCATCGAAAGCGTCTCCACCGCGCCGGGCAAAGGCACGGCACCGGAAGGATGATCCACGATCTGAGCCAGCGTCCCATCGAAGTCGGCGCAGACCAGCGCGCAGGCCAGTCGTTCTCGGACCGCCTCCAGCGCCGCGGCTCCCACTACCCTCGATCCCCCCGCACGATCCGGGTGTATAGCCTCTCGTAGGCAAGTGCCACGACCCCAGGCGAGAATCGGCGCTCAGCGGATGCCCGGATCTCCGCGGGATCGAGCGAGGACACTCTGCCCACGGCCTCAGCCATCTTCTCGACCGAGCCGTCCACGATAAATCCCGATACCCCGTCCTCCACGACCTCGGGTACCGAGCCGCGGCGGAAGGCCAGCACGGGAGTCCCGCAAGCCATGGACTCGGTCATCACCAGCCCGAACGGTTCCTCCCACTGGATCGGGAAGAGCGTGGCTCGGGCTCCCGCCAGCAGCGCCTTCTTCTCCTCGTCGCTCACCTGGCCGAGGTACTCTGCCGACTCACCGTCGAGGTGGGGAGCGATCTCGGCCTCGAAGTAATCGGCGCTCTCACCGGGGTCGATCTTCCCGGCGATCTTGATGGGCATGCCCACACGGCGCGCCACCTCGAGGGCATGGTGGAGGCCCTTGTCGGGGAAGAGCCTGCCGAGGAAGAGCAGGTAGTCCTGCTTGTCCGCCCGGAAAGGGAAAGAGGCCACGTCAATGGGATTGGGGACCACGCCGCACACCGAGAGTCCCGGGAAGTCCGATGCCTGCGATGCGCTGATGGCGTTGAAGTTCGTCGTGTTCGCGAATCGCCCGTAGAACTCCAGGGCCTCCGGGTGTGCCGCGCCGTGGAGGGTGTGAAGAGTCGGGCAGGGAAGCCATGGTGCGAAGGCGACCAGCAAGGCCTGCGTGTTGTCGTGAACGATGTCGAAGGGCCGGCCTTCGCCGACGGCCTTGCCGAGAGCGTCCACCACCAGGCGGGCATGGATGGAATCGGGCGCCGTGTGATGCATGCGCGAGGTCTGGCCCTCGGCATAGAAGTACTCGAGGTCGGCCGAGGTCACCGAGTCCCCGGTGGCGAACAAGGTCACTTCGTGCCCCCGGCGCACCAGTTCCTCGGTTAGCAGGCTGACCACCCACTCGATTCCCCCGTAGCCCCTCGGGGGGACCTCGATCCACGGCGGCGAAACCATCGCGATGCGCAAAGCATCCTCCTTCGGCCCGAAATGCTGATGGCGGCGAACCCGACACGGTTGCGTCACCTGGCCAGAGGATAACCGCACTTCAGGGCCGCCCCAAGGATCGAATCAGCGTGAGGCGAGTGCCTAGCGGTAGTCCTGGCCCAGGACGACGTGAAGCGGAATCGACGCGCTCACAGTGGACGGCGCCGGAGCCACCTGAGAGAAGACCGGGAATCGCGCCTGGAACTCTCGGGCCTCCTGCGCGTGGCCCGGAGTGTAGAAGACCGTGCTCTTGGCATAGGTGCGAGCCGCCCGCTCGGTCGCGACCACGACGTAGCCGGCGGCCCTGGCACGAGCAGCCGCCTGGGCCACCGATCCCGCCGGGGACCCGCCGTCCAGTATCTGCAGCCTCACTCTGGAAACCTGGGTAGAGCTGGGGCTGGCCGAGGATCGCGAAGTGGGAGAAAGCGAAGGCGAGGAGGCGAGGGTCGCGGTGGCCGAGGGTGTCGCAATAGCAGAGGGCGTCCCGAAGTCCTCGATCTCGATCAGCGAAGTCGGACTCGGCGACGAGCCGGACATCGCGGGGTTGTCGGGGGAGCGGCGCCCCCCAAAGGTCGCCACCAGGGCGACGACCAAACCAAACGCACCCAGAACGAGCAAGGCCTTAACGACGCTGCGAAGCAGCGACCGCGTGAAGTCGGCGTTTCCGGGGGCGGCGTGTCTGCCCAGGAGGACTCGCCTCCCCTACTGGCTGCCGGCGGGGCCCAGGTCGAACCCCATGCGGCGAGCAGCCCGCATGCGCTGGCGTGTCGCGCGGACTCGCCGCAAGCGCTTTACCAGCATGGGGTCGAAAGCCAAGGCATCCGGAGAATCCACGAGTTCATTGAGAACCTGGTAGTAGCGCGTGGCAGACATGCCGAACTGCTCGCGTATCGCCTGCTCCCTGGCGCCCGCGTACTTCCACCATTGCCGCTCGAAGGCGAGGATCTTCTGGTCCCGCTCCGACAGCGCCGTGGACGAGCCGTGCACCACCTCTTGCTCAGTCGCCTCCACGGCTCCTCCCTCCAGGTTCGCAACCAGCATACGCCGAATTACACCAACGTAATTACCACGGGGCTCGTCCGCACGCAAGTGACCTTCTGCACGCAGCGTGAACGGGGTACGTCGGCAGTCGGCGAATGAGATCCATCAGGGCTCCACGCATCGCTCCACGCACGCCCAAGCGCAGCCGAATTCGACCCATGGCGGCGCCCTTCCGGGCGTCCCCGCGAGCGCGGCCAAGACCACACTAGGGGAATAGGCCGCGGACCTGGTGAGCCTCGGCCACCCGGCCGACCCCGATCATCTGGGCCGCCTGGCGCATGGGGACCCCACGGCGCGTTGAGAGAGCGTGGACCTCTCCATAGGCCTTCTCCATGAGGCCGCGCAGTCTCTTGTTCACCTCTTCCTCGCTCCAGAAATAGGCCTGGATGTCCTGGACCCATTCGAAGTAAGAAACGGTTACGCCACCCGCGTTGGCCAGCACGTCCGGCACCACCAGCACGCCATTGTCGTTGAGGATGCGGTCGCCGGCAGGAGTGATCGGCCCGTTGGCGCCTTCGACGACGAAGCGTGCCTTCACGTTGGCGGCGTTCTCCTCAGTGATCACGCTCTCCAGGGCGGCCGGCACCAGCACCTCGCAGTCCAACGCCAGCAACTCCGCGTTGGTGATCGTGTCGGTGCCGGGGGTTCCCACCACCGTGCCGGTTTCGGCCACGTTCCCGTCCAGGGCCGCGGGATCCAGCCCCGTCGGGTTGTGGACCCCGCCGGCGACATCGGACACCCCGACCACCGTGCATCCCGCATCGTGGAGGAACCTGACCACACCACCGCCGACCTTGCCGAATCCCTGGATGGCCACCTTGACGTCCGCCGGCGCGATGCCCCGATCGCGCAATGCGCAGAACAGGCAGTACATCACGCCTCGGGCAGTCGCTCCGCCTCGGCCCTCGCTGCCCCCTATGGAGAACGGCTTGCCGGTCACGACCCCCGGGACCGAGTAACCCTTGTTCATCGAGTAGGTGTCCATGATCCAGGCCATGATCTGACCGTCGGTGTTGACGTCCGGAGCGGGAATATCGCGCTCGGGGCCAATCAGCGGAAGGATCTCCGAGGCGTAGCGGCGAGTAAGCCGTTCAAGTTCAGCCCGGCTGAACTCCTTCGGGTCGCAAACCACACCGCCCTTTGCGCCCCCGAACGGAATGCCCATCACGGCGCATTTCCATGTCATCCACATGGCCAGAGCCTTGACCTCGTCCAGGCTGACCATCGGGTGGTAGCGGATGCCTCCCTTAGCCGGGCCGCGGGACATGTTGTGGTGGACGCGATAGCCATGGAAAACCTGCACTCGGCCGTCATCCCGGCGAATCGGCACCGCCACGATCAGGGAGCGTTTGGGCGTTCGCAGAATCTCCCGCATCCCATCGTCCAACTGCAGCAGCTCGGCGACCTCCTCGAGTTGCCCCAGAGCCGACTGCCAGGCGCTCGTTTCGGGGATGCCCATGCCTGTCCGCCTTCCCGCGCGGCCGGAGCACCGGCCCCATTGCCGGACTCGCCTCTCAGGCCACACTGTTGCTCACTGTAGCGCATCGCGGCCCGCGCAAGACCGGCGCCTCGTCGCCTTCGGCTTTGCCCGGGCCTGCCGCTTGATTCACTATGAGGCGTCGTGTGTCGGATGGGGCGCCGCGGACCAGGCCGGGATCGACCGGCTTGGGGACCGTTCCCGGGAAGAGCCGCGGGCATCTGATGTGAAGAAGGGGGACTTCTCATGCGCAAGATCGCGATGATCGGCGCCGGCGGGTCGGTCTTCCCGGTTCGACTGATCTACGACATCCTGTCCTTCCCCGCCCTCCAGGACAGCGACCTGTGGCTTCACGACATAAGCGCCGAGGGGGCAGAGCGCACACTGGCGTGCACTCGGGACATGATCGAGATCCACAGCCTGCCCACCACGGCCACCGCCACCACCGACCGGCGAGCCGCGCTGGACAAGGCCGATTTCGTCATATGCTGCTTCGCGGTGGGCGGGATGGACGCCTACCGGAGCGACATCGAGATCCCCCGCGAGTACGGCATCGACCAGCCGGTCGGCGACACCCTCGGGCCCGGAGGCGTCTTCCGAGGGCTGCGGCACGTGGCGCTGATGCGCGAGATCGCCGCGGACATGCACGAGCTCTGCCCTGACGCGTTGATGATCCAGTACGCCAACCCCATGTCGATTCTCTGCTGGGCCACCGACCTGCTCGGGATCAAGACCGTGGGCCTTTGCCACAGTGTCCAGCACACCTCCCGAATGCTGGCCGAGCAGATCGCGATCCCCTACGAGGACATCACCTTCGACTGCGCGGGCGTCAACCACACCTCCTGGTTCACAACATTCCGGCGGGGAGGCCAAGACCTCATCCCCGTGATCCACGAGACCTTGATCCGCCGCCAGTTGGAGCAGGAGCTTCCCCCCAGCGACTCCGACG
Organism: Actinomycetota bacterium; assembly: GCA_041658225.1. Lineage (GTDB taxonomy): Bacteria > Actinomycetota > CALGFH01 > JBBAAN01 > JBBAAN01 > JBBAAN01. Next base: position 16,902 of record JBBAAN010000045.1, read on the forward strand.
ATCCCTGGACCGCGTACACCGGTCGAAACGAGCGCGTGCGCACCGAGCTGATGCGGCTGACGGGCTACTTCCACACCGAGTCCAGCCATCATGCAAGCGAGTACTGGCCCTGGTTCCGTAAGAACCCGGAAACGGTCCTGCACTACATCGACAAGCGCTGGGACCACTACGAGCTGTACGGAAAGGACTGGCTGGCCGGCCTGGAGAAGGTGGTCGTGGAGATGTCGAGGCACCAGGGGCTCACCCCCGGGGAGGAGTATGCCGCCTACATCCTCGACAGCATCGTGACCGGTAGGCGGAGAGTGATCTACGGAAACGTGCGCAACGGCGGCCTGATCCCCAACCTCGCCGAGGACGCCTGCGTGGAGCTGGCCTGCTCGGTGGACGAGCACGGGGTTCGTCCCATCCGCTACGGCGATCTGCCGGCGATCTGTGCGGCGCTCAGCAACGTCCACATCAACGTCCAGCGGCTGGCGACGCAGGCTGCTCTCACCGGAGACAAGAGCCTGCTCTACGCGGCCGTGTCCCTGGATCCGCTCACCGGCGTGCATTGCACCTTGCCCCAGGTACGCGACATGGTGAACCGGATGCTTGCGGCCCAATCTGTCTGGTTGCCGCAGTTCCCCGGATAGCGCCGGCAGCGAAGTGCCGCGTGGGTTCCCTGGAGCTGGGGAGGGGAATCGAACCCCTTACCTGCCGCTTACAAGGCGGCTGCTCTGCCGAATGAGCTACCCCAGCGATCGTGGTCGGCGCCTGGGTGCGGCCGGGAACGTGGACCCCGCTCCA
>JBBAAN010000046.1:0-17309 GCA_041658225.1 Actinomycetota bacterium
CTGTAGAGGTACGCCACCGAGGTGCCCAGCGCCACCAGGGTGTTCATGTCGGTGGAACCGTGCCGGGCGACGACCCACGCGCCGCGGTAGAAGCGCGCGCCGACGTAGAACTGGATCGGCGTGGCGAGGAGGAACTGCAGCAGCGCCCCGAACATCTCCCAATGAGAGAACAGGAGGAGAGGAACGCCCAGGACAACACCGACGCGCAACCGCGACAGGAGGGCCCGCTCCTCCTCCCGCTGCACCCGCTCCTGCCGGGCGACCGGGTCCTCCCCCGGCGACACTTCCGGGACCGAATACCCCGCCCCCTCGACCGCGGCCCGCAGGTCGGCCACGGAGGCGACCCTGGGCAGGTACTCCACGCTCGCCGTCTGCGCCGCCAGGTTGACGGACGCCGCGACCACCCCGGGGACCTTCCGAAGCGCCCGCTCGACCCGCCCCACGCACGAGGCGCACGTCATCCCGGCGACGGGGAGAGTCCACCGCGCAAGATCCTCGCCGGTCCGTCCCGCCTGCCCCATACCGCCCTGCGGATCACCCACGGAGGCGGCACCCGGGACCGGAGGCCCCTCTTCTCTCGGGGATTTGTCTTTCATGATTAGATCATAGGATGAGAAGGGGGGCGCGGGGGGTGCGGATACGATTTTTCAGGTGCGATGCTATACTGGCCCCACGCGCCTGTAGCTCAGGTGGATAGAGCAGCTGCCTTCTAAGCAGCTGGCCGCACGTTCGAGTCGTGCCAGGCGCGCCAACTTCCACCCGCATAATCGTACACTTACACGCCACCGCTTTTCAAGCCCTCGACAGCGGAGGCCGCCGTTCGCATCCCGTTCGCATCCCGTCCCGCCGGATCCCCGAAAACGTACCTCTCGAGGATGTTCGGCATCTCCTTCGCCGCCCCGGGCGCCAGGTGCGCGTAGTGCCTCATCGTGGTCTCCTGGGAGGAGTGCCCGAGGGCCTTCGCGACGTGGAACAGCGGCACCCCCGCCGAAACGAGGAGGCTGGCGAAGGTCCCCCGCAGGTCGTGGATCCGGATGCTGCGGAGCCCCGCCACCTTCAGGGCCGAGTGATGGGCTTTGCTGACTTTCGCTTCGTCCAACGGATTCCCGACCTCGTTGACGAATACCCTCTCCGGCATCGACCGCCCGGCTTCGAGCGACTCCGCTGCGATCGCCCGGCGGTGCTCCTTCAGGACCGCGATCATCTCCGGGCTCAGCTGTACCTGCCGGATCGAGGAGGTGGTTTTGGGGCTCGTCACGTGCCCTTGCCATGACGATCGCTGAAAGGTGAGAAACTTCCCCCGCCAGTCAATGTCGCCCCACTCCAAACCGATCGCCTCGCCGATCCGGGGACCGGTGAAGATCATGGTTCGGAACAGGACCAAGTACCGCGGGGTCTTCATCCTCACCCCGTCGAGGTATGCGGGGACCTCCTCCGAACGGAGGTAGTCCCCCCGAAAGGGGGAATCGAGTTTGAAGATCTTGCTCGGGTCCTTAACCGGGTTGGACGATACGAGCTCTTCCTCGATCGCCCAAGAAAAGAAGCTGCGCAGCGCGCGGAGGGCGTTCGGGATGGACCGGATTCCCTTTCCCGGCTTTAGCTTCCGGGTCCGCTTTCGTTCCCCGAGCGCCGGGGCTGCCTCCTCGGGCGGGACCTTCTCCCGATCTTCCTTCCAGCGCGCGACAGCGGCTTTGACGTCCGCCCGGGCGATCTCATCGAGCGCCTTGTCCCCAAAGGCGGGGAGGAGCCATCCGTCGATGATGGACCCGTAATACCGCTTCGAGCTCGGCTTGAGCCTGACCTCGACGTGCTCCTTCTTCCACCGCCCGATGGCGTCCCGGAACGAGATCCCTTTCGCGGCCCCCCTTTCCTTCGGAGGGACGAACGCTCCGGTTGCCAGAGCCTCCTCGATGTCCTTCTTCGACGCGTAGGCGGCTTCGCGGGAACCGACGTGGCGAAGGTACCGCCGCCCGCCCTCGCAGACCTGGATGTACCAGTCCTTCCTTCCCGGCTTTCTGACCACCTTGACGCCCATGGTCAGGCCGCCGCCGGGGTCTTGCTGGCCTTCACCTTGTTGCAGCCCCTGGGGCACTCGTACCAGTTACGGGGGAAATTCCCGGACTCCCAGGGCACAGAGAGCATGTAGTTCTCGCCGCAGCTGTTGCATTTCAGGTTCACGTCCGCGATGGTGACGTCGTGGTCCTTCAGTGCGTCTGTTCTCAACGTCCTCGCCGCTCCGTCGATCGTGATGTTGGCCATTGTCATGCCTCCTTTTGGTCTGGTGTTCCGTTCACGCCGCGTCCTTCGGTGTGGCCCCTTCCCGCCGGTGCTCCCGAATGAACGCCTCCACGTCGGCCGGGTCGAACCGGACGCTCCGGCCCCACCGCACCGACGGTAGGACGTTCTCCCGGGCCAGCAGGTACACGGCCTGCTTGGAGGCCCCGATTCTCCCTGCGACGTCCCCTGCGCGTAACAACCTCCCCTCCACTTCGCCTGCCGTCTTCATTCGCCATCCCCCCTTTCCGCGATCCATATTTGTTAAACAAATATATATAGCTTAAATACAGTCGTCAACGTCAAACAGGTGTGATAAATATTGGGCATGACAAAAGGAGCGAAACCCCTCCACTCTTCGAATATTGGGGTCCGCATTGAGCCGTTGACCCGCTCCTTGCTGGAGATTCTGGCCAAGGAAGAGAGGCGGTCGATCAGCTCGATGGCGAGGATCCTCCTCGTTGAGGCCATCTTGGTACGACTCGGTGATTCGCCGGGCAAGGCGAAGAAAAGTGCGACGTACCTGGATGGCGTTTCGGTCAAGGCGAGAGACCTGTTGAGGAGGGTCGAGCGGGGAGAGCCTGTCGACCCCCGCGAGATTTTCTTCCTGCCGAAAAAGGGGAAAGGGCCTGAGGGCTGATACCACCACCTCAGGATCCCTGCGAAGCGGCTGGCGATCCGGGAAGAGCTCGAAGCACGGAAGGCGAAGGGACCACGGAAGAAGGGAAAGAGACCGTCTCAGGAGAGATAATCCGGTGTAATTTCTGAGTGCCCGCTACTCAGCCTGAGCGTTAGCTGCCGCTACAAGTCCCTTGGAGATGCATGAAACTCACCGACTTCCAGATCCGAGCGATTGAGCACGACGGGCGCAACCTTCAACTAATCGCCTGTGCGGGCTCCGGCAAAACCGAGGTTGTTGCTCGGAGGGTCGTCCATCTTCTCACCCCGGGTCGACCGGATTCTCTGGTGCCTGGAAACATAATCGCGTTCACCTACACCGAGAAGGCGGCTGCTGAGTTGAAGGAGCGGATCGTCACCCGCACCCGTCAGGCCCTCGGAAACATCCCCGGGATGGCGGAGATGTTCGTCGGCACAATCCACGCGTTCTGCCTGGAGCTTCTGAAGTCCGAGTCGGCGAAGCACTTGAAGTTCGAGATCCTGAATGAAGTGCAGCAAGGGCTCTTTGTCAATCGAAACAGCAGAAAGAGTGGGCTGACCACATCCACGGACCTCAACGGCGCTGCGCTGAAACGTTATCGGGACACCGGGCACTACGTCACCGCGCTGTCCATCCTTCGCGAGGCAGAGCGCGATGATGCCCAGCTCGACGGGTGCTCGTTACTCGGTGGTCTGGAGACGTACCAAGGCCTGCTCGATGAGAAGAACTACCTCGACTACTCGTCGATCCTCGAAGAGGCAGTCGCCCTCCTAACCAATGACGATGGCGTGCAAGCGCGTCTCGCCCAGCGCGTGAAGTACGTGATCGTCGACGAGTACCAGGACGTCAATCCGGTCCAGGAGGCAATCGTCTGGTCGATGCACGAGCTCGGTGCGCGCATCTGCGTTGTCGGCGACGACGACCAGACCATCTACCAGTGGCGCGGTAGCGATGTAGAAAACATCCTCACGTTCGACAAGCGCTACCCAGACGTCGAGCAGATCCCGTTGGAGAAGAACTTCCGCTCGAGCGACGGTGTGGTTGAGACGGCGCGCGCCTTCATCGAGCGGAACAGAGCGCGGCTCGCGAAGGAGATGAAGCCGACGGGCGCGCAGCCATACGAGAACGGGGATATCGTCGCGCTCTCGTTCAGCGATCCTAACGCTGAAGCGCGGCACATCGCCGAGACGATCCAGACGCTGCGGGGCGTCGCCTTCATTGAGGACGGGGTGGAACGCGGGCTGTCGTGGTCTGATACGGCGATCCTGCTTCGCAGTGTGAAAGCAAACGCCGAGCCCATAACGCAAGCGCTTCAAGCGGCCGGCATCCCGTTCGTTGTCACGGGCATGACGAACCTGTTCGGGACGGCGGAGGCAGAGGCCTCCCGTCAGCTGTTCTACTTCATGGCGGACCGATCCGGGGTAGACGCGGCCGCCTTGAAGACTACCTGGGAAGCTGCTCGCCTTGGGCTTGACTCAGCGGTTCTGGACCAGGCGGTCACCAGCGTCGTGGCCGCAAAGGCTGCATTGATTGACCCCGACGAGAAGCGCTGGGGCCAGTACTCGATCCAGCGCGTATTCCTAAATTTCCTTGAGCAGGCTGGCGTCCGGGAGGAGTTAGTCCCCGACGGACGAGGCGAGGTCGTGTTCTACAACCTCGGCAAATTCAGCCAGGTCATCTCGGACTTCGAGACCATCAACTACCATTCCAAACCAGTTGAGAAGTACGGCTCGTTTGCCGACTTTCTCCAGTACCGGGCCGAAGACGCCTACCCAGAGGGCTGGCAGGACAACCAGTACGCCAACCCCGACGCCGTGCGGATCATGACCATTCACCAGGCGAAGGGGATGCAGTGGCCGGTGGTGTTTGTCCCCGCGCTACTCCGAAACCGCTTCCCAGCAGCGAGGATCGGGGGCCGCAATGTCTGGCACCTGCTGCCCCGCGCCGGCATCCGCGGGCAGCCGCGCTTCGAGGGCACAATCGAGGACGAGCGGCGGCTGTTCTATGTCGCCATGACGCGCAGCCAGAAGAACCTGCACCTGACGTGGGCGCCAATCCCCGGCAAGAACAACCGGTACGCGGCAGCTTCCGAGTTCTGGGACAACATCCTCCCCTCAAAGTACGTCAAGCGCCGCTCCCCGGATTACTCGGCCCGCAAGCGTCTCCCGCCGAGCCCGCGTTCCGGCGTCGCGAACGTCGTATTCTCGTTCTCCGACCTCAAGTACTTCTTCGAGTGCCCATATCAGTTCAAGCTGCGAATCCTCTATGGTTTCAACGCACCGATCCACGAGGCGCTCGGCTACGGCAAGTCGCTGCACGACGCACTGGCCGAGGTGCACGCCCGCGCCATCCGTGGCGATGTAGCCGATGCGGCCGAGGTGCCTAGGCTGGTCGAGACACATCTGCACACGCCGTACGCCTACCCGGCGCTCCGGCAGCAGCTCAAAGCCTCGGCTGAGCGCATCCTGCGGGACTACCTAAGCGACAACGCCATGCTCTTTGACAAGATCGAGTTCTCGGAGAAGCAGACCGAGATCAGTCTCGGGGACGGGGTAACAGTGATGGGACGCATCGACCTCGTGCGCCGGATCGACACCGGCGAGACGACTATCGTAGACCTCAAGTCCAGCGATCGAGCCCAGGCCGAGGACGTCACCGAGGCGCAGCTCCACATCTACGTACTCGGCTACCAAGACCTCACCGGCCGGCGGCCGGACTACGTCGAGATCTACGAGCTGGACGAGCGCAGGCGCAAGTCGCGCTCGGTGGATGACGACTTCATTGTGGACGTGAAAGCGAAGGTGCGCAGCGCTGCCAAGGCGCTCCGCACAGGCACGCTGCCGGCCGTCCCGGCACAGAAGAAGTGCGGAATCTGCGACTATCTCGGCATGTGCACCTCCGGCCGAGCCGCCGCCAAAACCAAGTAACGAGGAGCGAGAGCGAGATGGCCCGAGCCCCCAAGTCCAAGACCGAGAAGAAGGTCACACGCTACACCTACGACGAGATCAAGGAACCGCGCACGCCCGAGACTGGGCACACGTCTCTTCTGCCGGCTGAGGAGCAGGTGGTGACTCTGCCGATGGACAACGGCTGGAGCAAGGCAATCCAGCTCGGGAAGCTGCCGGGGGGGGATGAGCAGCCGGTGGTGATTGACATGGACCCGGCCGCGGACCCAGTGCTCTTCTGGGCGGGCAAGCGCAATCGGCGAGAGGTGCCTGTACTGCCACTCCAGCGAAACGAGATAGTCTCTGAGTCGCGCATCGCGCAGATCATTGAGCGGACGCGCCGGGCGGTCTTGGAGAAATCTGGCACGGCGCGGCAGGGGCACCTCTTCGCCGACCTCGAGAAGACGCTACGCGAGGGCGACCGGGCTAAGCGTGTCGAGTTCTACACCCACGATGAAGGCTGGAAGAACAAGCTCATCTGCGGTGACTCGCTGCCCGTCATTGAGTCGCTCCTACACTACGAGAACCTGCGCGGAAAGGTGCAGATGATCTATATCGACCCACCGTACGGCATCAAGTACGACTCGAACTTCCAGCAACGGGTGGATATGACAAAGAACGACGAGAAGGATGCGGCCGATGACGTGCTGACGATCAAGGCGTTCCGCGACACATGGTCGCTAGGCATTCACTCGTACCTGTCCTACCTGCAAGAGCGCCTCTACATCTGTCGAGAACTGCTGACCGAGAGCGGCTCGATCTTCTTGCAGATGGGGGATGAGAACGCACACATCACAAGGACTTTGCTGGACGAGGTCTTTGGTGCCGGGAACTTTGTCGCCGAGGTCATCTTCTACAAGACTTCCGGCAAGGGCGCAGCGGGTTTGGACGCCGTGTTCGACCGTCTCCTCTGGTATGCCAAGGAAAAGCCATCTATCAAGTACCGGCAGCTCTACATGCCGCGGCCGCAGCACACACTTCAAGAGCAGTACACTCTTGTGGAACTGCGCGACGGTACGGTGCGACGGATCACCGGTGAGGAGAATGCGGGCACTGTGGTGCTTCCCAATGCTGCGCGTCGGTTCATGCCTGGTGATTTGTCGTCACAGGGCGAATCAGAGGAAGGGGCCGAGCCGTTCGAGTTCGAGAAGGTAAAGTACTACCTGCCGCCAAACACGCACTGGAAGACGGGCCTCGAAGGCCGCAAGCGTCTTGCAGCGAAGAGGAGGCTCTTTCCAGTCGGAAAACGGCTCCGCTATAAGCGCTACGCAGAAGATTTTCCATTGGCACCGTACACCAACATCTGGGACGACACTGTCATCAGCGGGTTCGGCGCCGCGAAGCTCTATGCCGTGCAGACATCCCCAAAGGTTGTCGAGCGTTGCATTCTGATGACCACTGACCCGGGCGACCTAGTGTTCGACCCAACGTGCGGGTCAGGTACCACTGCGGCATGTGCTGAACTAACGGGTAGACGCTGGATTACGTGCGACACGTCGCGCGTGGCGGTGAATGTGGCTCGGCAGCGCTTGGTGTCGGCGGTTCTACCTCAATACAAGACCCGCAATGGCAAGGTGTCGGGAAACTATCTCTATCGGACTGTCCCGCATATCACCCTAAAAAGCCTCGCCTATGACCTCGAGCCTGAGAAGGTCGAGCTGGTAGATCAGCCCGAAGTGGACAAGGATGCCATCCGCGTCTGCGGACCCTTCGATGTTATGTCGCTGGGCCGCTACTCGGTCGAGGACTGGAAGGGTTATGTGGTTCGCGAGCCCGGCATCGGCGAGGCGGCGAAGCTCGAGAACTATATCGAGGTGATCTGCCGCCTCTACCGCAAGGACGCGGCGATCCAGGGCGCGACCGGGCTCATCCACGCGGTCGCCGAGACGGAAAAGGCGAAGATCGCAATCTCCGTCGGACCACTCTCAGGCCGTGTGACGGCCAAGCAGATAAACGACGCCGTCCAGGACGCGCTCGCCTCTGGCATCCTTGAAGTGCACGTGCTCGGGTGGGCGTTCGAGTCGAACGTGGGCGAGGTGAAATCGCAGCTCGAGAAGCGCGGCAAGGTGAAGGTGGAACTCATCATGATCCGTCCGGACACACTGGCCGAGGGGCTCAAGGCGACGCAGCCGGAGATGCTCTTCTCGCCACTCGCGCTGCCGGATATCGAGGTCACGGTCGCGAAGAACGGCAAGGAAAAGCATCTCCGCGTCACGCTCAACGGCGTGGCGCTTTTCGACCGCAAGCGCCGATCCACCGAGTACAAGCGGGCCGATTCGGGCTATGTCTCGGCGTGGTACCTCGACGAGGACTACGACGGCGACTGTTTCGTGGACTGCCAGATGTTCTTTGACTTCAAGAAAACGCCGAACATCAAGGCCGCGCTCAAAGCCGAGATGGACCCGGAGGAGTTCTCGCTGAAGCTCACCTCGGAGCCGTTCCCGGTCCGCGGCTACAAGCGAATCGCGGTGAAGGTCGTGGACGTCTACGGCAACGAATCCACCGTCTTGAGGGACCTCGCGTAGAGGGGGAACGGCGATGGCCTACATTGTCGATAGGGTCGTTATTTGCGACGCCTTCCAGGAGCCCCCCCGACACTACCAGCTCCTGCCCGGCGGTCGCTCGAAGCGCGTCGAGACGCGCCGACCCTCGATGCGCTTCCTCGCCTCGGCGAGGGACGTAAAAGGCGGCATCGCCGGTGTCGTCGGCAAGGAGGCCGGGCTCTTCGACGACCTGTCGGCTGCGGCCTCCGAGAAGAACGAGTTTGTCAACCAGCTCCGCAACGAGGTGCGCGCCTGGCGCGAAGCCGGCTACCCGGGCACAGCGGTGGTGACACGTCGGCTGCTCGAGTGGTGGTTCGAGCGCGACGAAGAACGCCGGGCCGTCGGGCGGCGATTCTTCTTCTGCCAGCAGGAGGCGGTCGAGGCCGTCATATACCTGTACGAGGTACAAGGCCGGCGTAAGATGCCCGAGACCAGCGACCTGCTCCGCTACGCCCTCAAGCTCGCCACCGGCACCGGCAAGACCGTGGTGATGGCACTCTTCGTCACGTGGGCAACACTCCACAAGCGCAAGGTGAGCGGCTCGTCGCTCTCGGCGAATTTCTTGGTGCTGGTGCCCAACCTCACCGTGCGCGACCGGGTGAGCGGGCAACCGCGCGGCGACGGCCTCGACACGTCCGGCGAGCACAACCTGTACGACGCCTTCGAGATGGTGCCACCCGAGTACCGGGAGGAGTTCCACCCGAACATATTGGTGCGGAATTGGCAGGGCATCCCGCTCGAGGCCAAGCGCGAGGACTGGATCGGCGAGGGCGAGGTGCCGCTCGAGGCGGGGCGGTTCATCCCGCAGGCGGTGCTGCGCGCCATGCAGCGTCGCGCACGGCAGGACCCTAACGCGGCGATCCGACGGCTGCTCGGCGGCTGGCGTGACCTCGTGGTGATCAACGACGAAGCGCACCACGTCTACGGCGAGAAGCGCATGAGGAAGGGCGAGGACCCCGCGTACATCAAGTGGAGCAAGATCCTCGAGCGCATTAGCAAGGCCGCCCGGGTGAGCCTGGTGATCGACCTTTCAGCAACCCCCTGGTACGGCTCGGGCTCGCCGAAGCGTGAGGGGACGCTCTTCGAGTGGCTAGTCGTGGACTTTTCGGTCTATGACGCTTTCGAGTCGGGGCTGGTCAAGGTCGTGCGCCTGCCGGACCCGGACGAGCACGGTCGCGTGTACCTCGATCTCTGGGACCTGGTGAAGGGCGCCAAGACCAAGGAGGAGTACCTGCGCTCCTGCAAAGGAGCAATCGCAAGCATCTATTCGTCGTGGAAGAAGGATTACGACGAGTGGTCGGGCATCTTCGAGACGATGCGGCCGGGGCCGAGCCCGGTGCTGCTCTGCGTGACGGACGGCGCTCAGCGCGCGGCATGGCTCTTCGAGCACCTGACGCGCGAGTACGAACTCTTGCGTAACACGCACGACGAGGACCGCACGCGCTGGGTGACGATTCCCATCGACTCGAAGGTCTTCGACGCCGACAAGGGCAACGAGGCGGTGCTGCGCGAGATGGTGAACACAGTTGGCTCGAAGGGGAAGCCCGGCGAGCACGTGCGCTGCATCGTCAGCGTGAATATGCTCTCGGAGGGCTGGGACGTTAAGAGCGTGACCCATATCCTTGGGCTTCGCGCCTTCGGCTCACCGCTGCTCACCGAGCAGATCATCGGCCGGGGCTTGCGCCGCACGAACTACGACGTGCTGAACCAACCGCTCGAAGAGCGACCCGAGGGGAGCGATGAGACGGTGGACGCCTTCGGTATCCCCTTCGTCGGCTTCCCGATAGAGAAGCGAAAGCGCCCGCGCACCGGCGAGTGGAGCCAGAAACCGGTCTGGATCGAGCCCGACGGGAAGAAGGAGAAGTACCGCGTGCGGGTGCCTAACGTACGCTCCTGGGCGGTCGGGATGACCGAGTCGCTGGCGGACCTGATCCGCGTCGAGGATCTGCCGCAGATCAAGATCAACCCCAAGGAGACGCCGCCGAATGTGCATGTGCGTCCGGTCGTTGGCGGCGCGCCTGAGGCGGTGATGACCCTCGATGAGGTTCGCAGAGAGTGGCCAGTGCTGCGTACTGCCTTCCTGATGGCCGAGGAGCTGCACCAGGAGACCAATCCGGGGTCGGCCGCCGAACTCGGGATCGGACCGACGTTCGACGAGCTTCTGGACGTGTCGCGGCGCTATCTCGATTCGCGGGTGGTGCCGCTGGAGGTGGGCGGTGCCCAGAGCGATGCGCGCGATGTGGGCATCTACTACTGGCGTCGTCAGGCACTCGACACCCTCGACACGGCCATACGTGGCGCCGGCGCCGCGGGCGTCGAGGCGGTGCCGATCCTCGGTACACCGGAGTGGCTCGATTCGACCAACCTGCGGCGCTTTCAATGGACCGGCCTCGTAGCCGAAGGCAAGCGCTGCCACACGACCAAGGTACCCTGCCACACGGACCTCGAGAAACAATTCTCGGACTTTCTCGACGGCGCGAAGGACGTCGTGCGTTACTTCAAGAACGAGCGGCTTGGCTTCTCGGTCACATACTATGAGAGCAACCGGCCGCGGCAGTACTACCCGGACTTCATCATCGCGGCGCGTAACAAGGATGGCCGCGAGGTCATGTGGCTCGCCGAGACTAAGGGCGAGATTCGGATAAACACGGCGCTCAAGAGCGAGGCAGCGCGGCTGTGGTGCGAGAAGATGAGCAGCACGAAGTACGGCCAGTGGCGATACCTGTTCGTGCAGCAGCGCAAGTTTGAAAGCGCGCTTGCAGCGGGGGTGAAATCGCTCGCTGAGCTGGCCTAGAGCCTCGTCGGGGCTCGCCCCGAACACACGCCAGTCCTTTAGCCCGTGCAACCTTGACAGGCGTCAACTGTTGTGGGTGCTCGACGCGACGGTGGACCGGCTTCCGAAGCTGGATGCCCTGATGACCGAACTGTTGGCCACGGAACACCTTCCTGCAACCGCGTTCCCGTCCCCGACGAACGCGGAACACCAGGGGTCTAGACCGGGTACACTTTTTATAACATGACGGGATTAAAAGGACTAACGGGGATAACTTATCGCATAGGGCAAACACAGCATCCACACCTGGTTTAAGGGGACCAAACAATGAAGAGGAAGCGTCTTACCACCAAGATCGGGATTGTGGTCAGTGTCATCATGGGACTGTTCCCGCCGTGGGTGCATAGCCTTAATATGAGTCAAGCGAAGGTCACCCAGTCAGCCTCTTATAAACTCCTCTTCAATCCACCAGTTGCCAAGGGTTCACTCTGGAGCGTTCACATCGATTTTCCTCGACTCTTTCTTCAACTGGCGATTGTCTGGGGCATCGTAGCCGCAATCCACTACTTCGCCAAAGGGAAGGATTCCGGAAATCCACCCGAATGAGGACTCCTTTGACAAGGATTTCCCCGACTGGCCGCGCACCAGGCGCGAACGCCTCCTTGTCTGGGTCCGGAAGCGCCCGACCGTTTTACCTTTTCAGCGACCCGACCTGTTGCCCATGAAGCAGATTCCGATCGACTTCGCGAGAGACTAGAAGCCCGGGAGGCGAAGAAGCCGAAGAAGGACCCCGCCTGAACACGCAGAATTCCCCTTGGGCCGCGTTTTCACCCGGGGATGCCGAAGGAGCCGGATGATGGAACCTATCCTATCGCTTTCGTTTTCCATGCACTCCAACAAAGGCGTGTACGCCCTTCTCCTCGGTTCCGGGGTTTCACGTTCTGCCGGCATCCTCACGGGCTGGGAGATCGTGCTGGACCTCGTCCGGTTGGTCGCCTCCCTGAAGAGCGCGGACTGCGAACCGGACCCGGCTGCCTGGTACGCCAAGACCTTCGGGAAGGCCCCAGACTATGCCGAGTTGCTCGGCGAGTTAGCGGGGTCTGGCTCCGAGCGGAGTGGGCTGCTCCGTTCCTACTTCGAGCCCACGGCGGCGGAGCGAGAGCAGGGGACCAAGATCCCCACGGAGGCCCACAAGGCAATCGCGGAGCTCGTCGCCAGGGGGTACGTCCGCGTCATCCTGACGACGAACTTCGACCACTTGCTGGAGGAGGCCCTCGACGCGGTCGGCGTGAGGCCCACGGTCATCCGCACCCCGGATGCGGTGGAGGGAGCGGTTCCCCTGATCCACTCGAACTGCACGGTTGTGAAGCTCCACGGGGATTACTTGGACATCCGGATCAAGAACACGCCCGAGGAACTGGCTGTCTACGATCCGAGGATCAACGCGCTCCTCGACCGGGTCTTCGATGAATTCGGCCTCGTGGTGTGCGGCTGGTCCGCTGAGTGGGACAAGGCCCTGTGGTCGGCGCTGACCCGCTGCAAAAGCCGCCGGTTCTGCACTTACTGGACCGTGCGGTCAGAGCCCAAGGATGCGGCGAAGAGGTTGATCGAGTTCCGCGGGGCTCAGGTGATCCCCACCGTGGGCGCTGACGCCTTCTTCCGCCAGATCAGGGAGAACGTTTTCGGTCTGGAGTCCTTCGGCCGCCCACATCCCCTTTCGGCCAAGGTCGCGGTGGCAAACTTGGAGCGGTACATCGCGGACGACCGCCACAAGATCCTCCTCCACAAACTAATCGCGGAAGAGACGGAACGGGTTTACGAGCGGATTTCCGGGCCTGATGTCCCAGGCCGCGGCACCGTCCCGGACGCCGAGAAGATTCCGCTGCGGGCAAGCTACTACGAGACGGTTCTGGACACGCTCTTGCAGTTGGTGATCCACGGGTGCTACTGGGGGGAAAAGCAGCACGAGACCTTGTGGACCACAGCGATCGAGAGGCTTGCGAACGTGGATAGCGGCGGGGAAATTTACAACGATTGGATAGAGATGCGTCGGTACCCGGCGATGCTCCTGATGTACGGCGGGGGGATTGCGGCCTTGGCTTCCTCGCGGCTCGAAACTCTCGTTGGCTTGTTGACGAGAGCCCACGTCACCGAGAACGAGAAGGAACTCCCGATGGCGGTAGAACTGTGCTGCTCCGAAGTCATGAAACCTGATGTGGGCAAAACCTTACCCGGGAAGGCAACCAGACGGACCCCGGTGAGCGAGCACGTTCGGGACCAGCTTCGTCCGAATATCAAGGGCCTTGTTCCACGAGAAGATCAGTATGATCGCCTTTTCGATCGGTTCGAGTACATTGTGGCCCTGGTCTATGCCGATCATTCCGAAAGGGCGGGCTGGGGATACCGGGTCCCCGTTGGGAGGTTCGTATGGAAGGACAGGGACTACGGTCGCCACGTTACCGCCGAAACTGGGGAAGAAATTGTAAAGCTTGGGGCAGAGTGGCCTCTTCTAAAGGCCGGATTGTTCGGCGGCTCGCTGGAACGGCTTCTGGAGGTAAAAAGGGGGCTCGACGTGTACGTTGCAAGATTGCCCTCGCGGTGATGGCGAGCCATCATCTCCCCTCGCGCAGTAACCCCGCCTCTCTGAGCGCGTTGGCGAAGCGACGTCCGCGCGAACGCCGGGGCGTCGTCCCCGGAAACCCGCGCTCCGCAAAGATATGAAGGAGCCGACCAGCTGCTTATGAGGCAGCACCCCGCGCCAGGGAGGGCCGCGCCTCACCACAGCGATGGAGGCAGGGGTTTCGGATCACGTTTGGTCGGTGGAGGAGATTGCGGGACTTCTTAGCTGAAAATATTCTAAAAATCAATTAAAATTCTTGATGTTTACAATTTCATCTAAGTACCGTTGCCTATATGAGGCAGTATAAGTTCCATTTATTCGAAGTTTAGTTGGAATTGCACGTTTATAAATGTTTTGCCTACCACCAAACCCAAGGTCATATTCAACAATACGTGACTTTCCTAGAAACCCGCTAATCTTTGGCTCGGCAATAGCCAAAACCAATTCAAGGCTACTTCCCCTAGGAATTGATTCGCACCTGACACGATAACTTCGAGCTAATAACTGATTTACAGGAATATTTCGTACACTATTATCTGAGAATTTAATTATTAGTTCTGCATGAGTAACAAGTCTCCCGCCAATATCTACTGTATCTTTGCCAATGTCTCCTAAAAAAGATACTCCTGGCACAGAGCTTAATTGACCAATTTTTGCTATAGGCTTATCTGGCTCTATAGTGAAATCTATATCTTTGTAGTCTGTATCTCTTGTCGTATTGATCAATCCAACTCTAAGTTTAGTGTATTCTGGAATCCATTTTATACCGGCAATTTCCATCCCTTCTGGATAAACGGCTGAATCAGTAGACGCCACAACTTTAATTGGTGCCAATGATAGCGGGATAGAAATGGTAAATATGGTTGTGATAGAAATTAACACGGACATTACGATAAGCCAGTACCAATGAGATCGTCTTAACATCCACGGCTCTAGACAACATTCTACAAAACAAATAAATATTCCAATGTAAACCAGGGCTACCCCAACCCAATAATTGGAAGAAATCATGCCAAACCCGCCCATAAAAAATGCAGGGCCAGCAGCGCTGCGGAGTAGTGGGAGGATTGTAGGATTGTTTGGTGTCGTGTCAGTAGGGGCTTGTACTGGCTTCGACGAGATTTGTGCCGTCTTTTTTCGTTTTGGCATTTTATCTGGGCGTCGCCTAGCCATACGGTCAATCTATCATGCGCCAAAAAGGAAGTGCACAGGTCAAAAGATCGGGCTTGCCGTGAGATGCCTGACCGCTTAGGCATGCGTTCCCAAACTGACCCACTACCCGGATTTCGCACGAGGATGCCCCAGGTTGATTTCGGGGGTACTACCCTGCGGGGGAAGTTTTTTGTCGGCGGAAACCCCAACTTGAGATGGTCGGAACTTTCCAGAATGGGCATCCTTGTGCGGATTGGAGCGTCCGATTCCCGCCCGGGCAGGGTTGCGGCCCGTCCGGTAGGGGTACAACGGGCAGCTTTCCTTCTCGCAGCGCGTGGCCGCGCGCGAAGATCCGGCACACCTGGAGCATTTCGCCCGGATGGCCCGGACGGGGGTGAGGGGCCTCATGTGGAGAAGCACCGGGGAGAAGAAGTCACGTCCAGGTGGTACACGGCCACCGCGAACGCGCAGCGCTTGTCGGTGCAGCCCTTGAGCGCGAACAGCGGCTCGCCCTTGCGATCTCCGCCGAAGCGAAGCAGGAGGGCCTGCCGGAGAACCGCGTCGTTCACCTTCCCGACGCCGCAGATCCGCCGCGTGTACTCGGGCCGCGGGTAGAGCGTGAAGGGGATCCCGGCATCCTTGCAGGTCCGGATCACCTCGCCGATGAAGAAGCACGTGTCGAACACGGAGCGCCCGACCGCCATCCCGTAGGACTGGATGCTCTCGATCGCGACGTGCGCCGGCGGCGACTGCCGGATCCGCTCGATGAGGGAATCGTTCCCCACCTTGTCCGCTCGGAGGACCTGCTGGTCCCCCGTGACGAGAGCGAAGGCCGACTCCGTGGGGCCGGGGTCGATCCCGAGGATGCCGTCCCTCATCCTTTGCCACTCCCCGAGGAAGGGACCTTCTCCCGCAGGTCCTCGGCGCGGGAGGAGAAGGGATCCCGGTAGGGCCTCATCACCCCCCCCGCTTGTACGTCGCTTCGTCTTTTTTCGCCTTGTACTTAAACAGATCCGCCGCGCCGCTGAGGAGGGACCCGGCCGCCATCTGGTTCCCCGCGGCCTCCGCATCGGACGCCCCTCTCATGCGCGCCTCGAAGTTCGCGTCGGCCACCTTGTGGGCCATGATGATTTCCAGTTCCGTTTCCTGAGCGGTCTGTAGGTACGCCTGCATGGGAGATCCCTGTCCGATATCGACCCCGGCGGCACCGGCGTTTGCCCGGATCTTCGAGAGCGCCGCCCCCCGCTGCAGCTTCATGCCGCGCTCCCGAAGGAGATCCGTGACGCGGCCGGAGATGGCCGCCCTCCTCCCCGCCGCGGCATTCCTTTTCCCGGCGCTGGCGCTGCTTAAGGCGGAGAACAGGGTCGACGCGATCATGAGGTACGGGGCGAAGGCGCTCACGCCGGCCATTGCGCCGCCAGCCCCCGCGGCTCCTGCTCCTGTGGATGCGATGATCGTCATATCGTTGTGCCTCCTTTTCTGAGGGTTTCCCCCATTTTCCGCGCACCAGGCGCGAACGCTCCGAAAGTCACAGGCCAGAACCCGCGCCCGGCGCGGCTTAGCGAGTAACCGGCCAGCTGCTTTACAGGCAGCGAATCCATGGATGAGCTCGGCACGCTCAGCCCTTGTCGCCGCCGTAGAGGGCGTTCGCAATCTTGTTGGGCGGCGGGTCGGACGGGGAAGGAAACCTCCAGGTCCGCGGCCCGATCCCGTACCTAACGCGCTCGATCACGATCCCCCCGGCGGAGAGCTCGACGTCGACCAGCACGTTGTGCTCCGGGGTGATCGCCACAGGCCCTTTCGTTCGGGAATCGTGGATCCGCACGGGACCCGACTGGTAGATGATCGCAACCCGGGGGCACCCCTCCGCGGGGACATCCGTCCTCCGCCCCGTCAGGAGGTCCTGGAGTGTGTCGGCCGGCGAGCTCACCCCCTCGGCCGGATGCAGCTCCTTCTTCGTGGTCGGGCTCTTCGTCATGTCCTTCCTCCTCCCTCGGAAACGCCCGCGCTCGGGGCCATCGGCGCGGGGGGATCCTCGTCCACTCTCAGCGGCCGGACCCGCTGCGCTCTCTTCTCCTTCAGCCCTGGGCCATCGAAGAAGAAATGTTTCTCTGGGTTGCCGACATCGAGGAACCCTTCCTCCCCGGGGATGAAAAGCCTCGGCAGGCATTCCAGCGCCCCGACGGGGCCCAGCGGGGTTTGGACGGCCCTCCCCTCGCGCGGCTCCCCGAGCTCGGCGCGGAGGCGCCACACCTCCCCGAGGACCGGCACGAGCGCCGCCGCCTGGGTGTTGTAGCGCCTTGCCGCGTCCCGCAACTTCGACACCGGGATCAGCCGAGCCGTG
>JBBAAN010000047.1:0-17281 GCA_041658225.1 Actinomycetota bacterium
CCCCTTCCCGTTTGCGAGCGTTTCAGCGAAGTGGCAGGCCGACAGATGCCCGTCTTCCACAGACCGCAACGGTGGCACCTCGGTCAAGCAGATCTCCTGACGGTAGGCGCAACGTGGATGGAACGCGCATCCCTCGGGACGATTCAGCAGGCTGGGCGGCTGGCCGACGATCGGCTGCAGCCGACCCTTGCGCGTCTCATCCAGTCTCGTGATCGAGTTCATCAGGCCGAGCCCGTAGGGATGGCGTGGGTGGTAGTAGATGGCGTCCACGTCTCCGTGCTCGACGATCTTGCCCGCGTACATCACGGCAACGCTGTCCGCGTAGGCCGCCACCACCCCGAGGTCGTGAGTGATGATGATCAGGCCCATCCGGTACTGCGCCTGCAGGCTCTTGAGCAGCTCGAGGATCTGGGCCTGGATCGTGACGTCCAAGGCGGTGGTCGGCTCGTCGGCGATCAGCAGGGCCGGACTCATCGCCAGCGACATCGCGATCATCCCGCGCTGGCGCATGCCGCCCGAGAACTGGTGCGGGTAGTCCTCGAAGCGATCCTTCGCTCGCGGGATGCCCACCTGTTCCAGCAGTTCGATGGCCCGATCGCGCGCCTGCTTGCGTGAGGCATCGGTGTGGATCCGCACGACCTCCGCGATCTGGTAGCCCACCGTGAACACGGGGTTCAGCGCGGTCAGGGCGTCCTGGAAGATCATCGCGATGCGGTTGCCCCGGATCTCGCAAAGCTCGTCCTCGGATGCGCGCACGAGATCTCGGCCCTGGAACATCACGCTGCCGTTCTCGATCCTGCCCGGTGGCTCCGGAATCAGCCGCATGATCGACAGCGCCGTCACGCTCTTACCTGATCCCGACTCTCCCACGATCCCGAAGGTCTCCCCTTCGCCGACCGTGAAGCTCACTCCGTCCACCGCCTTGACCACGCCGAAATCGGTGTGGAAGTAGGTGACGAGGTCCTTGACCTCGAGCAGGGGCGGAGTCCCGGTCTCCGCCGCGCGAGCGGGTACGTCCTGCACCGTCAGGGCCACGAATACCTCCTCAGCGCAGCCGCGGATCCAGCGAGTCCCGCAGCCCGTCGCCCAGGAGGACGAAACCCAGGACCGTCAGCACGATGAACATGCCGGGGAAGATCACCAGCCAGGGCACGGTCTCGATGAACTGGATGCCGTCGGCGACCATCGATCCCCAGGCGGGCGTCGGCGGGCGCACACCCAGCCCCAGGAAGGACAGCGCGGACTCGGCCAGGATGGCGCCCCCGATCGACATCGTGCCGTACACCAGAACGGGGGCGAAGGCGTTGGGCAGGATGTGGCGCGTGATGATCCGCCAGTCACCCGCTCCGATCGCCCGCGCAGCGTCCACATACTCGGTGCCCTTGACGCTCAGGACGGAGCTACGGAAGAGCCGAGCCACCGTGGCCCATCCCAGGATTCCGATGGCGATGAAGATGGAAGCGAAGCTGCGGCCCACTGCCGTGACGATCACGATCGCGCCCAGGACGTAGGGGAACGCGAAGAAGATGTCCGCCAGCCGCATGATGATCGACTCCGACCAGCCCGCGAAGTATCCGGCAATCGCCCCCAGGGCGACTCCCGCGACGATGGACAGCAGCGTGGCCAGCACCCCGATCGACAGGGAGATCCGCGCCCCATAGACCATCCGGCTGTACATGTCCTGCCCCAACACGTTCGTCCCGAAGAAATGATGCAGGCTGGGCCCCTGGCGCGCCTCACTGAGGCTCTGCTTGACCGGATCGTGGGTGGCAATGATCGGCGCCAGGAGCGCGATCAGCACCATGACGATGATGAGCCCGCCACCCACCAGCGCAAGGCGGTTCTTCCGGAGCCGCCGCCATGCGTCGGACCACAAGGTAAGGGCGGGACCGGACTCGACCGCTCCCACCGTGCCGACGGGCACGAAGGACCCCCCCTGGCCGGAACCGCCCGGGCCGGTTGTCTCAGTGGCTTCAGCGCTCATTGCCTGGCTCTTCCTAGGAGTAGCGGATTCGTGGGTCGAGGTACGCATACAGGATGTCCACCAGTAAGTTCATCATGATGAAGACGAACACCATGAAGGTGACCCCACCCAGCACGATCTGGTTGTCTTGCGCCATAACGGCCAGGTAGATCTGGCGGCCGATCCCGGGCCACGAATACACCGTTTCGGTGAGGATCGCCCCGCCCAGCAGCGCCCCGAAGTCGATACCGACCATCGTCACGACCGGGATGAGTGAGTTGCGCATGCCGTGTCTGAGGATGACCTGGCGCTCGGAGAGCCCCTTGGCCGTGGCGGTCCTCATGTAGTCCGTGCGCATGGTTTCCAGCATGGTCGTGCGCATGATGCGGGCCACGTACGCCGTCGAGATCGCGGCCAGGGTGATGCTCGGAAGGACGTAGGACTTCCAGCCGGCTTGCACGCCGGCAACCGGCAACCAGCGGAGCTTCACGCCGAACACGATTTGGAGCATGGCACCCAGCCAGAACAGCGGCACCGAAACGAGCACACTGGTAGACAGGGTGACCAAGACGTCCATGAAGCTATATCTTCGGACGGCCGATAAGAGCCCGGCCGCGATCCCAAAGACCAGCTCCAGGATCACCGCCAGCACCGCCAGCCTGACGGTCCAGGGCAGGTGCTCCTTGAGGATGTCGGTGACCGAACGGCGTAGGCGCAAGGACTCCCCGAGATCGCCGGTCGCCATCTTCTTGACGTAGAGCACGTACTGGACCACCAGTGGTTTGTCCAGGTTGTACTTCTTGCGCAGAACCTCGCGAGTGACCGGGTCCGTCGCCCGCTCTCCGCCGATGGATGCCACCGGGTCTCCCGGCACGACGAAAGTCGCGATGTACAGCAGCAGAATCGCGCCCAGAACGACCGGGATCGTAAGCAGCAGGCGACGGATTATGTAGCGGCCCATTGGCTCCTCGACTTGCGCGCACTACAGCGGCCCTGACGAGCGCCACCCCCAGCGCTCATGTTCCGCCGGGGATAATAGCACGAGGCCGGCAACAGGGGCCGCCCTTGGGCGGCCCCTGTTCGATCCTCGAAGGATCGCTGCCGAACTCGACTTGCCTTGCCTACTTCAGGCTAACCGTCAGGATCGTCGGCTCCTCGAACGCGTCGACGGTCAGGCCCTGGAACTTCTCCGTGTTCCACACCCGCACGGCACGCCGGAAGGTGAACGGAATGACGGGAAGCTCGTCGAGGATCTTGTCGTCGGCGGCCTGGTAGGCCTTCTGACGAGCCGCCGCGTCCGTGGTCGAACGCGCCGTAGCGATCAGGGCGTCGGCACCCTTGTAGCGCGCGTAGTTGTCCTGCCCGATGCTGTCACCGTGGAACAGCGGGTACAGGAAGTTGTCCGGGGTCGGGTAGTCCATGCCCCAGGCCAGACGCCCAATCCCGGTGAAGCCGGTGCCGTTCAGGTACTTGAGGTAGTTGCCGAAGGGCTGCAGCCCGTTCAGCTCGTAGTCGATGCCCAGGTTCTCCTTGATGGAGTTGCCCACGGCCTGGATCCACGTCTCGTGGCCGGCTCCTGAGTTCAGGGAGATCTTGAGCTTCTTGCCCGCCATGTTCACGCCGGACTTGGCGAGCAGTTCCTTGGCCTTGACCGGGTCGTAAACGCAGTAGGTGCAGGCGCCCTTGCGGTGGGCCGGGAAGACCGGCGGCAGAATGTCGTCCGCCGGGCTCCGGTGACCACTGAAGACGGCCTTCACGATCGCGGCACGGTCGATGGCCATCGAGAGCGCGCGACGGAAGTCCACGTTGTTGGTGGGCGCGGTCTCAACGTTGGTCACCAGGTAGTCCAGACCAGTGGACTCCTGCTCGATGAAGCCCTTCGGGTAGGCTGCCTTGGCCGCGTCGATCTGCTCGGGCGGAACCCGGACGTAGTCGATGGCGCCGGCCTGGAAGTCCTTGTAGGCGGCCGTCTGGTCGGCGTAGAGCTTGATATCGATCTCGTCCAGGTAGGGCTTCGGACTACTCACGCACTTGGGATTGCGCACCAGCGTGACCGACACGTCGTGCTGCCACTTCTCCTTCATCATGTACGGGCCGTTGCCGACCGGCTGCTCGTTGAACGCCTTCCAGTCGGTGACGTTGGCCGGGATCGGCGAGAAGATCGTGTGCCCGGACCGGATCACGAAGTCGGCGTCCGGCGCGGACAGGCTGACTTCAAGGGTGCTGTCGTCGATGACCTTGACGCCGGACATCTCCTTCGCCGTGCCGTCGTCGTGTACTTCCTTGTAGCCGACGATGCCCGAGAGGTGGTAGGCCACATCGGATGCCGTCTCCTTCTGGGCGACCCGGTTGATTCCGGCCGCGTAGTTCTTCGCGGTCAGGGCCGTGCCGTCGGAGAAGACCTGATTCGGCTTGAGCTTGTAGGTGATCTTCTTGCCCGCGTCGGAAACCGTCCAGCTTGCGGCTCCGGCCGGCTTGGCCTCAGCCGTCTTGGAGTCGAAGGTCACCAGCGAGTCGAACATCTGGTGAGCCACCAGGATGCCCTCGGAGGTAGAGATGAGGCCCGGGTCGAGGCTCTCCGGCTCCGAAAGCTCCATCTTGAAGATGCCGCCGGTCTTGGCGGTCGGACCTGCCTTCTTTTCCTCCTTGCCGCAACCGGCCACGAACAGGGCAGCGATCGCGAGCAGGGCCAAGAACTTCACGTGCTTGCGGTGCATCGCACCTCCTAGAGTCGTCCTGCCGCGCCCGCCGAAAAAGCGAAAGGTCGCGGAGGAACCCAAACTTCCTCCTGCCACTACCCTCTTCGGCCCATCACCTCCTCACTCCCTCGTGCGAGCTGCTCAGCGCGCCAGTACTCCTCAGGCCAACCGGTCAGTGCCTTGTGGTTCTCAGTCCCCGCCACGCGCAGGTCATGCGCCGGGGTACCCGGAACCACCACCGATGTGGACTTTCCGCGCAATACTACCGCTATACCCTCTCCCGCAACTCCCCTAACCACCGCGAACGGCAAGAAAATCCCCGCACCATCCCCTTCCCAGCCAAGCCTGCCCGCAGAGAAACGCCACCGACGCGGGAGCGTGAACCGGTCCTACGCCGGGTACTTGATGATGAGCGCGAAGTCCTCGGGGTCGAGGGAGGCCCCGCCGACCAGTGCTCCGTCGACATCCGGCTGCGCCATGATGTCGCCGATGTTGCCGGCCTTGACGCTGCCGCCGTACTGGATGCGCACCTTCTCGGCGACATCCTGCCCGAAACCCACCGCCACTTTCCCGCGGATCACGCCGGCGACTTCCTGAGCGTCGGCGGGACTGGCAGTACGACCGGTTCCGATGGCCCAGATGGGCTCGTAGGCGATGACCATAGAGCCCACCTGCTCGGGAGTGAGTCCCTCCAGGCCAAGCGCCACCTGCCCCTCAACAACGCTCGACGTGACCCCCGACTCCCTCTGCTCGAGCGTCTCGCCCACGCAGCAGATCGGCGTCAGCCCGGCCGAGAATGCGGCCTTGAGTTTGCGGTTGACCGTCTCATCGGTCTCACCGAAGTACTGACGTCGCTCGGAATGGCCGACTATCACGTAACGCACCTTGAGCTTGGCCAGCATGCTCGCCGAGATCTCTCCGGTGAATGCGCCCTCAACTTCCCAGTGCATGTTTTGAGCGCCGATGCCGAACTGCAGGCGGTCCGCCTCGATCAGGGTCTGCACGCTGCGAAGTGAAGTGAACGGCGGGCAGAGCACCACGTCCACCCGCTTGGTGTCGGAGGCCTCCAGCAGATATGACAGCTTCTGCACCAACTGGATGGCCTCCAGGTGGTTCTTGAACATCTTCCAGTTGCCCGCAATGATCGGCCGTCTTGCCATCCCTCTCCCCTTCCGCCCGGTCTTGCCGGAGTCAGCCTTCCGCCGCCTCGCGCGGTCCCGGCGCGGCAGTATTCGCGCCCCGGATCCCGTCTGCTCGCTAGGCCTGCAGAGCCGCCACGCCCGGCAAGGTCTTGCCCTCTATGAACTCCAGGGAGGCGCCCCCTCCCGTGGACAGGTGCGAGACGCGGTCCGCCATCCCGAATCGCTTCAACGCCGCCGCCGAGTCTCCCCCGCCGACCACCGTGTAGCCGGGGCAGTCCGCCACTGCCTGTGCCACTCCCAGGGTGCCCGCCGCGAATCGCTCCCACTCGAAGACGCCCATCGGCCCATTCCACAGCACGGTGGCCGCTTGGCGAATGGCGCGGCCGAAGGTCTCCACGGCCCCGGGCCCGATGTCCAACCCCTGCCAGCCCGCCTCGATGCCGTCGGCCGGCACCACCTTCGCCGCGGCCTCGGCCGAGAAAGCCTCCGCGACCACGATGTCCCCGGGCAGCATGACCTTCGTGCCCGCGGCCTGCGCCCGCCCAAGGAAGCCGCGGATCTCCTCGATCCGATCGGGCTCGAGCAGCGAGGAGCCGACCTCGAGACCCTGGGCAGCCAGACACGTGAAGCACATCCCGCCACCGATCAGCAACTGGTCAACCTTGCCGACCAAGTTGTCCAGCACCGCCAGCTTGTCGGAGACCTTGGCCCCACCGATCACCGCCGCGAACGGGTGGGCCGGATTGTCCAGGACCCTGGAGAGCGCATCGACTTCCCGGGCCAGCAGGAACCCCGCGTAGCCGGGCAGGAGGGCCGGCACCCCCACCACGCTGGCGTGAGCGCGGTGGGAGGAACCGAAGGCGTCGTCGACGTAGATGTCCGCCAGGCGCCCGAGCGCCGCCGCGAACTCCCGATCGTTGGAGGTCTCGCCCGGATGGAACCGCAGGTTCTCCAGCAGCACGACACTCCCGGGCCCGCCTGCCCCCACCAGGGCCTCCACGGCCGGGCCCACCACCTCGGGCCCCCCCAGCGCGACCGGCTTGCCCAACAACTCCTCCAGCCTTCTGGCCACCGGCTCCAGGGAGTACTTCATGTCGACACTGCCCTTGGGGCGGCCAAGATGGCTTGCCACCACGAGGCTTCCGCCACCCTTCAGGACGTACTCCAGGGTGGGCAGCGTCGCACGGATTCGCATGTCGTCGCGGATCTCACCCGCTTCGGTCAGCGGGACGTTGAAGTCGGCCCTGACCAAGACTCTCTTGCCGGCGACGTCCAAGCCGGCCAGCGTGCGCAACGTCACATCGGCTCCCGTCCTACGCGAGACTCGGATCGCTCGACGGCTCAGAGTCCCTTGGCGATCAGGCCGAGCAGGTCCACCATCCGGTTCGAGTAGCCCCACTCGTTGTCGTACCAACTGATGACCTTCACCAGCGTCCCGGAAGACATGGTCGACAGGGCGTCGAAGACCGAGGAGTGTGGGTTTCCCACGACGTCGGAGGAGACGATGGGATCCTCGGTGTACTCCAGGATCCCCTTCAGGGCCCCGCCGGCCGCCTTGGCGTAGGCGGCATTGATCTCCTCCACGCTCGCCGGCTTGCCGAGTTCTGCCACCAGGTCGGTGACCGATCCGTCCGGCACGGGCACCCGCAGCGAGAAGCCGTCCAGCTTGCCCTTCAGCTCGGGAATGACCAGGGCAACGGCCTTGGCCGCACCGGTGGTCGTCGGGATGATGTTCATCGCCGCGGCTCGCGCACGGCGCAGGTCCTTGTGCGGGTAGTCCAGGATGACCTGGTCGTTGGTGTAGGCATGGATCGTGGTCATGAAACCGCGCACCAGGCCGAAGCTGTCCTGCAGGACCTTGGCCAGGGGGGCCACACAGTTCGTCGTGCAGGAGGCGTTGGAGATGATGTGGTGGGCGGCCGGGTCGTAGAGAGAGTCGTTGACGCCCATCACTATCGTGATGTCCTCTCCCTTGGCGGGGGCCGAGATCATGACCTTCTTGGCGCCGGCCGCCAGGTGAAGCTCAGCCTTGTCCCGGGCCGTGAAGCGCCCCGTCGACTCGATCGCGACGTCCACGCCCAGGTCTGCCCACGGCAGGGCCGCGGGATCCTTCTCCGCCAGAACCTTGATCACCTTGCCGTCCACCGTCATCGAACTCTCGGCACTGGTGACGGGCGCGCCGAACCTGCCCATGATCGAGTCGTACTTCAGCAGATGAGCCAGCGTCTTGGTGTCGGTCAGATCGTTGATCGCCACGATCTCGACATCGGCGCCCTGTTCCCGCACCGCTCGCAAGAAGCTCCGCCCAATCCGCCCAAATCCGTTGATACCAACCCGCACAGTCATTTCGGATCTCCTCCTTGACAGGCTATGGCACATCCGGCCCTACATTCTGCCCCGACCCGGCGCTTCTTCGCCAGAGCGCGCCTTCGGCGCGCCCGCGGACAGCAGAGCTTCCAGACGCGTGAAACGCCGGTGCGCCCCGGCTTTGGACAGCGGCGGCGCGCACAGCCGCCCCAGCTCCGCCAGGCTCGCCTCCGGGTTGGCCACCCGCGCCAGCGCCACCTCTCGCAGCCCCTCAGGCAGCGTGCCCGGGGGTAGCTCCAGAACCGCCCGGGCAAGGGCGGTCTGGCGAAGGGACGCCTTGACTTCCCGGCGCACGTTGGCCTGGTCGGCATTGGCCAGACGAATGGTGTCCAGCCTCACCTCGCGCCGCACGCGGCTCTCCTCCCACGCAAGGTAGGCCTGCCCCGCTCCCATGCGTCCCAGCAGATCCCCGATCTCGCCGGCGCTCTTAAGGTAGACACGCCACTCGCCCCGGTGCGCACCCGCGCCGGCCCGCCAACCCTGACGACACAGGATCCCCTCCAGGTCGCGAGCCGTCTGCTCGTCCGGTACCCCGATCTCCAGATGGGCCGAGCGTTTGGGATCGCTGATCGATCCCCGCCCCAGGAATGCTCCCCCGACATAGGCCATCGCGCAGCAGTTGCGGGCCACGAGCGAAGCCCTCACTCCGCCCGACGGATTGCCCTCCTCACTGAGCAGCCCCGCCAACCGCGCGATCTCCCCGGCCTTCTCCTCCACCGCCACCCGATAGCTGCGAACCCTCAGACCACGCTGGCTCGGCCGCTCCGCCACCACGATCTCGGGGCGCACCTTGAAGACCTCGTGCAGCAGCCGGAATGCGGCGCGCGCGACGGCCCCCGAACCGGTAGCCACTTCCAGCCGGTACGCCAGTCCCTCTCCCCCGCCGGTGAGATGCAGGCTTCCGGCGGTGCGCAGCAACCCCGCCAGCTCGGCTCGCCGGCAGCAGGGCTTCGCGCGGGCAATCCGCGCCATCTCCTCCTTGGCCACCAGCACGAAACTCACGGCTCACACGCGCCCTGTGCGACCACTCCCAAAGAGAGCCCGGACCGTCTGCCTACCCAGGCACGTAGCTCTCGACCGACCCGCGGCATTTGCGACCACACCCCCCGCGCGGCGCGCTCGCCCGAGCGCTCTCACTCCCTACCGATGTCCCGGTGCTCCACCGCGACCGTCAGTCCCCGGTCTCTGAGGTAGGCTCCGATCTCCTCAGTCAGCACAACAGACCGGTGCTTGCCGCCGGTGCATCCCACGGCAATCCCCAGGTAGTGCTTCCCCTCCGCCTGGTAGCCCGGGATGAGCACTTCCAGCAACGCCTCGAAACGCTCCAAGAACGCGCCCGTTGGATCCTGCTCCATCACGTAGTCTCGAACCGGCCCGGCCAGGCCCGTCAGGGGACGCAGCTCGTCTTTCCAGTGGGGGTTCGGCAGGAACCGGACGTCGATCACCACATCCGCATCCAGCGGCAACCCGTACTTGAATCCGAAGGAGAGCACGGAGATCCGCAAGTCGCCTTCTTCGGCCTTCGGGCCCCCGAAGGTCTTGACCATCTTCTCCCGCAGCTCGTGAACGTTGACGTCGCTGGTGTCGATGATCAGGTCCGCCTGGCCGCGAAGGCCCCGCAGCATCTCCCGCTCCCTGCGAATGCCATCGATGACCCGCTCGCCCCCAAGGGGATGAAGGCGCCTCGTCGCCTCGAACCTTCGCAACAATGCCTCGTCGGAGGCCTCTAGGTAGACGATCCGAAAGTGCACACCTCGCCGGCGAAGACCCACCAGCGCCGACTCGAGGTCCTCGAAGAACTGGCCCCCACGCGCATCGACCACCAGCACCAGCCGGGTCGCGCTGCTGCCCGGAACCGAAACCAGGTCGACCATCTTGCCGATCAGCGCGGGCGGGAGGTTGTCGATCACGAAGTAGCCAAGGTCCTCCAGGTTGTTGGAGGCTTCCGAGCGCCCGGCGCCCGACAGGCCGGTGATGATGACGACTTCGGTCCCCGCCCGGTGGCGTTTCACCCTCTACCCCTTTCGGCCCACCCCGCTCGTCGGGGCCGGGTCAACCCCGTGAAGGTGCTCGAAGATCCTGGCGGCCAGCGTAGCAGACACACCCGGCACCGCTTGGATTTCCGAGAAGTCGGCCAGCGCGAGCTTGCGCATCGACCCAAAATGCCCGAGCAGCGCGAGCCGCCTGGCCTTGCCCACGCCGGCGATGTCCTGAAGGTCGGAGCGCGTCGCCGCCTTTGAGCGCAAGCGCCGGTGGTAGCTCAGCGCAAAGCGGTGCGCCTCGTCGCGCAGGCGCTGCAACAGGTAGAGGGCCTCGGAGGACCGGGGAACGACAAGGGGCTCGGACCGCCCGGGCACGTAGACCTCCTCGAGCCGCTTGGCGAGGGAGATCGCGCTGACATCCGATGCCCCGGACTCGGCCAGTGCCTCCAGGGCCGCGCCCAATTGCGGCTTACCCCCGTCCACCACGATCAGGCCGGGCCGATAGGCGAAGCGGCGCGAGCGCTGGGCGCCCTCATCCCCCGACTGCTCATCCAAGTGCTTCAGTCGCCGAATCAGCACCTCGCGCATCGACCCCACGTCGTCCCCGGCCTCGATGCCCGACACCCGAAAGTGCCGGTACTCACTCGGTCGGGCCAGCCCGTCTTCGAAAACCACCATCGAGCCGACCGCCTGGCTGCCGTGCAGGTGCGAGACGTCGAAGCACTCGATGCGAAGGGGCGCCTCGGCAAGACCCAGGTGCTCCTGGAGTTCCCGAAGCGCGCGCGAACGAGCATCGAAGTCCGCCGCCCGCTTGAGGCGGTGCTGGGTGAAGGCTTCTGTCGCGTTTCCGGTCACGGTTTCCAGCAGTTCCATCTTCTCGCCCCGAACCGGAACCCGGACCTGGACCCTGGCACCCCGCAGCTCGCGCAGCCACTCCAGCAAAGCTCCTTCCTCGACCGGGTCGATCGCCTCCGGGACCAGGATCCGAGGCGGGATCTCCGTCTGCCGCTCGACGTAGAGCTGGCGCAAGAAACCGGCCAACAATTGCCCATCCGTCAAGTCCTCAACCCGATCGACCACCCACCCTCTCCGCCCCATCACCCTTCCACGGCGCACGAAGAAAACCTGGAGAGCAGCCTCCAGCTCGTCTCCGGCCATGGCCACGACGTCCAGATCCTCCTCTTTGGTCGAGACCATCTGCTGGCGCTCGACGGCCTTGCCCGCCGCCGCGAGCCGGTCGCGAAGCCTGGCCGCCCGCTCGAAATCCATGGCTTCGGCCGCCTCGCACATGTCCCGCTCGATCCGCTCCAGCACAGGCGCCGTGCGCCCCGAGAGAAACGCGCACAACTCCTCCACGATCGCCCGGTGCTCCTCGATGCCGACTCGGCCCACGCAAGGCGCGGCGCACTTCTCGATGTCGGCCAGCAAACACGGCCGGCCCAATCTCCGGCAGCGCTCATAGACCCCATCAGAGCAGGTGCGCACCGGGAAGGGGCGAAGAAGCAGGTCCAGCGTTTCGCGAATGGCGTACGCGTGGGCATAGGGCCCGAAGTAGCGCACACCCTTGTGATGCGGCCCCCGCATCACGACCGCGCGTGGAACCGCCTCCTCCAGGGTGACCGCCAGATAGGGATAGGACTTGTCGTCCCGGTAGCGCACGTTGTAGCGGGGACGGTGTTCCTTGATGAGCGTGAGCTCCAGGTGCAGAGCCTCCAGCTCGGTTCGCACGAGGACCCACTCCACGCTGGAAGCCGCCTCGAGCATGGCACGCGTGCGAACGTGCAGGCTGCCCGGTTCTCCGAAGTAGTTGGCCAGTCGCTTGCGAAGCGAAGCAGCCTTGCCCACGTAGACCACTCGTTCCGAGGCGTCCCGAAACAAGTAGCACCCGGGGGCATCCGGCACTTCCGACAACTCGGGTGGCGGCGAAATCGCGACGCGCTGCATCAGCCCACCGATTGGAGCACCGGATCCGGCGCTTCGGTCGCGGCCGCCTCGCCGCGCAGGTGCTCCCCGAGAAAGCGGCCGGTATATGACGCGGCATTGCTCATCACGGCCTCCGGCGTTCCTTCGGCGACGATCTGCCCACCCGCGTCGCCTCCCTCCGGACCGAGGTCGATGATCCAATCGGCGGTCTTGATGACGTCCAGGTTGTGCTCGATCACCAGGACGGTGTTGCCCATCTCCACCAGCCGCTGCAATACCGCCAGCAGCTTGGCGATGTCTTCGAAGTGCAACCCGGTGGTCGGCTCGTCCAGGATGTAGAAGGTCCGCCCCGTAGCTCGCTTGCACAGTTCGCTGGCGAGCTTGACTCGCTGCGCCTCTCCTCCCGACAGCGTCGGCGCGCTCTGGCCGAGTTTGACGTAGCCGAGCCCCACATCGTCCAGCGTCTCCAGGTGGCGGCGTATCGGCGGGATCGCCCCGAAGAACTCCCTCGCCTCCTCGACACTCAGGTCGAGAACATCGGCGATCGTGCGGCCCTTGTAGCGAACCTCGAGAGTCTCGCGATTGTAGCGGCGGCTCTTGCATACCTCGCACGGCACGTAGATGTCCGGAAGAAAGTGCATCTCTATCTTGATCGTGCCGTCCCCCGCGCAGGCCTCGCATCGCCCGCCCTTGACGTTGAACGAGAAACGCCCGGGCCGGTAGCCGCGAACCTTGGCCTGCGGGGTCTGGGCGAACAGATCGCGCACCTTGTCGAACACCCCGGTGTAGGTGGCCGGATTGGACCGAGGCGTCCGCCCAATCGGCGACTGGTCGATGGCGATCACCTTGTCGACGTGATCGAGGCCCTTGATCGTCCTGTGCTTGCCGGGCGAGAGGCGCGACCGATACAACGCGTTCATCAAGGCCGGGTGGAGGGTGTCCGCCACCAGCGTGGACTTGCCCGATCCCGACACCCCGGTCACGCAAACGAAGCACCCCAACGGAATGCGCACGTCGATGCTCTTCAAGTTGTGCTGCGCGGCGCCGAGGACCTCGATCCACCGGCCCGTCGGCGGACGGCGCCACTCCGGCACGCGGATCGCCCGCCGGCCGGCCATGTAGGCCCCGGTGAGGGATCCGGGCTCGGCAATGATGTCCGCCAGGCTGCCCTGAGCGACGATGTATCCTCCGTGCTCGCCCGCCCCCGGTCCGATGTCGACCACGTGATCGGCCTCACGGATGGTGGCCTCGTCGTGCTCGACCACGATCAACGTGTTGCCCAGGTCGCGCAAGCGAATCAGGGTGTCCAGAAGACGCCGATTGTCACGCTGATGCAGGCCGATCGAGGGTTCGTCGAGAATGTAGAGCACGCCGACCAACCCGGAGCCGATCTGAGTCGCCAGTCGGATGCGCTGGGCCTCGCCCCCCGCCAGGCTCGCGGCCGGCCGGTCGAGAGTGAGATACCCCAGCCCCACGTCCAGCAGGAACCCCAGCCGGGAATGGACCTCCTTGAGGATGCGCTCGGCGATCATGCGTTCCTTCTGCGACAACTCCAATCCCCGCAGGAAACGGTCGGCCCTCTCGATGGAGTCCGAGGACATCTCCGCTATGTTGCGCCCGCCCACCGTCATGGCCAGAACTTCGGGCTTCAGCCGCAGACCACCGCAGGACGGGCAGGGAACCAGCCGCATGTAGGACTCGATGCGCTCTCGCGAGAAGTCGCTCTCCGCCTCCGAGTGCCGCCGGTGCAGGTAGGGGATCACGCCCTCGTAGCCTGTGTGGTAGGAGCGCCTGCGTCCGAAGCGGTTTCGGTAGCTGACGTAGACGTCGCCTTCCCCCAGGCCGTGCAGAATCGCCTCGCGCTGGGCCTTGGTGAGCTTGCGCCAGGGTGTGGACATCGAGAAGCCGAGCTGATCGGCCAGCGCCGAGAGCAGCCGGGTGAAGTACTCGAAGAAGTGACCCGTGGACCAGGGCGAGATCGCGCCTTGCTCCAGGGACAGACTGGGGTCGGCAACGACCAGTTCGGGGTCCACCTCCATTCGCGTCCCCAGCCCCGTGCAGGTCTCGCAGGCGCCGAACGGTGAGTTGAACGAGAAGTTGCGCGGGGCGAACTCCTCGAAGGAGAGCCCGTCGTCCAGACACGCCAGGTGCTCGGAGTAGGTGATGGTCTCGCCCTTGTCGGGAAAGTCGATCGAGACCAGCCCATCGGTCAGCTTGAGCGCGGTCTCCACGGCGTCCGTCGCGCGCCGGCCGATCCCCTCCTTGGAGACCAGGCGATCGACCACGATCTCGATGGTGTGCTTGTAGTGGCGCGCAAGGCGGATCTTCTCGGTCAGATCGCGAACCTCGCCGTCCACTCGCGCTCGGGCGAACCCCTTGCCGGCCAACTCGGACAACATGGCCTCGTACTCGCCCTTGCGGGCGCGCACGACCGGGGCAAGGACCTGAAACTTGGTCCCCTCCGCCAGTTCCAGCACTCGGTCGACGATCTGCTCCGCGGACTGACGGGCGATCACCTTGCCGCACTTGGGGCAGTGAGGGGTGCCCACCCTCGCGAATAGGAGGCGAAGGTAGTCGTACACCTCCGTGATCGTGCCCACGGTCGATCTCGGGTTGTGGGAGGCGCCCTTCTGATCGATCGAGATCGCCGGCGAGAGTCCCTCGATGAAGTCGACGTCGGGCTTCTCCATCTGCCCGAGGAACTGCCGAGCGTAGGCCGAAAGGCTCTCGACGTAGCGGCGCTGCCCCTCGGCGTAGATGGTATCGAAGGCAAGCGAGGACTTCCCCGAGCCGGACAGCCCGGTGAACACGATGAGCTTCTCGCGCGGGAGCCGCAGGTTGATGTTCTTGAGGTTGTGCTCCCTGGCCCCGTGGATGACGATCTCGTCGCTGGACATATGATCCCCTTGCGTCGCCTCGCATCGGCGGGAGGGCGGGCGCTATTGTAGCTCCGCCGCCGGGACAAGGCCGCCGCGCCGATCGCTCCGCCGGCCCAGGGAGGTGCCTCGCCCGATCACCCGCCCTCAAGGATGCCCGGTCCGTCAATCCCCCCCTCGGAGGTACCAATCATGAGCCGATCCGCACCACTCGAGCCCTCATCGGTCCTGCGGGGCGACCCGGCTCATCTCTATCCCGGCGAGGGACTGAACGCTCTCAAGTTCGCCGTCGGGACTTTCAACAACAACGTCTACCTCGTCTGGGACCCCGCTTCGGGAAACGGCGTGGTCATCGATCCCGCGGCCAGCCCTCGCCGGATCCTCGGCGAGGTGGCCAACGCTCGCATCACCGTCACGGCCGTGCTGCTCACCCACGGCCACAGCGACCATGTCGGGGCCTTGCGGGCGGTCATCGCCGAATTGCGCGTTCCCCTTGCGTGCCACCCGGCCGACGCCGCCATACTGCCCGTTCACCCCGACCTGCTGCTCCAGGACGGACAGCAGATCCCCGTGGGAGCCGGATCGCTTCGCGTTCTGCACACCCCGGGTCACAGCCCCGGCGGCGTCTCCTTCCTCGCGGCCGGAAGACAGGTCTTCTCGGGAGACACCCTGTTCCCCGGAGGCCCCGGCAACACCTTCGGCAACGCCGACGCATTCCGGCAGATCGTCAACTCCATCGAGCGGTCGCTGTTCACGCTCGACGATCACATCGTGGTCTGTCCGGGGCACGGCGCCGACACCACCATCGGCACCCAGCGCCCGCAGCTCGCGGAGTGGATCGAGCGAGGCTGGTAACGCCCCGCCGGATTCTCTTTCAAGAGCGTGGGAGTAGATGCTTCCTCGCGCCCATTCCCGCCACAATGACTCCCAACACCAGTGCAACAAGTCCAGCGCCCGCGGCCCGGCCGGTCGCGGGCAAGGGCTTGGCGGGGTTCGTGCCCGAGACTGCCGACCCCCGCCCGGGAGCCGAGAACTCCACCACCTGCTGGAAGGTCGGACGGTTCTGCCACTCGATCGCCGGGATGTTCACCACACCCACGGCGCTGAACTGAATTCTGTCCTGATCCTCGGTCTTGGCGTCGGAATCCCACTTGGCGGAGTCGGCACCGTAGGCGTCCGAGACTTGCTTGACCGCCTCACGCAGGCTCGAGGCAAGCGCGTCCCGGCAGGCCGCGAGGTCTCCGCTCCCGCAGTACGTACGATGCCACGTCCCCTTGACCGCCCACCCGAGGACGCGCCGCAGATCCTTGCTCAGATAGCCGAAATACCCGAACTGGTACGCGCTGCCAAGCGCGCCCGGCGGGTTGTCGAAGGCCATCGGCGAATACCCATACTTGTCCTTCATGACCGGGTCGAAAACGGCGTGGACGGCCTTGGGCCACCAGGCGTCCATCAAGGCAACCGCCGGGGCCTGGTCATAGTGCCCATCGCCGGTCCGGTCGAGCCGGTGAGCGCCGGCATCCGCCCACCCTCGAAGCAGGTCTTGAGCCTGGCTCAGCTCGTCCGGCGGCTTGCCCAGGACGTCCAGCAGCAGCGGGAGCACCTCCTGGCCCCGCAAGTCGACCGTCGAGGCATCGGAGGCCACCCAGACCGCATCGGGCAGTGTGATCTTGTTCCCAGAGGCGATCAGGGCCTCCAGGCGCTTGTTCAGCATCTGGACACGGTGCACCGGGCCAAACGAGTAGTTGCCGTCGGCGGCGTTCCAGCCGGGTGCCTGCTTGTTGTTCCATGACGTGATGTAGCCCTTGGGCGGGTCGATGTCCCACGGGAGTTGGTCGGCCGGCACCACCCCGCGCCAATCCCACTCGCCCGTGCCCCAAACCGGCAGGTCGGGGTCGACCCCGGGAGCCCTGACCGGATACGTGCCCGCCATCTGGTAGGCAATGTGATCGCCGTTGAGGAAGAACCACTGGAAGCTGTGGTTGATGTACTGAGCCGCGTGCCTGAAGTCCTCCGGCCCCCGTATCGCGTCGGAGTTGTTCAGGAGGATGAAGCCCATCGCCGAATCGACTTCCTTGAAGTAGCTCGTGCGGGCTCTCACGAAGGCGACCGGCTTGCCGCCGACTGTGCCCCGCGCCTGCACGATCCCGTGGACCGTGCGCTCGACCTTCATGGTGACCATAACGTTGGGTCCCGAAGGCATGCCACCGGCCGAGGGCTTGGCCACGAAGGTGTCGGTCCTTTGGAACATGGGCTCGCACTTACCGTTGTGGATGTAGCTTGCGGACTCGGTTGTCGGCGCCTTGCCGTCGGGCTCGCAGAGCTTCTC
>JBBAAN010000048.1:0-17233 GCA_041658225.1 Actinomycetota bacterium
GCTTGTGCCATGCCCCGGCCCCATCGGCCAGGTATTCGCCCTTCATGTGGACACCGTCGAAAGCGTCCGGCGCGGTTCCCAGGCACACCGCGTCGACGTCGTTTATCGAGAGTTCGCAGGAGTCCAGGGCGGCCTTGGTGGCCTCCCATGCCAATTCCTTGCCCGTTTCTTGGGCCCGTCGCATGAACTTCGTCATGCCGGCCCCGATCACGGCTACCTTGCGCATTGCCATCCGGGAATCCCCCTTCTCGACCGGAGACCGCCATCCCGCTTGCGGCCCCAAGACCCAAGGTTTGGCTAGTCGGCTCCGAGCACGACCACGGCACCGCTGGCCGTAGGCACGCCACGCCAACTCATCGCTACCCCTACCTCGGCATCTTCAACCTGGCGCTCGCCCGCCTCACCACGAAGCTGAAGTGTCAGTTCGAGGGCGCGAGCCAGGCCGTTGGCCTCGTGCAGATAGCCCATGCCGAGGCTGCCGCCCGAGGGGTTGACCGGGAGGTCTCCGTAGCGGGCGGTCACGCCTTCCTCGGTGAGAAGCCCCGCTTCGCCCGGCCGCGCAAGCCCGAGCGCCTCCAAGTGCTGAAGCTCCTTGAAACCCCAGGTGTCGTCGCACTCGACCAGGTCGATGTCCTGGCGAGGCGTCACACCGGCCATCTCGTAGGCCTTCTGCGCCGCGATCTGAGCGTAGACCGCGTCCGTCCACGAGCGGCTCTCGAGGCTCGGGGTGTCCATCGCCCATCCGGCGCCGAGAACCCAGACCGGCATGTCGGTCAGCTTGTCGGCGGCCGCCTCGCTCGCAAGCACCACCACGATTGCGCCATCCGCCGATCGAGGCCCGTCCATCGCCGTGATGGGGCTGAAGGTCTGCTTCGCCGCCAGCACGTCGGCCGCCGAGACCCGCGAGGGATAGGCGGCCAGCGGGTTGTCCAGCGCATTGGTCCGGTTCTTGGCCACCACCGCCGCGCACTGCTCCAAGGTGGTGCCGGTTGCGCGGCAGTAGCGCACCATCTCCAGGCCGGCCAGCACGTGTGGGTGCGCCCCCAGCGGCCGGTTCAGCACCGGGTCCAGAGCGAACTCCAGGATGTGGTCGGGTGTCAGGATGTCGCTGGCCTTGGAGTGGCCCTCGACCGCCACGACCTGAGCGATTCCCGACTGGATGAGCATGTACGCCGTGGCCAGCGCGAACAGCCCGTCCCCGGCGATTGTCTGCACCGGGCGCATGGCGCCGCCGATCTGGTCGGGGACGTACTCGTCGAAGATGGAAGTCCCTTCGAGGAAGTCCTCAGCTACGGTCACGAAGGAGTCCACGTCTTTGCGGGGATCGACCCCCGCATCGTCGTAGGCCCTGAGTGCCGCCTCGAAGATCAGCTCCCGATAGGACAGGCCGGTCGTGAGCGGGGAATACCCCGCCTGGCCGACCCCCACGATAGCGACCCGATCCCTCACAGATTTCCCCCTTACGCGAGAGCAGAAGGAACGAGCGCCCAAGCCGTAGCCCGCCCGGCTGGGCTAAAGAAACCTATCACCGGGACGAAAATGCGGCAAACGGGACGATAGGACTAGTCGCTACAATCTGCGCAGACCCGACACCGGGTCGGCAAACCAGTCGTCCAGCGCCCGGCCGCGAAGAATCCTTGGCCGTCGCGGACGTCGAGTGGATCAGCAGGGGGTCCAAGATGAACCAGGATCTGTTTTCCATCGCCGGCAAGGTGGCCGTGGTGACCGGCGGCTCTCGCGGGATCGGGCTCATGATCGCGCGAGGATTCGTCGACGCCGGAGCGCGTGTGTACATCTCGTCCAGAAAGGCCGAGGTGTGCGACGCGGTCGCCGCGGAACTGAGCAAGACAGGCCAGTGCATCTCGATCCCGGCGGATCTGTCCGGGCTGGAGGGCGTCGAGCACCTCGCGCGAGAGGTGGCCGCAAGGGAACCCGCAGTGCACATCCTGGTCAACAACGCCGGGGCGACCTGGGGCGCCCCGCTCGAGGACTACCCGGACTCGGCGTTCGACAAGATCTGGGCGATCAACGTCAAGGCAATCTTCCACATGACCGTGAAGTTGCTGCCGCAGTTGCGCAAGGCGGCCTCGCCGGGAGATCCGGCGCGAGTGATCAACATCGGCTCGATCGACGGCATCACCGTGCCCGCAAGCGAGAACTACGCCTACGCGCCCAGCAAGGCCGCGGTGCATATGCTCACGCGCCAGATGGCTCACCGCTTGGTCCGGGAGAACATCAACGTCAACGCGATCGCGTGCGGCCTCTTCGTGACCAAGATGACTCAGTTCCTCTTCGACAACCCGGACACCACACCGGTTGGCTTCATTCCGATGGGGCGGGAGGGAAGACTCGAGGACATCGCGGGGACCGCGATCTACCTCTCCTCGCGCGCCGGCGCCTACCTGGCCGGCGCCGTCATCCCCGTCGACGGCGGGGTCTCGACTCACGGGTAGAAGGCCGCAGGGCTCCGGCAAGGAAGTTGCGCACGGAACCTGCGGGTACGGGCACCGGCCATTGGGTCTCAACAAGCTTGTGGCCCAATGCCGGCGGGCTCGCAGGCCACCCCCGCCAACCGCCGGGAAATCGAACCGGGCTCCGCGAGTCGCGGAGCCCGGTTCTTCGTCTTGATCCAACAGCCACGGTCGGCCGCCCGCTGCCCTACCTACGACAGACGCTCGACGATCATCGCCATGCCCTGGCCGCCGCCCACGCACATGGTCTCGAGCCCGATGCTCTTGCCGGATTCCCGCAGACCGTTGAGCAGGGTGCCCATGATCCGGGCCCCGGTCATGCCGTAGGGGTGGCCCAGCGCGATGGCTCCGCCGTTGGGGTTGACCCGGTCGCCGAAGGGGTCGATGCCGACGGCCTTGCACACGGGAATGACCTGAGCGGCGAAGGCCTCGTTCAGCTCGAACTGGTCGATGTCGTCGATGGTCATCTTGGCGCGCTTGAGCGCCAGTTTGACCGCCTCGATCGGGCCCACGCCCATGATCTCGGGGTCGACGCCGCTGACGCCGGTCGAGATGATGCGCGCGAGCGGGGTGATCCCCAGCTCGCGGGCGCGATCCTCGCTCATGATGATGACTGCCGCGCCACCGTCGTTCAGTGAGCAGGCATTGCCGGCCGTGACCTTGCCCCCCGGCCCGAAGGCGGGCTTCAGGCTGGCCAGCTTCTCGAGGGTCGTGCCGGGCCGGGGGCCGTCGTCCTTGGAGATCACGGTGCCATCCGGCTTGGTGTACGGGTGGATCTCATTGTCGAAGAAGCCGCGCTCCTGGGCCGCGACCGCGCGCTCCTGGGAGCGCACACCGAAGGCGTCCATCTCCTCGCGGCTGACGTTGAAGCGCTCCGCGACCTGCTCGGCGGTGTTGCCCATGGGCATGTAGACGCCGGTGAAGGTCGTGCCGCCCAGATCGGGGTGGAAAGCGGCGATGTCGCGCGGAAGCTGAGGGGTGCGGGAAATGGACTCGACGCCCGCCGCGATGTAGGCCGTGCCTTCTCCGGCCTTGATGGCGTGGAAGGCCATGCGCTGGGTCTGCAGGCTCGAAGCGCAGAATCGGTTCACGGTGGTACCGGCCACGGAGTCGCCCAGGCCCGCGAGCAGGCCGACCCGGCGGGCAAGGTTCATGCCCTGCTCCTCTTCGGGGAACCCACAACCCAGCATGAGGTCCTCGATCTCGGTCTTGTCGAGCTGAGGAACCTTCTCTAGGGCCTTCTTGACCGCGAACGCGCCCAGGTCATCGGGCCGGCAGTCGATGAGAGACCCCTTCCCCGCGCGCCCGATCGGGGTGCGGGCGGTAGCTACGATTACTGCCTCTGGCATGTGGTCACCCTCCTGTGAGCTTGCCCTGCGAACGGATTCGGCAGGGAGCATCCCAAGGAAGGCAGCGGCCCCGCAAGTCGGCCCCGCAGAAGACGGCGACACGCCGGGCGTTGCGAATGTCAGATGGCGCGTTGCGAGGGTGGGCACTCAGCCCATCTGGCGAAGAAGGGCTGCCTTCTTGGCCTGGAACTCCTCTTCGGTCAGGACCCCGCGGTCGCGCAACTCCGCCAGCTTTCCGATCTGCTCGGGGATGCTGAGCGCCGGTGCGGCGACCGTCTGGGTGGACATGCGCTGCTGGTTGGCCTCCGCCTGACGGTAGATCTCCTTCTGGACCGCCTCCGGGCGGCGAACGTCGGTGATCGGCTGCTGGCCCTGCTCGCCGGCCGACTCCACGACGAGATCGCCCGCCCCGAT
The DNA here is from genome assembly GCA_041658225.1 of Actinomycetota bacterium. Lineage (GTDB taxonomy): Bacteria > Actinomycetota > CALGFH01 > JBBAAN01 > JBBAAN01 > JBBAAN01. The sequence goes on from JBBAAN010000048.1 coordinate 4,235, forward strand.
GACCCGCTCCCAGATCGACTGCCGGAAGGTCACATCGTTGATGCGCTCCAGAGGAATCTCCTTGCCGTACTTGGCGATCACGCCGCGGCGCAGGATCAACCGATCGGAGGTGAGCACGAAGTGCGTGGTGGCCCAGCGCAGGATCTGCGGCAGGACGAAGAAGAGCATCAGGACTCCCGCCACCGCCAGGACGGCGATGCGAAGCGGGCCCTGCCTCGAGCCGGCGGGCATCTTGTTGAATGCGACCGCGGCCGCGGCCACCACCAGCGCCCCCCAGAACGCCGGAGGAACCAGGGCGATCGGGTGAGGCCGTAGGTCGAGAATCATCTCCTCGTGCTCGGCTAGCAGGCGGCGCGGGAAGGGCATGGCAGAACCTCCCTCGGATTCAGCGCGAACCAAGAATCTCTCGGGCCCAAGCTATCAAGCGCACCCCCCGGCGGCCAACACCGAGCGTGTGCCAAGTCCTACCGGAGATGAACCACATCCGCGGAGATGAACCGGTGACTCTTCCCCTCGCCGTCGCGCATCACGAGGGCCCCCTCCTCATCTACCGCCTCGGCGAGCCCCTCGACGACGCGTTCATTGGTCTCGACACGCACGCGGCGTCCGATCGTGGCCGAACGAGCGCGGTAGCTATCCATCAGGGCGTGGCCTCCACCCGGAAGCATGGCCGCCCGATACACCTCGCCGAGTTCGGCCAGGATGTCGGCAAGCAGCGCCTCTCTCTCCACGCGGACATCAAGCGCGCCAAGGCTCGTGGCCTGCTCGGCCACCTCCTCGGGAAGCTCGGCCACGTCCATGTCCACATTGAGCCCGAACCCCACGGCCAGCGCGGGCCACACCGGAGCGGGTTGATCCGCGCGCCACCCACGGCCGAAGCCGGGCGGTCTGGGCACCACCTCGGTCAGCATGCCGGCCAGCTTGCGATCCTCGACCACCAGGTCGTTGGGCCACTTCAGGCCTGCCGCACAGCCCAGGTTCCTCACCACCTCGCAGGCCGCCACCCCAACAGCGAAGGTGGCCGGCCCGGCGGACAACTCGGGGCCCGGCCGGAGAAGGACGGTGAACAGCAGACTCGAGCCGGCGGGTGCGATCCAGGACCGCCCGCGCCGCCCGCGCCCGGCGCTCTGATAGTCGGCCACCACCACGGCGCCCTCGGCGGCCCCCTCGACTGCCAGCTCGAGCGCGCGGGAGTTGGTGGAGTCCAACCGCTCGTGGACTTCCAGGTGAGTGATGAAGTAATTGCCGGCGATCAACTTGCGCAGTCGCGCTTCGTCCATCGAACCTACCTGAGGCACCGGAGTGGGGGGAGCTTGGCACTCGCCCCCGTACTTGCGGGGGCGAGTGCTTACAATAGTTGAACGCCGCCGGACGAGCGCCGGAAACCGGCCGCCATCTCTGTCCACCCGGAAAGGATCCCAGGGCCATCGCTTCCAAGACCGCCGCCGTATCGCGCGACGTGAAGGTGTTCGCCGCGCGCCCCCTCGACTCTCGGGCGAGAACGATCACGCTTGCCGCCATCGTCGGCGGGACCGCCGGGATCCTGATCTTCATATTCGATGCCATCGGCAAGAGTGGCACCCTCATCACCCTGGTGGGCGCGCCGGTCCTGGTGATGGTGCTGCTTCTGTTGCCCTACGCCCGATCGCCGGAGGCCTACGGGGTGGACCCCGACTGGGTGATCGTCTTCCGCCGCACGGGACGGCCCAGCCTCTATGCCCGCAAGGGACTTCGCCGCTGCCTTCCCGCGGTCCTCAGCCGCGCACGATATGTGTCGGGCTCCCGCGGCCTGTTCGGATGGTGGGGGCGTTTCCGAGACCCCAACGGCGTCCTGCGCGCTTTCGTCACCGACCGCCACTCTTGCCTTCTTCTGGAATGGCAGGACGGCACTCGGCTGGTGCTCTCCCCCGCCGATACCGACGGTTTCGCAGCCGCCCTCGGTCTCCAGGTCCTCCGGAGTGCCGAGCGAGGCAGAGGCAAGAACACCAAGGGTTCCGGAGCCAGGCGCACCAAGAGCCCCAATGCCAAGGGCCCCAAGACCTCCAAGCCTTCCAGGGGCCGGCGCCGCTAAGGGACAATCCGACCGGTCTCGGCGAGAGACTGGATCTAGGATGAGCGCCACACCCCCCGGAGGGGTGACCGCATCCAACCTCGGAACCCCTCTCTCGCACCATCACCCGGCACGGGGACTGCACCCAATCCGCCGGGTCGGCCCACCTGTGCGCCAACACAAACAGGCGCGCCCCCGTTGACGGGGGCGCGCCTGTTTGTCCGCTCTGCCTTCCCGGCCCGGGATGAGCGCTTCCGGACCGACCTTTCTCCTCGCTCCTGCGACTCCCGGCTAGCCCGTCTTCTCGAGCGCCTTCGCCTTCGGAGCGTTGGTGAGAAGGGTGAAGACGATACCGACCACCGAGGCGACGGCCAGAATGATGAACGCCCCGGTGATGTCGCCCGTGTCGCTGTGGGCCTTTACGTAGTCGGCCAACTTCGGCCCGAAGATGCCCGCAACGCCGTAGGCGGTGAACAGCGCAGCGTAGTTCAGGCCCACATTCTTGGTGCCGAAGAAGTCCGCCGTGAAGGCCGGCATGATGGCCAGGAACGCGCCGAAGGACAGCCCGATCAGGCTGATCCCTGCGACGTACTGGACGAAGCCCATGCTCTCCGGGCGAAGAATGATCTCCAGCGCGATGATGAACTCGACGAACATGATCGCCACGGTCGCCTTCCGGCCGATGCGGTCGGAAAGCCAGCCGTGGAAGATCCGTCCAATGGCGTTGAATATCCCCAGGATCCCCACGGCCCAGGCAGCGTCTGAGGCGCTCAGCCCGGCCTTGTCGGTACCCATCGGGGAAGCCTGTGAGATAACCATCAGGCCCACAGCGGCGCCCACAAGAAACGCCAGCCACAAGAAGTAGAACTGTGGAGCCCTCATCATCTCGGCGGTCTTGTACTCGGCCTTGGCCACGGCTCCGGCAGCGGGTGCCGGAGGCGTCCAGCCCTTGGGGACATAGCCTGCCGGCGGGTTGCGCAGGATCGTGCCGCTGCCTACAACGAGCACCAGGAAGATGAGCCCCAGTATGCCCAGGGTGGTGGTGACATCGACCTTGCCCAGGAGCCACTGGCCGACGGGGCTGAACAGGGTGCTGCCACCCCCGAACCCGAATACCGCCAATCCCGTGATGGCGCCGCGCTTGTCCGGGAACCACTTCAAGCACGTGGCGAGCGGGGTCACATACGCGAACCCGATGCCCAGACCGCCCAGCACGCCGTAGAAGATGTAGAGCCAGGCTATCTGGCCTTCCGGGAGTCCGGTGATCCAGGCAAGCAGCAGCCCGGCGCCGAGGAGGAGTCCGCCGACCATGGCCGGCTTCTTCGGGCCCACCTTGTCCTGCCAGCGCCCGGCGATGATGAGGCCCACGGCGAAGAAGACGATCGCTATGGTGAAGGCCCAGCCCACTTCATTGATGCCGGCCTTGAAGGTCTTGTCCTTGATCTGCTCCGCGGTTCCGTACAGGTAGTGAACCCGAAGCTTGTTACGGAACACGCTGAACGCATACAGCGTGCCCAGGCAGAGGTTCATGACCACTGCCACGACTGGGAAGATCGCGCGACTGGGAACCCTGTCGACGGTCTTGACTGGTGTACTGCTCACCCCGGAGCGCTCCTTTCTCCGGCCGACGAGAGAATCCCCACCCCTTAGCGGTTCCCGCGATCCCGCCGCCGGATAGAACGCGCCCTCGGCGCCCGGAAGACCTGCCCCCCCCGCGCCGGTCGGCCCGGAGCGGGTGTTGCCCAAACGGTTTGAGTGCCTTGCCCTACTCACGCTACGACCGCGGCCGGGCCCGGAAACCCGGACACCGGCACGCGGTCGAAAGCGCTCTACCTGGTCTGTCTCCTAGTCCTCTGACGGCTTGGCGGCCGCCATCCTCTTGATCTCTTCCATGATCTCGGCGTTTGCCAAGGTCGTGACGTCGCCCATCTGCTTCTCCCGGGCAATGTCCCGGAGGAGGCGGCGCATGATCTTTCCGGACCGGGTCTTGGGCAGGTCGGCCGAGAGGATGATCGACGACGGCCGGGCGATCTTGCCGATCTTGGTCCCGACGTGGGCGCGGATCTCCTTGATCAGGGCCTCGTCACCCGTGAAGCCGGCGCGCAACGAGATGAACGCCACGGGAGTCTCGCCCGACACCGGGTCCGGACGGGAAACCACGGCGGCCTCAGCAACGGCCGGGTGGTCCACCAGCGCGGACTCGATCTCGTAGGTGGACAGGCGGTGACCGGCGACGTTCATTACGTCGTCCACGCGACCGAGCAGCCAGTAGTAGCCCTCGGCGTCGCGCTTGGCGCCGTCGCCGGTGAAGTAGACCTCCGGGCCGAACCGGGAGAAGTACGTCTCCACGTAGCGCTCATCGTCACCGAAGATCGTGCGGAGCTGAGCCGGCCAGGGCCGCCTCAGCACGAGGTAGCCGCCGCCGCCCAGGGGCACGGAGTTGCCCTTGTCGTCCACGATGTCCGCGAAGACGCCGGGGTAGGGACGAGTGGCCGAACCGGGCTTCAGGTCCACGATGCCCGGCAGCGGGGTGATGAGGATCCCGCCGGTCTCGGTCTGCCACCAGGTGTCAACGATGGGGCAGCGCTCGCCGCCGATGACCTCCCAGTACCACATCCACGCCTCGGGGTTGATGGGCTCGCCCACCGAACCGAGCAAACGCAGCGAGGAGAGGTCGTGCTTGTCGGGGTATTCCTTGCCCCACTTCATGAAGGTCCGGATGGCGGTTGGGGCGGTGTAGAGGATGGTGGCCTTGTACTCCTCGATGATCGACCAGAAGCGGTCCTTGTCCGGGAAGTCCGGCGAGCCCTCGTAGAGGATGCCCGTAGTTCCGTTGGCCAGGGGTCCGTAGACGATGTAGGAGTGGCCCGTCACCCAACCGATGTCGGCCGTGCACCAGAACACGTCGGTCTCGGGGTGAATGTCGAAGATGTTCATGTGGGTGGAGGCGACACCGGTGAGGTATCCGCCGGTCGTGTGCAGGATGCCCTTGGGCTTGCCGGTGGTTCCGGAGGTGTAGAGGATGAACAGCGGGTCCTCCGCGTCCATCTCCTCGGCCGGGCAAGACTTGGCCTCGTCCTTGACCACGTCGTGGTACCAGACGTCGAGCTTGTCGTTCCAGGGGATCTCCTTGCCGATGCGCTTGACCACGACGACCTTCTCGATGGTCGGGCACGCGGCAACCGCCTCGTCGGCGGCTTGCTTCAGAGGAACCACGGATCCGCGGCGCCAGCCACCGTCGGCGGTGATGAGGATCTTCGCGCTCGCATCCTGGATGCGGTCGGCCAGGGCCTGCGCCGAGAAGCCACCGAAGACGATCGAGTGCGGAGCGCCGATCCGAGCGCACGCCAGCATGGCCACCGGCAACTCGGGGATCATGGGCATGTAGATGTTTACCCGGTCGCCCTTCTTGACGCCCATCTTCTTCAGGGCGTTGGCGAACTGGCAGACCTCTTCGTACAGGCCCTTGTAGGTGATGGCCCGCTTGTCGCCGGGCTCACCCTCGAAGTAGAAGGCCACCCGGTCGCCGATGGTGTCCAGGTGCCGGTCGAGGCAGTTGGCGGAGACGTTCAGCTTGCCGCCAATGAACCACTTGACCCACGGCGCCTTCCACTCGAGCACCGTGTCCCACTTCTTGGTCCAGGTGAGCTTCTCGGCCTCTCCTGCCCAGAAGCCCTCATAGTCCGCGTCGGCCTTCGCGTAGATGTCTTCGCTGGACGCCACGGCGTTCTTCACGAACTCCTTGGAAGGCGCGACTACCCGATGCTCCTCGAGAAGCGCTGCGATGGTCTGGTCCGATATTTCACTCACTCCTTGCACCTCCTGCATGCGGCCCACGGCCAACTCCGCCACGGTGCGCCTTCCCCGCAAGGCGCTCGGATTGACGATGCACTCTAGCAAGGGGCCATGCGCCAATCAAACGCAAGTGGAACCCAACCGCCGCCCCGCCCCCCGGGCCCGTGCCCGCCCCGCCCCCCCGCCGGGCTCGAGGCGGGCGCCCCATCTCCCTTCCCCGGCATTGCGCCCGCCGGTTGTCCCAGAAAGTGGTTCAAAGCAGCCACTCTCTGGCCGCCCTCGCTCGGAAGTCGGTCAAACGGCCCTCGGGATGGGTTGACGCCGAGGCGGCCGGACTGGTTTCGTGGGACCCGACATCCGTCTGAACCGGCGCCGGGAACCAGCGCCGGTTCCCGGCGTGAGCCGGCATTTCGGGGGAAACGGGCGCCATGATCAGAAAAGTCCTGATCGCCAATCGCGGAGAGATCGCGGTCCGCGTCATCCGGGCTTGCCACGACCTGGGGCTCACCGCCGTGGCCGTCTACTCCGAGGTCGACGCGGACGCCCTGCACGTGCGGATGGCCGACGAGGCCTACCTGCTCGGTCCCACCCCCCCGGCCGAGAGCTATCTCAACGTCGAGGCGCTGCTGCGTGCGGCCGCGCTCGCCCACGTCGACGCCATCCACCCCGGTTACGGCTTCCTTGCCGAGAACGCGCACTTCGCGCGCGCGGTTCTCGACGCGGGCATCCGCTGGGTCGGTCCCCCGCCCGAAGTCATCGCCGTCCTGGGTGACAAGGTCCAGGCCCGCAAGCTCGCCGCGGCGGCCGGCTCGGCCGTCGTGCCGGGAACCCTGGCGCCCCTGAGCGATGCGGCGGAGGCCGCGGCCTTTGCCGCCGAGCATGGTTTCCCGATAGCGGCCAAGGCGGTGTTTGGCGGTGGGGGCCGTGGTATGCGCATCGCGCGCAACGATGAGCAGTTGACCGAGGCCCTCGCGTCGGCAGAGCGAGAGTCGGGCGCCGCATTCGGCCGCTCGGAGGTCTACCTGGAGAGGTACCTCGACGCGCCCCGCCACATAGAGGCGCAGATCTTGGCCGACGGCCGGGGCGATGTCGTATTCCTGGGCGAGCGAGACTGCTCTCTGCAAAGGCGCCACCAGAAGCTCCTGGAGGAATCGCCCGCCCCGGGCATCACGCCGGAGCAGCGCAAGGCCCTGGGAGAGACGGCCTGCGCGATCGCCCGGACGGCCGGCTACGAAAGCGCCGGAACCGTGGAGTTCCTCTATGAGCGCGAGACGGGTTCCTTCTACTTCCTCGAGGTCAACACCCGCCTGCAGGTCGAGCACCCGGTCACCGAGGAGGTCACCGGGCTCGACATCGTGACCGCGCAACTTCTCATAGCCGGCGGCGAGGCCCTGCCCGACGGTTTCGCCGAGCCCGTCTTCCACGGTCATGCCATCGAGTGCCGCATCAACTCGGAGGACCCCGGCCGCAACTTCCTGCCCCGACCCGGGACCATCACGAAGTGGATCGAGCCCGAGGGGCCGGGAGTGCGCGTGGATTCGGGGGTATGTTCGGGATCGGTCGTGCCTCACGCCTACGACTCGCTGCTCGCCAAGCTCGTCGTGCACGGCGCCGACCGAGAAGAGGCCCGCCACCGCGCCATCAGGGCGCTTCGCGAGTTCGAGGTCGAAGGGATCCCCACCACCATCCCGTTCCACTCACTCGCGCTGGAGCATCCCCTCTTCATCGCCGGAGAGGTCTCGACCACAGCGGTCGGCACGGGCATAGATCTCTCGAGCCTACCCAAGTACTCGCCGCCACGACCTTCGTGACTTCGGAGCGCACAGGCGGGTAGGACCGCAGACGGCCGAGCAGGGCGCTGACCGTGCAGGCACCGCCGCGACATTCGGGCGTTGCGCCGAGGGAGACACCCCCGAACGTCACATGCTTTGAGGGTCTGGCAGCATGTGGTAGCTTCCGTGGAACCTGGGGATGGGCATTCGGTGTGATATCGAAGGAGGGCCATGTCGCGGCAGCGTCGCCAGGGCTACCTGGCGGTCCTGGCGATACGGGACTTTCGGCGCCTGTGGTACGCGCAGGTCGCCAGCGAGGTCGGCGACTACCTGGCCCGGGTCGCCCTGATCATATTGATCTATGACCGGACCCGTTCGGGTCTGTCGCTGTCTTTTGTGTTGGTTCTGACGGCGCTGCCCTACCTGACCGTCGGCCTGATCGTCTCCCCGCTGGTGGATCGCACCGACCGCAAGCGACTGCTGATCGCCTCTGATGTCATCCGGGCGCTTCTCTTCGCCGGGATCCCGTTCGTGAGCAACCTCGGCGTGATCTACCTCCTCGTGTTCGTGGCCTCCTGCTTCTCCCCACCATTCGAGGTCGCCCGCGGCACCGCCACCCCCGACATCGTCCCTGGCGATCTCTACCCGCTCGCCAACGCGCTGGGCTCCGTCACCTTCCAGGTCAACCAGGTCGTCGGCCTGGCCGTGGGAGGCGTGGTGGTCGCCGCGGTGGGAGTGCGCTCGGCCTTCTTCCTCGATGCCCTGACCTTCCTACTCTCCGCGGCTTTCATCACCAGCACCGCGTTGTCTCGCGCGCCCATGGAGCGCGAGCCGTGGGAAGGGTTGGGCGCGCAGCTTCGCCGCGGCATGCAGATCCTGTTCGCGAAGGGGTCCCACCTCAGGGCGCTGGTCATCTACCTCTGGATCACCCCCAGCCTGGTCGCGGCGGCCGAGGTCCTGGGCGTCATCTACGTGCGGCGCAACCTGCACATGGCCGCCGACACTCCCGTGGGCCTCTTGCTCGCAGCCGTTCCCGCGGGTACCGCCGCGGGAGCGCTCTTCCTGGGCCGTGTGCTTCCAGAGCGTCGCTACCGGGTGCTGGTCACGATGACGCTGCTGCAGATCGTCGCGATGGGGGCGGTCTTCGCCACCCCGAAGCTGGGACCGGCCTTCCTGCTCTGGTTTGCCGCCGGCACCGGTATGAGCAGCCACGTGCTCGTCAACGTCGTACTCGTGGAGCGCATCCCCCGGGAGAAGCGAGGCCGCGCCTGGGCCATCATCCAGGCCGGCATGGTTGGCAGCCAGACGCTGGTCATCGCGGTCTCGGGGCCTCTGGCCGACAGGATCGGCGCGGCAACCGCGATCGGCCTGGCGGGTGTGGCCTCGGTGGGAATGCTCACCTTGATCGTGGGGTCCAGGCGCTCCGTGCGAGAGGCAACGACCGCCGGGTTCGCAACGCCGCCGGACGCTCCAACCGGCGACGGCGAGGTACTTTCGAGCCGGCTTCATCAAAGCGCGCCTCCGCAACGCTGATGCCGGCCGGGCAGACGGCTGATGGGAGTCGACTGGTGTCGGCTAGGGACTAGTCCCGCAAGCGAGGCAGCAGGCCGACCTTCGCCTTGGCCAGCGCCAGGGTCTCTCGCGCCACGGCCTGCGCCCGCGTCGCTCCTTCCTCCAGAACCTCGCGAACGCGATCGGGGTCGGCGCAAAACTCCTCGTAGCCGGTGCGGATCGGCGCCAGATACGCGATGACCGCCTCCACCAAATCGGACTTCAGCGCCGCGTATCCCTTGCCTTCGTACGACGCCTCGAGCTCGACCACGGTCTTGCCCGTCGCGGCCGAGAGGATCGCCAGCAGGTTGGAGATGGCCGGCTTGTCGGATCGGGCCAGGATCTCCCGGCCCGAGTCGGTGACCGCCGTCCGGATCTTCTTCGCGATAACCTCGGGTGAGTCGAGAATGCCCAGGGTACCCGCCGGCGACTCGGCCGACTTGCTCATCTTCGAGGTGGGCTCCTGCAGGTCCATGATTCGCGAACCGACCTCGAGGATGCGCGGCTTGGGCACCACGAAGGTCTCGCCGTAGCGGGTGTTGAACCGCTCGGCGATGTCGCGCGTGAGCTCCAGGTGCTGTCGCTGGTCCTCGCCCACGGGGACCTCGTCGGCCTGGTAGATGAGGATGTCGGCCGCCTGCAGGACGGGGTAGTCGAATAGGGCCACCGACACCGACTTCTCGGCCTGGCGCGCGGCCTTGTCCTTGAACTGGGTCATCCGCCGCAGTTCCCCGAAAGTCGCGACGGTGTTGAGGATCCAGGCCAGTTCGGTGTGCTCGGGAACGTGGGACTGCACGAACAGCGTGCAGCGTGCGGGGTCCAGTCCGGCGGCCATCAGGATGGTGGCAAGCTCCAGGCTCTTGCGCGGAAGCTCCTTCGGGTCCTGGGGCACCGTGATCGCATGCAGGTCCACGATGCAGTAGAAGGCGTCGGCCTCCTCCTGCATCGCCACGTACTGGCGGATGGCGCCGATGTAGTTGCCCAGGTGGACGTCACCGGTGGGCTGGATTCCGGACAGCACGCGTGGCACCAGTTCCTCCTCAAACCTAGTCGAGCTTCTCAGCAATCCCCCCGGCCCATCGATGTGGGCGTTCGCGAAACCCCGCCAAAGCGCACGGGCCCTTCTAGTGTTAACCCTTGACGATCCGCATCTCCTCGGGAAGCGCTTCGTCGCGACGCCAGGGAAGCATCGCTTCCGAATAGTAATCGCGTCCCTCGCAATCGTTGATGACCCAGGCCGGGAACTCCTCGAACTCCATGGCGCGCACGGCCTCCGGGCCGAGTTCCTCGAAGGCGACAATTTCCGAGCGCTTGATGCTCAGGGCCGAGAGCGCGCCCCCACCGCCCAGCGCCGCCATGTAGACCCCCACGTGCTCGCGCAGCGCCTCGCGCACGCCCGGACCTCGGCTGCCCTTGCCGATCATGCCCTTCATGCCCATCTCCAGCATTCGTGGGGTGTAGCGGTCCATGCGCCCGGAGGTGGTGGGTCCGGCCGAACCGGTCACCTCTCCCGGCCGGGTCGGCGTGGGGCCCACGTAGTAGACGATCGAGCCCTGGACGGGAAAGGGGAGAGGTTCTCCGCGATCGGCCATCTCGAGCAACCGCTTGTGGGCCGCGTCGCGAGCCGCGTAGACGGTCCCGCTGATCAGCACGACGTCGCCCGCGCTCAGCGCGCGCACGTCCTCCTCGCTCAAGGGAGTCCGGACGTACTTCTTGCCTTCCCGTTCTTCGACCGGCATGGCGACTCCTTTCCCTTGATACGGCCGGACCGGCGAAGCGAGATTCCGAGCCGGGATCCGAACCGGACGAGCGCGAGCTAGAGGACGATCCTCTTGGTTCGGTGAGCGTGACAATCGATGTTGACGGCCACGGGCATCGCGGCGATGTGGGTGGGGTAGCTCTCAACGTGAACGGCAAGCACCGTGGTGGTGCCGCCCAGAGCCTCGGGCCCCAAACCCAGCGCGTTTGCGGCCTCGAGAAGCTCGGCCTCCAGGGCCGCCATCTTGGGATCCGGGTTCGCCGCTCCGACCTCGCGCATCAGCGCACGCTTGGCCAGGACCGCGCAGATCTCAAAGTCGCCCCCGACGCCCACCCCGATGATGCCTGGGGGGCAGGCGTTGGAGCCGGCCTCCTCGATGGCCCCCAGCACGAAGCGCTTCACGCCCTCGACGCCATCGGCGGGCTTCAGCATCGCGTGCCGGGCCATGTTCTCCGAGCCACCGCCCTTGGCGTCGACTTGAATCGTGACCTTGTCACCGGGCACCACCCGGTAGTGGATGAAACCGGGAGTGTTGTCGCCGGTGTTCTTGCGCGCGAAGACCGGATCGTCCACCACGCTGGCCCGCAGGTAGCCCTTCTTGTAGCCCTCGGCGATGCCCCGGTTGATGGCCGCCTCGAGGTCCCCGCCCACCAGATGCACATCCTGGCCCAAGTCCACGAACACCACTGCATAGCCGGTGTCCTGGCAGTAGGGGAACTTGCCCTCGGCGGAGAGGTCGGCATTTGCGAGCAGCAGACCCAGCACCTGCCTGCCCAGAGGAGACTGCTCCTTCTCGCGAGCCTTCTCCAAAGCCCTTCGAAAGTCGGAAGGCATGTGGTAGTTGATCTCCACACACGCCTCAGCGATTGCCTCGCTGATCCTGTCAACGTGAAGCTGCCTGCAGCATTCCGCCATGACCGCTCCTTTGCGACCGGTTCCGCTCCTAGGCTAAGGCCGCCAACGCGCGACGGGCAGTTTCTTTTCTGCCGGCGTCTCGCCTTCGGGACCCTCCTCCCACAACCGGGGGTGAAGATACGGAGCAAGCTCGGGCGTCTGGGCCTCGATCACGGCCAGGTCGCGACCCTTGGCTCGCACCGCCTCGGCCGCGATCCGCATGTCCGCAAGCTCCCCGGGCGTCAGAGCCAGCTCCACGACCTCCTCGACGCCGCCGGCGCCCAATCGGGCCGGCACGCCCATGTAGACGTCGGAGATCCCGTACTGGCCGGTCATCCACGCGCAGACCGGCATGATCTCCTTGGAGTCGGTGGCCACCGCCCGGACCATGTGGGCGGCGGCCGAGGCCGGAGCGAAGTGAGCGCTGCCCGTGCGCAGCAACTCGACGATCTCCGCTCCAGCGCCCCTTGTGCGGGCAACGATGCGCTCGATCGCTTCGTGGTCTTCCAGGTCGCGAAGGGGCCTTCCGTCGATCTTGACCAGGCCGGGCACGGGAACCATCGTGTCGCCGTGCGTGCCCAGGGTCATCGCCTCGATCCGGGAAGGCACGACACCGAGTTCCTCGGCGAGGTAGTGGGTGAAACGGGCCGTGTCCAGCATGCCCGCCTGACCCAAGACCTTGGGTTTGTCGAACCCGGAGACCTCGGCCGCCAGCATGGTCATCTCGTCCAGGGGGTTGGTGACCACGATCAGAACGGCATTGGGGCTGCCGGCCGCTATCTTCTCGACCACGCTGTGCACGATTCGCGCGTTGACGTCGAGTAAGTCCATGCGGCTCATGCCGGCCAAACGGGCCACTCCGGCCGTGACGACGGCGATGTCGGAGCCCTGCGTGTCCTCGTAGTTGTTGGTGCCCACGACCCGCGTGTCCGAGCCCTCGAGGGCCCGGGATTGCATGATGTCCAAGGCCAGGCCCTGCGGAAGACCCTCGGCGACGTCCACGAGAACGAGTTCCTCGGCGATCCGCATCAAAACCAGCCGGTAGGCCAAAGTGGACCCGTACCGGCCGGCTCCGATCACCGACACCTTCATCCGACGCTCCCGCCCCGACTGAGTGCTCACCCCCGCAAACGCAGGGTTTCCCACTATCAAACCACGCGGGACGCGGATTCCACACT
>JBBAAN010000049.1:0-16222 GCA_041658225.1 Actinomycetota bacterium
CCCCCGCCAGCGTCAAGTTCAGCACGAACCCCAATCCGAACGGCACCACGAAGGCGATCATGATCGCCGACCGGTCACGCAGTCGCTGGCGCAGGTCCTTGGCCGCGATGAGCAAAGCTGCCCTCATCGCCGTCCCCCGGTCGCGTGATCGCGGTCCATCGCAAACGGACGCACGGCCGATCCGTCGGCACTCCACGCGGAAACCGTCCAGGCGGGAACGAGGATCTCCGAGTCGATTGAGAGTGACCTCACGATCAGTCCCTCAGCGCCTTACCGGTCAGGTGCAGGAACACCGCTTCGAGGTTGGGCTCGGTTACCTCGACCGCGCTCACCACGGCGCCGGCTTCGCCAACGACCTGAAGGATCTGCGGCAGCAGCGTGCGGGCCTGATCCACGATGAGGTCGATGCCGCCGTCGCGCCAGCTCGCGTCCCGCACCGCCTCGAGGGACGAACACGCACGCACCGCGGCCTGCGTGTTGCCCGATGCCGAAAGCCTCACGCGATCGCGCTCTCCAACCAGGGCGACAAGCTCCCGGCGAGTTCCCTCGGTCTTCAGCTCGCCCAAATCGATGATGCCCACCCGGTCGCAGAGCTTCTCCGCTTCCTCCATGTAGTGCGTGGTGTAGAGCACCGCCATGCCGGCGGAGGAGAGCTCGGACACGCTCTCGAGGATCGCATTTCGGCTTTGCGGGTCCACTCCCACGGTGGGCTCGTCGAGGACCAGCAGGCTCGGGCGGTGCAGCAGTCCCACCCCGATGTTCAGCCGCCGCTTCATTCCCCCCGAGTACTCCTTCACCTGGTCTCCGGCGCGGTCCGACAGTCCGATCGTCTCCAGGACCTCGTCCACGCGACGCTTCGCGGCACCGCGATCCATGCCGTAGAGCCGGGCGAAGAAGCGCAGGTTCTCTCGGCCGGTCAGGTCCGGATACAGCGCAAGGTCCTGCGGCACGTAACCGAGAGCGGCCTTAGCCTGGATGCTCGAGGTGGTCATCAGCTTGCCGTCGACGAGGACCTCTCCCGCGTCGCGCTCGAGAAGACCGGCGACGATCGAGATGGTGGTGGTCTTGCCGGCGCCGTTGGGGCCCAACAGCCCGTAGGTCTCGCCTTCGTCTATGTGCAGGGAGACGTCGGCTACGGCCACCACCTCACCATAGGTCTTCCGCAAACCCCGGCACTCGAGCACCCTGTGCGGTTCAGTCATGTCCGACCGACTCCTTGCTTGATAAGCCCACTGAGCCCGCCATTCGGGTCGGCGCTCTCTCGAATACTCCGCCTCGATTTGGAGGTGGGCAACCACCCAGCGGAAAGAAGCGATGGCGCTGGAACCTGGTCGTGGCACACCCGCCGATGTAGCCTAGCCTCGCGGGTGCGCACTGCGCGCCTTCTGCCGGCGCCGGTCCTTCAGATCGACCCTATCCAGAGGACCTGCACACCGAGGAGGACACGACATGAGTGTCGACGTCCGTCTCGCAAAGCTCAGGCGATTCAATGCCGCGATGGGGTTCGCGCACCTGGCGCAAGGGATCGCAATGCTCGTTCTGAGCAGCCAGTTCGCTCTGCCGGTCACGACCTCGTTCCTCAAGATGGATCCATCATCGGGCAAGCTCACCGGCTCTCCCGACACCCTTTTCCGCCTTCGCATCGGTCCGGTTGTGGCCGCGTTCCTCTTCCTCTCGGCCGCGGCGCACTTCGTCGTCGCGGCTCCGGGGATCCACCGCTGGTACGAGCGCAACCTCGAGAAGGGCATCAACTACGCACGCTGGCTCGAGTACTCGCTGAGCGCCTCGGTGATGATCGTCGTGATCGCGACGCTGGTGGGCATCTACGACATCGCCGCCCTCATCGCGCTCTTCGTGCTGAACGCCGCCGTCATGGCCTTTGGGCTGATGATGGAACTCCACAACCAGACCACCGAGCGAACGAACTGGCTCGCCTTCCTCTTCGGAGTCAAGGCGGCCGTGTGGGTCTGGATCCCGATCGCGATCTACCTCTTCGGCGCCGGCGGTTCGACGGGTCGAGTTCCCACCTTCGTGTACTGGATCTACTTCTCGATCTTCCTGTTCTTCAACGCCTTCGCCGTGAACATGGCTCTGCAGTACAGAAAGGTCGGCCGCTGGCGCGACTATCTCTACGGGGAGCGCGTCTACGTGCTGCTCAGCCTGTTCGCCAAGTCGGCCCTGGCCTGGCAGGTCTTCGCCGGAACGCTGCGCCCTTCGTAGTGACCCGGCGCCCTGCCGGGGCCCGGTCCGGCTCTCGAATGAGCTGCTCACGCAGCTCCTTGGGGAGTCACCGGCCGAATGCCCCGCAGGCGAAGCGGCCCTAGTGCTTGAGCTCCACGCGCACTTCGTCGCCCTCGTACCGCACACTCATTCCCAGCTTGCGGCACAGGTCGATCATGCGAGTGTTGTCGGGCAGCACCACCCCGTAGATGCCCTTCAGGCCCTTGTCCTCGGAGACGCCGATCAGCATGTCGACCAGCTTGGTACCTAGGCCCTGACTCGCGAAGTCATCGGCGATGACGACCGCGAACTCGCCCTCCTCCTCGCTCGGGTCGGTGACCAGGCGGCCTACGCCCACGTTCCGTCTCGTACCGTCGGGGGCGGTGTACTCGGCGATGATCGCCATCTCTCGCTCATAGTCGATGTTGCAGTAGCGCACGAGCATCTCGTGAGTGATGTCGCGGATCAGCTCGAAGAACCGGAAGCGGCTGGATTCCGGCGACAGCCCGCTGATCAGCGCCTCCTCGAGCGGCTCGTCCTCGGGACGGATCGGCCGCAGGATGACCGGCCGGCCGTCCTTGATCTTCCATGGTGTGACGTAGCGCGACGGGTAGGGGCGCACGACCAGGTGCCGGTGTGGATCCTTGGCATCCGCCGGTTCCTTGTCCAGGATGATGCGCGCATCCAGGGCCGTCAGGCCGTCGGCACCCACCGCAAGCGGGTTGATGTCCACCTCGGCGATCTCCGGGAAGTCCACGATCATGTTGGAGAACCTGGCCAGGGTAGCCTCGATCGCGCGCAGGTCGGCCGGCGGCTTGTTGCGGAATCCGTCCCTCAAGACCCGGTGGATCCTCGTCTCCTCCATCAGCCGGCGAGCCAGTGTCTGGTTGAGAGGAGGCAGGCCGATGGCGGCGTCCTTGGCAAGCTCGACGAGCACGCCGCCGGCGCCGAAGAGCACCACCGCCCCGAAGTCCGGATCCTTGTGGGCTCCGAGGATCAGCTCGTAGTCCACTTTCGTGATCATCTGCTGCACGTAGACCCCGACGATCTGAGCGGCGGGGGCGTGCTCCTCTACGCTGGCCATGATCTGACTGAACGCCTCGGACAGCTCGGCTTCGTTGGTGATCCCCGTGACGACCCCACCCACGTCGGTCTTGTGGCTGATGTCCGGCGAGACGATCTTCATCACCAACGGGTAGCCGAACATTCCGGCCGCCCGAGCGCACTCCCGAAGGTTCGAGCAGACGACGCCGCGGGCCCGCGGGATGCCGTAGGCATCCAGGAACTTGCCGGCTTCCGCCTCGGTCAGCAGCGTGCGACCCTCCTGAAGAACGTTGTGCGCCAAGACCTTCAGGTGGTTGCGCGGGGGCTCCATGTCGACGGGCATCTCTTCCGGCGTTTCGTAGAGGAGCTCCAGGTTCCGCTTGTAGCGGTACATGTACATGTAGGTCTTGATGGCCCCTTCGGGTGTGGCGTAGCTGGGCACGTTGTGGCGCGCGAACACACCGCGGGCGTCGATCACGTTCTGGCCGCCCATCCAGGCCGCCAGCACCGGCTTGGCTTGGCTGCGCACGATCTCGCCCACCGCGTCGGCTACCGCTGAAGGATCCGATCCGCCCTGCGGGGTGTAGATGACCACCACGCCGTCCACGCCCGGGTCGGCGATGCAGGCCTTCACTCCGGCGACGTAGCGGGCATTGTCGGCGTCCCCCAACACGTCGATGGGGTTCCCCCGGCTCCATTGGGGCGGCAGGACCGCGTTGAGTTCGTCCATCGTGTGAGGCGAGAGCTCGGCAAGCTCCAGACCACAACCCTTGATAGCGTCGGCCGCGATGACGCCCGGGCCCCCGGCATTCGTGACCAGACCGATGCGTGGACCGGCCGGAAGATGGCGGGCATCCAGGACACTCGCACAGTTGAACAGGTCCTGGATCTGCTCGACGGGGATTACGCCGGCGCGACGGAAGGCCGCCTCGTAGACCTCGTAGCTGCCGGCCAATGCACCCGTGTGCGAGCGGGCGGCGCGAGCGCCTTCGGCGGTCTTGCCGGGTTTCATGATGATGATGGGCTTGGTGCGCGCGAACCCGCGCGCCGCGCTCATGAACTTGCGGGCGGCGCGGCCGTCCCCGATGCCCTCCATGTAGATGATGATGCTGCGCGTCTGAGCGTCGGAGCCCATGAAGTCGATCATGTCGCCGAAGTCCATGTCGATCATGGAGCCCATCGAGGCGAAGACGCTGAACCCGATGCCGGCGCTGACGGCCCAGTCGAAGATGGCCGATCCGAGGGCGCCACTCTGCGAAATGAAGGCGATCGAGCCGGGCTCCGGGGTATTTCTCAGGAACGTCGCGTCCAAGTTCACCGAGGGGCGCACGAGGCCGACGCAGTTGGGGCCCAGCACCCGCATGCCGTACTTGGCGCGAATCTTGTTCAGCTCGGCTTCGAGCTTGCTGCCTTCCTCTCCAACCTCGCGGAAGCCGGCGGAGATGATGATCGCTCGCTTGACGCCGGCCCGGCCGCACTCCTCCATGACACCGGGGACTGTGGCGGCGGGTGTGGCAATGACCGCGAGGTCGACCTGGTCGGGGATATCGGCCACCTTCGGGTAGGCCTTCACCCCCATGATCTCTTCACGGCTCGGATTGACCGGATAGATCTTGCGGTTGTCCTTGCCGAGCAGAAGGTTCTTCATCAGGGAAGCCCCGACCGAACCCTCTTTCTCGGTTGCCCCGATCAGCGCCACCACGTTCGGCTCGAAGAAGATCTCCATGCGCCCGTCACCGCCAGCATCAGGACCGGACTTCTTTGTCCGATCTCGGCTTTCTGGAACCGCCCGTTCACTGTAGCAGTCATGCCCAAGCGCCAGGGAGACCTATCTCGGCGGGCCGTGCCGCTCGTCACACCGCCCACGCCCGCCTTCCTGCGGGCCCGGACACGAGGGGAGATGAGGACCCCGGCCGGATACCGGCCGGGGTTTGACCTCCGCTTCTCATCTTGGACTTGCCGGGCAGTGGCTCAGGCCGCCCGGCCCTGCCGTGCCGGTTCGGGAGACAGCGCGATTCCCAGGACCTCCGAGACGTCCTCGACCAGATGGAATGTCATCTCGGAACGGATCGCCTCGGGCACGTCGTCCAGGTCGGCTCCGTTTCGCGCCGGCAAGATCACCTCGCGAAGCCCCGCCCGATGAGCCGCCAGCACCTTCTGTTTCACGCCCCCGATGGGCAGCACCCGCCCTTGCAGGGTGACCTCACCGGTCATGCCCACCGTGGAGCGGACCGGCCGATCGGTGAGCAGGCTCGCCAGCGCCGACACCATCGTGATGCCGGCCGACGGCCCGTCCTTGGGAACCGCTCCGGCCGGCACGTGCAAGTGGAAGCGCCGCCGCTCGAAGCGTATGGGGTCGACGCCGATCTCGGAGGCATGCGACCTGGCAAAGGAGAGCGCGATCTCGGCCGACTCCTTCATCACGTCGCCCAGTTGACCGGTCAGGGTCAGACCGGGTTCGCCGTCCATCCAGGCAGCTTCGACGAAGAGCACATCGCCCCCCGCGCCGGTGACGGCAAGGCCCGTCGCGACCCCAGGCACGGCCGTACGCTCGGCAGCCTCGAAGAAGAACCGGGCACGGCCCAAATAGCCGCGTACATCATGGACGTCAATGACCAGCGGGGGCTCGAGCTCACCCGCAGCCAACCGAGCGGCCACTTTCCGCAACAGCCGCCCAATCTCTCGCTCGAGGTTCCTGACACCCGCCTCTCGCGTGTAGTCCCCGGATATCCCGGCCAGGGCCGCGTCGGTGATGGAGACCTCTTCGGCACGCAACCCGTTTCGCTCGAGCTGACGGCCAATCAGGTGCTCGCGGGCGATGGCGACCTTCTCCTGCTCGGTGTAGCCGTCGAGGCGAATGACCTCCATGCGGTCGAGCAGAGGAGAGGGAATGGTCTCTGAGACGTTGGCAGTGGTGATGAACAGGACTTCGGAAAGGTCCAGGTCCACCTCGAGGTAGTGATCGCGGAAAGTGTGGTTCTGCGCCGGGTCCAGCACCTCGAGCAGCGCCGATGACGGGTCGCCCCGCCAGTCGGCACCCACCTTGTCCACCTCGTCCAGCATGAACACCGGGTTCATAGAGCCGGCTTCCTTCAAAGCCCGGGCAATACGGCCCGGCATGGCGCCCACGTAGGTGCGCCGGTGCCCGCGAATCTCCGCCTCATCGTGAATCCCGCCCAGAGACACCCGAACGAACTTGCGTCCCAGAGCGCGCGCGACCGACTCGCCCAGCGAGGTCTTGCCCACACCGGGAGGGCCCACCAGAGCCAGAATGGCGCCGGAGCCGCGACCGGCGGCGGGCGCCAGGCCCCGTTCGGCACGCAGCTTGCGCACCGCCAGGTACTCGAGGATGCGCTCCTTGACGTCCTCCAGGCCCGAGTGGTCGGCGTCCAGGATCTTCTTCGCCTCCGAGATCTCCAGGCAGTCGTCGGTTCGCACGCCCCACGGGATCTCCAGAACGGTATCCAGCCACGTGCGGATCCATCCGGACTCCGGGTTCTGCTCGCCCATGCGGGCGAGCCTGCCGATCTCCCGCTCGACGGACTTCTCGACCTCCTTCGGCAACGGCATGCTGCCGACCTTGCGGCGATAACCCTCGACGACATCCTCGCCGGACTCCCCTTCGCCAAGCTCCTTGCGGATAGCGGCCAGTTGTTGACGCAGTAGGAACTCCCGCTGCGTCTTCTCCAACCCCTCCGCCACGTCGTGGTGGATGCGGTCCTTCAGGGCCAGATCGGCCAACGTCTCCCGCGCCCAGGCCAGAACTCGCTCCAGCCGCGCCTCCACGTCGACGGTCTCCAGCAGCTCGATCTTCTGCTCCAGGCTCAGGTCGGGCGAGTAGCCGGCAATGTCGGCCACAGCCCCCGGGTCCGTGATCCCCCGCAGCATTTCGACGGCGCCCTGCGCTCCCCTGTACTCAAGGATGCTCTCCACGACCGCCCGGTATTCGCGCGCGAGTTCCACGGCCTTGGCCGACGGCTCGCCTTCGACCACGCGCTCGATCTCCACCAGCAACGCACCGTCCCGCTGCCCGGAACCGGCGCCGACGCCGGCGCGGTAGAGCGCCCGGATCACCACGGCGCGTGTGCCTCCGGGCATCTCGCCTGCGTGTTCGACCTCCGAGACGACTCCGACGCTGGAGTAGCGGCCATCGATCCGCGGAACCAGCACGAGCCGTTGCCCGGTCTCGCTCGCCGCATCGACGGCGGCGCGAGCCTCCCTGGTTTCCAGAGCCATCGTTGCCACCATGCCCGGAAGGACCACTCCCGAAGTCAAAGGCAGCAGCGGCAACGTCTCCGTCTTCACCTTTGCCATATTCCCCACCTCATTCACCGTCTGAGAACGCCGATTCGTGCTCTCCTCGCCCTGCCCAACGCCCTCCGCGCGAGCGCTATTCCTGGAGGACCTCCGTCGAGAGGCGAACCGGAGGCTCGTCTTCCGCACGGGCCGGGCATGGGCGCTTTCGTCGCGGGCGGTTGCTAAGATCGCGGGGAACCCAGTGGACCACGGCCGTCCGCATGTGGCAGGCGTCCCGCAAACCCGGAGGCTCGAGATGAAGTTCGATCCTTTCGCCAAGCGCTTCCCGATCCGCATCTGGTTCGGCCTGCTCCCGCTCTTCGCGCTGCTGGGCATGACACCCGGACGTTCATACATCGAGGTCGGCTCGGACACCGTCACCGTGCGGATGGGGCCCTTGGGCAAGGCGGAGATCCCCCGCAAGAGCGTCGTGCGCGTTTCCCGCGCGCGCTGGACGCTTCTGGCAGGCCTTGGGATTCGCATCTTCCCGGGCGGAGCGGCTTTCGTGGGCTCACTGCGCAACGTCGCGATGCTGCACCTGTCCGAACCGGTCAGGGTGCGTGCGGTCTTTCCGTTGCGCGTCCGCAAGTTCGCCGTTTCAGTGCCCGACGTACCCGCGCTGGCCAGGGCCCTCGGGTTCGTGCAGACAGACGGCCGCAAGTAGGCAGACCGGACACCGACATGGGTCGGCGGGTCGGAACCCCCGACCGTGGCTGGTGCGCGTGCCGGGCCACCTCGAGGCGCATCCGCTACCAGGGCGCCACCCAGAGACCGGGGACCAGCCTGGACCCCGCTGCGCCCGGCAAGTCCGGCCCCAAGATGAAGGCGTCCGACGCGCTCCGGCACCGGGTCGCAAGTAAGTTGCATGTCGCGCAATCAATTGACGCGATCGAAGTAAATGCTCACACTCATGCGAGTGAACCCACCCATTTCGCGTGCAGCCTCCACCCGTAACCTCGTCGACGAGGTCATCCTCGCCTGGCGTGACGTCGGGCACGGTCTCCAGTTCGCCGGGCCTCCGATGCTGCTGGGGCTCGACCTGACGATGGCCCAGCTCAAGGCCCTGATCGTCATAGCCCATCACGGCCCGGCGCCGATCGGGCGAGTAGCCGAGCACCTCCAAGTCGGCATGCCGACGGCAAGTCATCTCGTGGACCGCTTGGTGCAGGCCGGACTGATCGAGCGCACTGAGGACCCCTCGGACCGCCGGCGCGCGATCGTGAAGTTGTCGGCAGAAGGCGGAAGTTTGGTCGCGGGGCTCCGGGAACAGGGCCGAGAGCATCTGCGCCCGTGGTTGTCGCGACTCGACCCCCTCGACCTCGACGCTCTGCTCCGGGGACTGAAAGCCTTCGCCGGCGTCTTGCGGACGCCCTCGGCCACCGGCACGGCCCGGCACACGTCGGCTTCGTCTTCGCCGGCCCGCGAGGCGGCCCGGCACAAAACGGCTTTGCCCGTGGTGACCAGCGGGGCGGACAAGAAACCACGAGAACCCGAGACCAACCACCGACGACGTGCAACTGGGAGATAGTCAGATGACCAAGACCGAAACGCTCCAGGCGCCCCATGTGCCGGTGTCCATACGCACGGGGTTGAGCCGGCGGCGGATCATCGCGGTGCTCGTGGGAGCGCTGCTCGGGATGATGCTTGGGGCCCTCGACCAGACGATCGTCGGCACGGCGATGCCGCGCATCATCTCGGATCTGAACGGCATGGCCCACTACTCATGGGTGTTCACCGCCTACATGCTGGCCTCGACCGTCACCATCCCGATCTACGGCAAGCTGTCCGACCTCTATGGACGGCGCCCGTTCTTCCTCTTCGGCATGATCGTGTTCCTCGTTGGCTCGGCACTGTCGGGTCTGTCCGGCAGCATGACCCAACTCATCGTCTTCCGCGCGCTGCAGGGTCTGGGCGCCGGTGCGCTGGTTCCGATCGCCGTTGCCATCATCGGCGACATCTTCCCGCCGGCCGAACGGGGCAAGTGGCAGGGTCTGATGACGTCGGTGTTCGGCCTGGCCACCATCATCGGCCCGCTGCTCGGCGGATGGCTGACCGACAACTGGGGCTGGCGCTGGGTCTTCTACGTCAACATGCCGGTCGGCGCGCTGGCCATCATCACCTCGGCAGTGGCATTCCCCAAGCGCACGCATCGCGTCGAGCACAAGGTCGACTACACGGGAGCGGCATTGCTCGTGGGCGGAACGGTGCCCATGCTGCTGGCCTTCTCCTGGGCCGGCAATCAGTACGCATGGAGATCCACCCAGGTCGTGGCACTGCTCGTGGCGTCGGCTTTCGTGCTGGTGGCTTTCGTGGCATACGAATTGCGGAAGGCCCCGGAGCCGATCATCAACCCACGGCTGTTCGGCAACCGCATCTTCTCGGTGTCGGCTGCGGCGGCCTTCATGCTCAGCGCCGGCATGATGGGCGCAGTGCTGTTCCTACCTCTGTTCGTGCAGGCCGTCATCGGCACCAGCGCCACGAACTCCGGCATCATCCTCATGCCGATGATGCTGGGCTTCATGTTCTCGAGCATTGTGGGCGGGCAAATCATGTCACGCACGGGCCGCTACAAGATCCTCGCTTTGGTCGCGCTCGTGATTGCCGCCTTCGGCATGCACATGCTCTCAACGCTGGATGAGACGGCCACCAACACCCTGGTGATCCGCAGCATGATCGTGGTCGGACTGGGCATGGGCGTGCTCATGAGCCTGTTTGCCATCGCCGTGCAGAATGCCTTCCCCCTGCGGCGCATCGGGGAAGTATCGGCGGGCCTGACGTTCATGCGCTCCATCGGCGGGACCATTGGCGCAGCCGTCCTCGGCTCGGTCATGACGAGCCGGTTCAAGAGCGGGCTCGAAGCCGGGCTCTCACCCATGGTGAAGAGGTTCTTCCCGGCCCAGCAACTGGCCCAGATCACCGAAAACCCCCAGGTGCTGATGCAGAAACAGGCCACCGCGAAGCTGAAGGCCGGCTTCGCCGCGTTCGGCTCCTTCGGGGAGCAGGAGTTCGCCGGGTTCATGCACGCCCTTCGTCACGCCCTCGCCGGCGCGATCGCCCACCTGTCGCTGATCGGCATGTTCGCGATCATCCTGGCTCTGCTGGTCACGCTGTTCCTCAAGGAGATCCCGCTCCGCAAGACCCACCATGAGGCCGAGGCGGCCCCCGGAGCTGCGGCCGTCGAGTTCGATGCCGAGGCCGACTGGGAGGATACAGTCGAGGCGGAGGAGGACCGGGCGGTGCGTCCCGGGGATGCACTGACCCAAGTGGCAGATGGACCGGCCGCATCCCCGCCCGCCGCCCAGGTCGCCGGGAAGCCCGACTCCGTGTGATCGTCTTGGCTCTCGCGACCGGCCTGCTGCGAGGCTAACCCTGGCGCCAAGACAAGAGCGGCGCGTATCCTCGTGGCATGGACCAAACGAGCAACTTCCCGCCCACCCCGCCGCCCGAACCCGGGTGGCAGGCTCCGCCGCCCGGCCCCCGCCCGCTGCGGAGAAGCCATGACAACCGGATGGTCGCGGGGATATGCGGCGGCTTTGGACATTACCTTGGGGTGGATCCCGTCCTGCTGCGTGTCGCGTTCGTCGCCCTGACTCTGGCCGGTGGTTCCGGGATACTCCTCTACCTGATCGGCTGGATCGTCATCCCTGAGGAGCACGCCGAGGAATATGCGGCTCCAACTCAGCGTGATCCCGCCAACGCGGCTCGTCTGATCGCCGGCACGGTGCTCATCCTGGTCGGCGTAAGCCTGTTGGTGCATCTTGCGGTCCCGTGGATCGGTCGAGTGCTCTGGCCGCTGGTCCTCGTGATCATTGGGGCGATGATCGTCTTGCGGGCGGTGCGCGGATGAGCGTCACCCCGGAAAGCGACCTCCCTCCCCACGTCCAGGGCCCCCAAGGACCGCCCGCTCCGGGGCCGCCTTGGCCACCTCATCCCAAAGCTCGCGGTGGCATCGGCTTCGGAGTGCTCCTGCTCCTGGCGGGCCTGCTCTGGCTGTTCTCTTCGCTCGGGGTGGAAGTGCCCTGGCACGCCGTGCTACCCGCGGCGCTGATCGCCATCGGCGCGGCGCTGATCGCAAGCTCGCGCCGTCGCCATCACGGCGGGCTCGTCGTGATCGGCGTCATCATCACGATCGTTCTCGCCATCACCGCGGGTGGGCACGTCTCGATGGAAGGCGGCTCCGGAGAGCGCACCGACCGGCCCGCCACTCTCGAGGAGTTACAGCCCTCCTACCGGCTGGCATTCGGCACGCTCACGGTGGACCTTCGCGAGCTTTCGCTTCCTCCCGGCACCACGAGTCTGAAGGCCAGCGTCGGCATGGGCACGCTCGTGGTCTACCTGCCCATGGGCGCGGCCGTGAGAGTTGAGGGACATGCCGGCATCGGAAACGTGGAGCTGTTGGGGCGCAAGCGATCCGGGATAGGCGCGGAGGATCGCTTCACCGCCGCCGACTACTACACCGGCGCCGAGTCTCGGCTCCGGCTCGAGGTCTCGGTCGGGATGGGATCCGTGGAGGTGCGCCGATGAGAGAGGGCGGGCTGGATCGCGGATCGCTGGCGGCCGGGATCTTCTTCGTGCTGGCCGGGACGATGTTCCTGCTGGATGAACTGTCGGTTCTCTCGCTTCGCGCCCGCTACCTGTGGCCGCTGCTGCTGATCGCCTTCGGCATCGCGATGCTGGCCGGTGCCGGTTCCCCTTCACACGGGGGCAAGGAGTAGCAGACCGGCCTCTGACGGCGATCACCGGACCCGGGATGACCGCGCCCTCGGTGATCAGGCGACACGGACCGATCGGGCAAGCCGAGCCCAGTGCAGTGCGTCCGAAGTCCCCCCACATTCGGTCGCACTGCACCAGCCCTAGTCCCCCGGCAACTCACCAACCGCACGCTCTCGCGCTGGGATGCGGAAGTAGAGCCCCAACCCGGCTATCGCGACAGCGGTGGCGCCCACTCCCGAGAGCAGCATCGATGATCTGGGCCCAACCAGGGCGACGAGCACCCCGCCCAGGCCCATCGCCGCAAGCGAAGCCGCGTTGATCAGCCCGAAGGTGGCCGAGAACACCCGGCCGCGCAGACGATCAGGGGTGGTGTGGTGGATCATGCTGCGTCCGGCGACATTCTCCACACCGTTGGCGGCTCCCCCAATGATGAAGATCACCACCGCGAGCGGCATGCTGGGCAGCCAGGCGAGCACCACGATCACCAGTCCCCCGATGACCGGGGCGACAAGAACCGCTCGGGCAAGCTTCGAGGTCGTGATGCGACCGGCGATCAGCGTGTTGCCGATCAGCATGCCCACCATCCAGGTCCCCATCAGCCCGCCGTACCCGGCGTCTCCTCCGTGCATGACGTCCTTGACGAAGAAGACCTCGGCCACATTCTGGATCGCGGCAAATAGCACCATCGCCGAGACCACGACCGCCACGAGCAGAAGAAGCCGGTGGCGCAAGATGAAGCGCATCCCTTCACGCGCCTGCTCACGGGCCGGCTCGCCCACCCGGTGAGATCCCCCAGATTCGGGTGGCCGGCGCACCTTGAGCGCCAGCGCGGCCGCGGCGAGAACCACGAAGGTCCCCGCATCACCCAGCAGTGCGATCTTCGTGCCCAACCCGGCGACCAGGCCGCCGCCCAGCAGAGGGCCCAGCGCCGCCCCTGCCGAGCGGGCCGTCTCCAGGTAGGCATTGCCCTCGGTCATGCGCCCCTCGCCGGTGACTCTCGGCAGCAGCGCGAAAATGGCCGGGCCCTCGAGGGCCCATCCGGCCCCCAGGGCGAAAACCAGGACGACTATCGCCGGCAAGCCGTTGGCGAAAGCCAACCCAACGGCCACCGCGGCCTGGAACGCCGCGGCGCCCACGAGGACCTTCACCGTCTCGAAGCGGTCCACCACGAGCCCCGCGAGCGGGGCAAGCAGCACCAGGGGCACCATTCCGGCCACCATGAGTGCCGCCACGGCCATCCCCGAGTGCGTCGTGTCGTGCACTCGCAGCGTCAGCGCCATCATGGCCAGCAGATCGCCCACCGAAGACAGCGCGAAGGCCGCCAGTATCAGGCGAAAGTCGCGAATGCGCAGAAGCTCCAATTGCCTAGCCCACGCGGTAGACGGTCACCCGTCTGGCGATCGCACCTGAGATCTCGACCGCGGCACCCTCGGCCGAAACGGCGACCTTCTTGCCCTGGGCCGCGCCCAACACCCGCCAGCTTGCCACCAGCTCGGACGGCAGTAGCTCGTGATCGGCGGGCTTGACCCGCTTTCCGGACGCTTCGCCCTTCTTGCCCACCTTGACCACCGTGCCGTCGTAGAGACGAAGCGAGCCGGCGAAGTCGGGGCCGAGCGTGATCGCCAGACTGCGCTCGGCGTCGTCGAGGGTCTTCAATCCCTCGGCCGTCTTGTCATTGCGGCGCACAAGGGTGTCGACGCGGGTGTCGAAGGTGACCAGTGAGCCGTCGGCTCTCAGGAACAGCGGGATCACGCCGATGGGGGCCTTGACCGTCACCCGGTAGCCACCCGGGTGGCGTTTGCCACTCCACAGATCCACCCAATCCGCGCCGGAGGGCAGGTAGACCTGCCGGCTTCTCGCACCACGCTCCAGCACCGGCGCCACGAGGAGATCGCGACCCACGAGGAACTCATCCTCGACGTCCCAGGCCTCCTCGTCGTCGGGATGGTGCAGCATGAGACCCCGGCAGACGGGAAGACCGCTCGCCTTGGCCTCCTCGACCAACGCGCGGAAGGTTGGAAACAACGCCGTATGCAGCTTGGCACACCTCGCGTACTGGGCCAGAGCTTCCGAGTCCGAGGTTGGCTGCACCGCGCGGCGCGGGTGCGTGCCGTGGTGGGTGCGCATGACCGGGGTCAGAGCCGCGAACTCCGCCCAGCGCGCAAACGTCTCGTGGTCGCGGTCGGTGAAGAACGACATGTAGCCGCCCACGTCGGTGGCCCAGACCGAGATGCCCGACAACCCCGCGCTGATCAGTGCCCGGGTGTTGGTCGGCAATCCGTCCCAGGCGCCCATGTCGGTGTCGGAATCCCCGCACCAGAACACCGGGGAGACCGACTGCTGGCGCAAGCCGCAGGAGCGGGAGAAGAAGACGAAGTCGCCATCGGGCTTGCGGGCCTCGAGGGTCTCCCGGGCAAGCTCAGCCCAAAGCAGCGGGAAACGGTTGTGCAGCGTGCGACCGGTTTCGCCGTTGAAGCCCTTGCAGTTCAACGGCAGGTACTCGCCGAAGTCGTGCATCCACCCGTCGAATCCAAGGTCGATTGCCCTGTCCATGTAGGCCCGATACCAGGCTCGCGCCCCCGGGTTGGTCAAGTCCAGGTGGCCCTCCGCATCGTGGTAGATGTGAAGGAGGTGGGGTTTGCCGTCGGGTTTCGTGACGAGGTAGCCCTTGGCCAGGGCCTCATCGAAGTCCGGCCCCTTCCGCGGGATGTAGGGCATGAAGTAGGCAAGCGCCTTGATGCCCATCTCATGGAGCTCATCGTTGAGCGATTCGACATTCGGATACAGCTTGCGGTCGACCACCCGAGGCACCGGGAAGATGACATAGGGCGCCTTGCGGCCGAGAGCCGAACCGACCCACCGTCCGCCACCCCAATCCTCATACCAGATGGCCGATGACGGGATGCCCTGCTCCCGCATGGTGCGCGCTACCCGGCGCACCTCGCCCTCCCCGCCCACGGCGTCGTTCCAGGGCCCCAAACCCCAGTCGGGCAGTCCCGGAGTGCGCCCCACGATGGCGGTCATGCGCTCGAGGATCTGCGCGGGGCCATCGCCGGTGATGACGAGCACGTCGACCTTGGGCGCGGCCACTTGGCAGACGATGCGTCGGGCGTCGGAGGCGCACACGTCGTAGAAGACCGGAGCGCTGGTGTCGATCAGCAGGCCGTAGTTCCGGGAGGAGATGTACCAGGGCAAGGGCTTGTAGGTGGCGGTGGGCGAGGGGAACGGCAGCTTCGCACCGAACTTGGCCAGGAAGCTCGAGGCCTTCTCACCGAACGAGATCGGGCCTTCCCTGGTCCAGACGTCGAGGGTGTTGCCGCGCTGGTCGACGGCGTTGAAGCGCTCACCAAAGCCCACGAAGCGCTCACCCGGTCGTGCCGTCAGGGTCAGCTCCAGGTGGTTGAAGTTGACCGCCGGAGAGCGAAGCCGAAGCCGGACCACGCCCGGGCCCTCTTGCTCGGCCACGGGCATCTCCATCGGCAGGGACGCTTCCGTCTTGCGGCGCAATACCTGCCAGGCTCCCAGGGGCACACTTGATAGACGACATGAAAGCGCGCACAGGCGGGCACCGGCAAGGACGCCTTCGCAGTTCGTCTCCGCCATGATTGGACACCCTCATTTCGACATCCGTCGGTCGATGGAAGGTCATGCTACAGGCGCAGCAGGTTCAAGCGCATCAGGGAAGAGCCGGTCCCGTTTCGCCCGCCTCGCCGCTCAGTGCGGCCCGCCCCGTCCGCTTCGCTGCGCCGTTGCGTGCTCCCACCTCCACTCGCCGCGCCGCGCCGGCCGGTCGCCCTCGGGTTTCCGGCATCCCCTCACCGGGTGCTATCGATCCAAGTGCTCGCCCCCGCAAGTACGGCCACCACCGAGAACGTCACCGCGCCCCGAGGGCAAGGCCGCGAGGAGCGCCGCGTACTGGACAGTACGCAAGCGACGAGCAACACGGCCA
>JBBAAN010000050.1:0-15599 GCA_041658225.1 Actinomycetota bacterium
TAGTAGGGGGCCGAGTGGTTATGGGCGGCTGCCATGAGGATCCGGTCCGTGGTGACGCCCGAGTTGCCCGAGGCCAGAAGCTGGCCCGTGCGGCGCAGCAGCATGTCCTGGGCGAGGTAGTTGTCGTTCTTCACCAGGGCGATGCGGGTGCCGTCCGTGCCCTCGACGACGATCGCGCGGATGGACAACCGCGATTGCACGCCATAGCTGGGGCTGCGCTTGGTCTGCTGAAGGTTCGGGTCGAACTCGCCGGTCAGGAACTCCTCCGGGCGCGGGTTGCCTTCCTCGAAACCATAGCGCGCGCTGGCGTACTGGCCCGCGGATACTCCGACGTGGAAAGTGGCATCCACGACACCGACACCGGCGCGCACGGTGGCCGGGGCGCCGGAGGCTGTGAGAGCCGGCAACCCGACGGTGGCGAGAGCCAGCACTGCGAGTCCCGCCAACGCGGTCGAAGCGTACATCCGTCTCATGTTCTTCCCCCCTGAGCGCGTCCCTCGGCGGCATACCCCAAACCTGCAAGAGCGTCCCTCGGCCGAAGCCGCCGCCCCCAAGCTCGCAACCAGCATGGCGGCGAGTGCCGACACAGCGCGTCTCGATGTCATCCGCGTGACCCCCCTAGCCGAACCGATTCGGACTGAATGCGAAGGCAACCGTCTTCCTTGCGCAACGCCGTGGTGATCAGCGAACACATCTCATGAGTCCAGGCACCACCCAGCCTTGTACCCACCCCTTCGAGTCACCAGGAGGTCACTCGGCGGGTGCGGCGCACGCGGCGAGGGAGAAATGGCATGAGCAGGAGGAGGCCGAGGCCGAGTGCTGTGGGCGGCACAAGGTATCTGACCAGCCCGGCACTGCTGGCTCTCCCGGTGGCCTTCCCGTCGTGGGTGGCGGAAGAGCCGTTGTAGACGCCGTCGCCGGCGAAGGTGACGACGGCCACCGCGTCCTTGGGCTGCGGTGGAAGCTTGATCGTGGCCGTCCCGTCCTGGCCGGTGACGGCGGTCCCGACCGGTTGGCCGTCGACCGCGAAGTCGACGGCTCGGCCGGCGATTTGTCTCCCGGCTACCTCAGCAAGGGTGGCGGTGTAGAAGGTGAACTTCTCCTTGCCTTTTGTATCGCTGCGGGCCAGCGATAGGACCGTGTCGGTCTTGCTCACCTGCGTGGGCGGGACTGTGACCGTCACCTCGTCGGTCGCCACCACGGTCGCCTCGGCCAGAAGTCCAGCGGATACGGTATAGGGACCGGCGGGAAGGGAGGCGAAGTCGAAAGGTGCTTCCCAGGTCGCAAACGCGTCCGTGCTGGTCGCGGAGATGGGGCCGGAGTCGAAGCCATCTCCAATGACCCGTAGGGAAACCGAGGCGGCTGCCGGTTCCGTTCGCGCCAGCGTCACCTGCAGTCTCGAAGCGTGGTCACCTTCATAACCCCAGTACCAGTTCCCGCTTCCCACAGCCATCGCGACCCTCAGGCTGAGTCCCTCAGACAGTTGGACGTCCGCCGGGACGGGGATCTCGACCTCCACGGGGGTGTAGGTGGCACTGACGGCCTCCACTATTGCCGACCCTGCGGCCGTTGCCACCGGCGTGCTCCCGTCGAGAAGAGAAACGTCGAACTCGTAGTAGCCGGCGGCTTCAGTTGTCATGTAGAGCGTGGCCAGAGCGGTCTGGGTCTTGAGGATCGCGCCGGTTGGGGGTGGAACGGCCGGGTAGGTCTCTGTTCCCGTGCCGAGCACGCCGACCCAATAATCGGCCCAGGACACTGCGAGCCAACCACAACCGTCCTGATCGCCTGGGGAATCCTCGGTGGTCATGAAGTGGTTCCCTTCGGCGCAGGCACCGCCGGTGTTGTGGAGGAAGTAGGTGGTCGCCTCGGGAGGCAGAGTGTGGGTCGGCCAGGGCTTGCCGGCCACAGCCGTCCCAGTGATGGAGGTCGTCCCCGTCGGGTCCGTCCCGGCTGCGGGCCGCGTGATCTTGACGGCGGAGGTCGGGGGAGCGACGGTAGGCTCGCGGCCCACCGACCCACCGTTCTTGACGGCCGGGATGGCCTCGACGGCCGCGACCACATCTACCAGGCCATGACCCTTGTCAAAGGATGAGTAGTCGTCGGCGTTGCGCGGATCCGGGTTGTAGTGGGCGCCGAACTCGAAGCGATAGGCGGTGTCCTCCAGTGTTTCCTCGATATCGCGGGGGGTGATCTCCGGGTCCGCCTGGTAGAGCTGGGCCATGATCCCGGCCACGTGGGGCGCTGCCATGGAAGTTCCGGAGAGGCTTGCGTACAGGTCGGGGTTGTCGAGGTCGGGCCCTTCGCCACCCCCGTAGCAAACCGCCAGTGTCGGTCTGCATGTCGACATGATGGCGGTGCCGGGAGCGGAAACGTCCGGCCAGGTGGAGCGGTCAGAGGTGGCACCGCGAGAAGACGACGAGTCGATCGTGCCGTCACGCGTTCCGGTGTTGGCGTCGGAGAAGTTCGCCACCATCACGACGCCCGGTGTGGGGTTCTGCGCGTACATGGTGGTTGTGGAGGACGTTCCGTCGCCTCCCGAGTTGCCTGCCGCCCAGGCGATCGCCACGCCTCCCTCGACGAGCGCGTCCGACATCTTCATCAGCGCGTCCTCCGGGTCGTAGGTGCCACCGAGCGGCCCCCACGAGTTGTTGATGACGCGGATTGGTGGATTCACCTTGTCGTGGTTCTCGAGTACCCAATACAGGCCGTCACCCCCGGCGGACACGAGTAGCGTGCCTCCGACGGACAGGCCGACGATCGAGGCCCCGGGTGCCGCGCCGTGATAGGGGCGGCCGTTGACGGTGCCGTTTCCGGCGATGATGCCGGCGACGTGGGTGCCGTGTCCCCCGGCCGAAGGTGTATCGGTGTCGTTGGTGATGTCGGTGATGTCCACCCACCCGTATTCCTCCACGGGTGCGCCCGTTGCCGTCCCGAGGTGGTTGGAACCGCCGAAGCAGTAGCCCGTGGCGGGGTTGGAGGCGGCGGGCTGGCAGGCGTACTTGAGGTTCTTGATCACACGGTCCTGGAAGTCGGGGTGGGTCCCATCGACGCCGGAGTCGATGACCGCCACGCTGACTCCTCGGCCGTCCAGCGGTTGACCGTCGGCCCCCTCCAGGTTCTGGATCGCATCGTTCCCGCGAGTGGCGTTATGGGACGTGTCCGTGAAGAAGGTGATGGGCTGGTCGGCCTCGAGGTAGGTGACTCCTTCAAGGGCGGAGATCTTGCGGATCTGAGCGGGGGTACCGGAGGCGACGGCGACGCCGATCCGGTTCCAGGTACGCGCAAGCTTCATGCCCGCGGAGGCGACGGCCCGCTTGGCCTTGCCGATGTCGGTCGCATGGACGAACAGCCCGATTTCCTGACTCGCCGAAGCCGCACGCAGCCTGGTCGCCAGCAAGTCGTCAAGTCGAGCGATTCGTGTGGCCCCGGCGGGACCGCCGAGAAGCGGAAGCGACCCCAGCGCCAGGATGAACCCGAGCAGGCAAGACATCGTGCGTCGAGACATGACAGCCTCCTGTATCCAATGTCCAAGAGATGTGGCCGGCGGTCTGGCCCCTTGCTTGGGTTCAGTCCCCCCGTGCCGCGCCACGCAGGCAAGTACGTTCAGGGTTCGACGAGGGCCCCGCGGTTCCTGCCTCGCCCCGGCACATTTCGCGCAAGAGGTCTTGGGGCGCGGCGGCCATCCGCGGGCGCGCCTGCTTCCCGTGGGCCGTGGAGGGATCTTGTGCAAGAGCTTCCCGCATGCGCCCGGTTTCCCAGAGAGCAAGGGTGCCGTACAATCACCGCCACTCCAAGCTGTGCCTTTCTCTCTCGGGGTGCCAGTGTCCTTTCTATCCGACGCGCTTGCGTCAACCCGCGCGACCGTTGCGGCGCGCATCGCCCAGATGCCGCTCGAGCAGGTGCGCCGGGACGCGGCGGCCCAGCCGCCGGCTCTGGACTTCCGGGGAGCGCTCAGTGGTCCCGAGGTGGCCCTGATCGCGGAGATCAAGAGGGCTTCGCCGTCTGCGGGGCCGATCGCGCCGGGGCTGGATGCGGGGGCACAGGCGGAGGCCTACTACCGTGGCGGGGCGGCGGCCGTGTCGGTGCTGACCGAGGGGCCGCACTTCGCGGGAAGCGTCGAGGATCTTCTGGCTGCGAGGCGAGCTTGCCCGCTGCCCTTGCTGCGCAAGGATTTCATCATCGACCCATATCAGGTGTGGGAGGCGCGCGCGGCACGTGCGGACGCGGTGCTTCTGATCGTCGCGGCGCTGGACCAGTCGAGGCTCGTGGAGATGATGGACGTAGTGGAGCTCGCCGGGATGGCCGCGCTGGTGGAGACCCACGAAGAGGAGGAGGTCCGCCGCGCGGTCATGGCGGGGGCCCGCGTGATCGGCGTCAACGCGAGAGATCTGAGCAGCCTGTCCGTGGACATGGGTAGGATGGCTCGGTTGCGCCAGCTCATTCCGGCCGGCCGGGTGGTGGTCGCGGAGAGCGGGGTACGTTCGCGCGAGGATGTCCAGGCGCTGGAATCCGTCGGAGTGGACGCGGTTCTGGTGGGGGAGAGCCTGGTGCGAGCAGCGGATCCTGCCGCCAAGGTCGCGGAGTTGCTCGGCCGCGAGGTCGCGTGACGGTCGAGGGATAGCGCAAGGCAGGATCGGTGCTAGTGGCGGTATGGCTGCCTGGTCGAGGAAGGCCGGCATCAGACCAGCAACAGCCGCAAGGAGGTCGAACATGGCAGGTAGACCCACCAAGATCCTGCTCGGGGAGGACGGGATCCCCGCCGTTCCGGATGCTTCGGGGCACTTCGGCTCGTATGGGGGCCGTTTCGTGCCGGAAGCCCTCATGGCCGCGCTCGATGAGCTGGCGAGTGAGTTCGCTAAGGCTTGGAGCGACCGGGAGTTCCGGAGTGAGCTCGAGACCCTGCTTCGCAACTACGCGGGCCGGCCGACGCCGTTGCACTTCGCCCGCCGGCTGAGCGAGCGACTTGGGGGTCCGCGCATCTACTTGAAGCGCGAGGACCTGGCGCACACCGGCAGCCACAAGATCAACAACTGCCTGGGGCAGGGGCTGCTGGCCAAGCGGATGGGTAAGCCTCGCCTGGTCGCCGAGACGGGGGCGGGGCAGCACGGTGTTGCGACGGCGACGGTGGCCGCGCTGCTCGGGCTGGAATGCAGGGTCTACATGGGCGAGGAGGACACGCGCCGGCAGGCCCTCAACGTCTATCGCATGCGGTTGCTGGGAGCGGAGGTCGAGAGCGTTGCGATCGGCTCGCGCACTCTGAAGGACGCGATCAACGAGGCGATGCGCGACTGGGTCACCAACGTGCGGACCACCCACTACGCGCTTGGCTCCGTGGTGGGTCCCCATCCGTTTCCGTTGATGGTGCGCAGGTTCCAGTCGGTGATCGGCTATGAGGTCCGCGAGCAGATCATGCGCGAGGAAGGGCGATTGCCCGACGCCATCGTGGCCTGCGTGGGCGGGGGGTCCAATGCGATGGGGATCTTCCATGCTTTCGTGGGCAGAGGCCCGCTGCTCGTCGGAGTCGAAGCCGGGGGCCGGGGAGAAGGGATCGGCGAGCACGGCGCGTCGCTGGGGGCGGGAAGTCCGGGCGTGCTTCATGGGACGCTGTCCTACGTTCTTCAGGATGCCGACGGCCAGGTGCAGTCGACACATTCGGTCTCGGCGGGCTTGGACTACCCGGGTGTGGGTCCGGAGCACGCATGGTTGAAAGACCAGGGGCTCGCGACCTACGAGCGAGCGAGCGACGAGGAAGCGCTGGCGGCGTTTCACTTGCTGGCCGAAACGGAGGGGATCGTGCCGGCGCTTGAGAGCGCGCACGCGGTGGCGTGGGTCGTTCGTGAGGCTGCGGGGCGCTTCTCGCGCGAGCAGGTGGTCGTCGTCAATGTGTCCGGCCGGGGTGACAAGGACGTGGAGACGGTGGCTGCGCTCTCCGGCGGTCTTCCGTGACAAGGGATGCAGGGTCGGGCAGCGACAGAAGGGGCCGCATAGCACCCCCGCTCCAAGGAAGGGCGCGTTCTGAGCAGTACGAGCCCATGCGCGTCGGGCGAAGGAGTCAACGGTGACTGAGAAGCTGGCTTCGAGACTGGAGGCCGCGTTCGCGCGAGCGCGCTCTCTCGGTCGAGCGGCGTTGCTGTGCTACCTGCCTGCCGGGTTCCCCGACCGTGCGAGTTCGGAAGACGCACTGGTAGCGGCGGCCCGGAGCGGGGCGGATGTGCTGGAGATCGGGATCCCGTATTCGGACCCCGTGATGGACGGGCCGGCCATCCAACGGGCGGGACAGATGGCTCTGGATCAGGGGATGAGCGTGGCGGGGGCCATCGAGTTGGGCAGAGCCGTCGGGCGACGGTCGGGAACGCCTTATGTGTTCATGACCTACTACCCGCTTGTGTACCGCCACGGCCTGGAGCGTTTCGCGCGGGAAGCGGCCGGCGCCGGGGCGGCGGGGGTGATCCTGCCGGATCTGCCGCCGGAGGAAGCGGGGCCGTGGAGGGAAGCGGCCGGCGCGCAGGGTCTGGCAACGGTGTTCCTGGCCGCCCCCACCTCCACGGACGAGAGGCTGCGCGCCATCGGGGTAATCTCGAGGGGGTTCATCTACTGCGCTTCGCGTCTTGGGGTGACCGGCGTTCGTGACGCGCTGGCCGGCGGGGTCGAGGAGATGGTCGCCCGGGTTCGTGCCGTCACCGACCTGCCGCTGGCAGTTGGAATCGGGGTATCCAACGCGCTTCAAGCTGCGGAGGTTGCCCGCGTTGCGGACGGCGTGATCGTGGGCTCGGCGTTGGTGGATGCAATGCTGGACGCGATCTCTCCGGCGGAGTCTGTGAAGGCTGTGGGGGAACTCGTGCGCCGTCTCGCCGCGGGTGTCGCCTCGACCGCCCGGCCGTCCTAGGAAACTCGGCCGTCCCGAAGACGTCGCTCGTCCTGAGGACCTCGAGTTGAGGGACGCGCCGACCAGACAGGGAAGGAAAGCCCGGTGCCGGGCGAGACCCCGGCGCTTGGGGGCCGAACAGAAAACAACACCGGCGCCGGATGATCCCGGCGCCGGCAATGCGAGGATTCGAGTTTGTCTAGCCGACCTGGTTGTTGAGGAAGTTCTCAAGCCCCATCTGTGCGATCTGGTCGGTCTGGGTCTCGATGGTGTCTAGGTGTGCCTCCTCGTCGCGCAGGATGGCGCTTAGCAAGTCCTCGGTCCCCTTGTCCTTCTCTGCGGTGGCGAGGGCGATGAGTTTGTTGTAGAGGGCGACGGCGCCTTGCTCGGCCATCAGGTCGTTCGCGATCTGTGTCTTGACGGCCGCGCCGATGTGCATCTTCGACAGCTTGCTCACGATGGGGGTGCCTTCGAGGAAGATGATGCGTCCGATCAGTTTCTCGGCGTGCTTCATCTCGTCGATCGCGCGCTTGTGGATCACGCCGTGGAGGGCCCCATAGCCCCAGTCCTCGCACATCTCCGCGTGAACCATGTACTGGTTGATCGCGGTCAGTTCCTCAACGAGGGCTTCGTTCAGTCCGTCGATGACCTTCTTGCTTCCCTTCATGTTCCCTCCTCGGTTGG
Source organism: Actinomycetota bacterium (assembly GCA_041658225.1). Classification (GTDB taxonomy): domain Bacteria; phylum Actinomycetota; class CALGFH01; order JBBAAN01; family JBBAAN01; genus JBBAAN01. The sequence goes on from JBBAAN010000050.1 coordinate 7,550, forward strand.
AGTCCCGTGCCGACATCGCAGTGGTGATCACCGGCCAGCCCACCAATGGTACGTCCGTATTGTCCGATTGGGGAAGGTCGGTCTTCGCGGGCAGGTGCGTGTTCAGCGGCAGGCCGCACCCTATGATGGCGTTGGGCGGTACCGATCACAGCCGGGAGTTCCGCGGCAGAGGGGCCGAGGCCCGGGTCGATCGGCTGAGCCGGCCGGAGGGATGGGCACTACGTTGGAGAAGAGATTCATCGAGAGGGCGCGGGGGGCCGTCGCGCGCGCGGTGCTGCCGCACTTCGAGTTGCCGATTAGCCTGGGAGAGGGCGCCACGATCGTTGCCGGCGACGGAAGGCAGTTCATCGATTTCAGCGGTGGTTTGGGCTGCTTGCCTTTGGGGCACGCCCATCCGAGAGTGACCGCCGCGATCTCCGGGCAGGCGGCCAAGTTCACGCACACCGATTTCTCCGTGGTGGGCTATGAAGTGTACGTCGCGCTTGCCGAGCGGCTGCTGCGTCTTGCGCCTCTTGGCTCCGAGGGCAAGGTCGCCTTCTTCAACGCCGGTGTGGAGGCGGTCGAAAACTCGGTCAAGTTCGCCCGCGCTTTCACCGGGCGCCCGGCGGTGCTGTGCTTCGAAGGAGCCTTCCACGGTCGCACGCTGCTCGGCATGACACTGACGAGCCGGGTGCGCCCCTTCAAGGCCGGCTACGGACCGTTCGCGCCCGAGGTCTACCGGATCCCGTTTCCAAATGCGTATCGGATGGGGGATGCGGCTCGCGCATCGGAGAGTTGCCTGACGGCGCTGGAGCATGCGTTCGTGAGCACGGTCGATCCCGCTTCGGTGGCGGCGGTGATCGTGGAGCCGGTGCAGGGGGAGGGCGGCTTCATCGTGCCGCCGGATGACTTCCTGCCGGGCCTGGCTTCCCGCTGCCGGGAGCACGGGATCCTTCTGATCGCCGATGAGATTCAGTGCGGCTTCGGGCGTACCGGGCGCTTCTTCGCGTGCGAGCACTTCGGGGTGCAACCCGATCTCTTGCTGGTTGGCAAGGCCATTGCCGCCGGGTTGCCTCTTTCGGGGGTGATCGGGCGCGCCGAGATCATGGACACACCCGCGCCCGGCACGATCGGCGGGACCTACGTGGGCAATCCCGTGGCGTGCGCGGCGGCGCTGGCGACCCTTGATGTCATGGAGGAGGAAGGGCTCGTCGCTCGGGTGGAGGATGTCGGTTGCGCGCTGCGCAACCGGTTGGAGGCATTGGCGGCGATACACCCGGCGATCGGTGACGTGCGAGGGTTGGGCGCCATGCTGGCCATGGAACTGGTGCGTGATAGGGAGACCAGGGAACCGGCTCCCGAGCTGGCGCGGCGCATGGTGGACGAGGCCGCAAGCCGCGGGTTGGTGATCGTGTCATGCGGCCTGTACGGCAACGTGCTCCGCTTCTTCGTGCCTCTGAACATCGACCTTGCTCTCCTTGAGGAGGGGCTGAAGATCCTGGGCGCCAGCGCGGCGGCCGCACTGGGGTAGCGAGCGGAGCGGAACGGTGGACTGCGGCCGGGTCGCGGCGGAGTCAGTCGCCGTCTCGCTATACTTGCCTCGGCCCGGGTGGCGGAATGGCAGACGCGTTCGCCTCAAAAGCGAATGTCCGTAAGGGCATGAGGGTTCGAGTCCCTCCCCGGGCACGTGCAGTCATTACGCGCGGCGAGCGTGGAGTTCCGGGAGGTGTGACGGTCCCGGGGACAGGCGGGTCCAGACGGGGGCGGAGTCTGTGAGCAGGGTCTTGGGCCTAGCCGAGCCCGCGGCTCGGAGGTCACGAAGACCGGTCGCGCTGCTGGCCGCGTTGACCGTGGTGGCAGCCGGCTGTGGTAAGAGTTCTGCCCCGACGGGGAGTCGAACAACGAATTCGGACTTCCCCGAGTCTATCTACCCGGCCCCAAGGCTAACGGCGAAGCCGGACGGCGGGCCGTACATCAACTGCCCGAGTCTCGATGGAGTGCAGGAGCCGGGTTCCCAGGCCACGGAGGAGATCCTCCCGATCCTGTGGACCCTTGGGACGCTCGACGAGCTCACGGACCTGCGCAACAGCGACCGCGCCTGGTGGGACCAAGTGAAGTCGGTCTGGTCGTACTCCCGAAGCTCGTCGCCCACACCGCCGAGCCCTCAAAGCGCGTACCGACTCCAGCCCCAAGATGTCAGATCAGGGCCGGCAGTGCATTCGAACTACGCGGACCCACTTGTGGCGAACTGCGGTCCGCGCACCGTGGACCTCTCGTGGCGGGTAGAGGTGTGCTGGACGGAACCCAAGGGGTGTGAGCACGAAGTGTCCGCGTCACTCACGGGGCATCTCATACTCCTGAACCGTCGAGGCCACTGGCTCATCTGGTGGACGAAGTAGCCCTGCAATCCACCCCGTTACGGACGTCGCTGTGGCGATGTGAAAGGTGCTGAAGTAGGTGGAAGCTTGGCACTGCACGGAGTGCGGGGCTTGGAACACTGTCGATCTCGATCAGTGCAGCCTGTGCTCTCACCCGAGGCCGGACGACAGCGGGGAGCAGGAAGGCGACGGGCCTCCGGCCAACGGTGCGACTCGGGAAGACACTGAACTGGAGCGAGCACGCCGGTGGCTCGGTGGGGACGAGGTGCGGCTCGGCTTCGCGGCGAAGTTCGCGTTGACCGTCGCGTTGAGCCTCATCCTGATCCTTGTCGCTGCCACCGTGCCTAGCCCCTTTGCCGTGGAGAACGACACTTATCGTGCGCTGGGGTTCTGCGCTTTTGGCATCGCGGTGCCCGTCTACGTGGTGTTGCTGCGGGAGATCTGGAGCAGCAAGCGCTTGCGATGACGAATGGGAGCGAGTGCGTGTGACGGTACAGGCATCGGAAGGAAACGCAGAGGCCCGCCGAAGCGGGCCTCGCACCCAGCCACCGAAGCGCCTGGGGTGATATCCGTAGTCTAGCCGTCGTGTGCTCGCGGGCAAGCATACGGTGGCCGTGGGTCCGGGGTATTAGGGGCGGGGGCGTGCGCGGGCAGTCTCGACGTCACGTCTGGCCAGCTTGTGGCCGGGTTGGGAGAAGGGGGCATAGACTCGAATCTCCAGGGGGCGGACGATCTGTGTGGCGATAGCGGACGCCCGGCCCCGGGCACGTGCCGCTACCACACACGTGGGCGCTGGGGCGGTGGGAGCGGGTCACTCCCAGACCCCCTGACCGGCACCGTGTCAAGGAGGGGTCCCGAGCGGGTGGCGCCACCTTAGCCCCGGAAAGCGTGCGTAGTCGCGGTCCGTGGTGATCCACTCACTCCCGGACTCGATGGCCAGAGCAGCCAGGTATGCGTCGGGTACGAGGTTGCCCTTCGCGCCGGCACGCCGGCATAGGTCGGTGAAGATGGCCCAGTGCCGAGGTCCCGGCGCGACGGAGACCGCATTGGGCTGGCCTCGTAGCGCTTCCACGAAGCCGAGCGCATGTCGGAGAGGGCTGGGGGGTGTGAACACTCTGGGATGGGTGACCACCCGGAGGAACCCGCTCAGGACCAGGTCGGAGATGCCATAGGCGGCTTCTGAGTTGATCGTGTCTTCCATCCACCGGTGGTACAGACCGTGGTCCGGCGCGTCTCGCCGGTAGGAGTACACGAGGATGTTGACGTCAGGGAGCAGCATTCTGGTCCATCAGCTCCACGAGAGCCGCGGTATGGTCCAGGTCGACCCCCGGAAGGAGGCCCCGGCCGTTGAAGGTGGGCAGAGAAGCGCGCCGCTCCGGCGAAGGAGCTCCCGAGCCACGCGCCAGCGCCTCACGAAGAGCGTCCTCCAAGACTCGTGTCAGGGTACGACCGGTGCGTGCCGCCGTCTCCTTCGCTCGCGTCAAGAGATCGTCATCCATGCGAATGGTCGTCCTCATGCATCAAAGCATATAGCGGGGACATCAGTATGTCTAGGGCTGGAGGCCTACACGGATGACCTTGCGGTTCTAGCCGAGGCCGAAGGCGCCGGCACTTCGGCAGCCCTGGGGCAGGCAGCTGTCTTCGCCTGGGCATCGGCGCGGAACCGGTAACTTCCCGCGCCTGTAAGTTACCTCCCGTGTCAGATGCCGTGCGGTCTGAGCCGGCTCGGGCGCTGGATCGTCTGGTCGAGCTACGAGTGGTGGAGCGGATGGTACCTGTGACGGACGATCCTCGCCGGAGTCGCCGACGAGTGTATCGGGTCTGCGACAACTTCCTGGGCTTCTGGCTCTCGATTGTCGACCGATACCGAGCGGAGATCGAAAGGTGACTGGAGAGCGCGAAGGGGACGATTGCGGACCCCACAAACCCGCTGCTACCCTTGCCACACACTTGGGGCTTGCGGGTCGTCATCCGGGGAGGCGCCATGCACGGTTCTGACCTCTTGGTCGAGTGCCTGATTCGCGAAGGGGTGACGAAGGTCTTCGGGATCCCGGGAGCGCAGCCGGTGGGATTCCTGGACTCCATCTACCGCCGGCGCGCCGCCGGAGTCGAGATCGACTTCGTCTTGACCCGTCACGAGCAGGCTGCCGCTCACATGGCCGACGCCTGGTCGCGACTGACCGGTGGCGTCGGCGTGTGCCTGGGCACGGCGGGACCAGGAGCCACCGACCTGGTTCCGGGGGTTGTCGCCGCGCAGGCGGACTCCAGCCCGATCCTGGTACTGACGGCGCAGAACCAGTCGTTCCGCATCTACCCCCATCACGGTTCGCAGCAGGAGTGCAATCAGCTCGCGATGTTCGGCGGCATAACGAAGTTCAGCGCCTGCGCCTACCACACGAGCCGCATTCCCGAATTGGTGCGCGCGGCGATGCGTGCCGCGGTGTCCGGGCGGCCCGGGCCGGTGCACATCGACCTGCCGGCCGACGTGCTGTTCAAGGAGATCGAGGAGGATCCGAGCGCGATCTGGGATCCGCATGAGGGCAGGGCGACCCGGGGTCTGGCACTGTCACCTTCGGACGTGGAGGAGATCTCGCGCGTCCTGCTCGAGGCCGAGCGCCCCTTGCTCTACCTGGGCAAGGGCGTGCTTCGCTCCGGAGGCTGGGACGAAGCCCGGGCGCTTGGCGAGTACCTCGGCGCGGCCATCACCAACACGGTGGGCGCCAAGGGCGTGATCCCGGAGGATCACCCGCAGGCGCTGATAGCGATGAGCTACGGCGCGATGGCGGCGCAAAACGACTCGGACGTGGTCCTGATCGTGGGCACTCGTATTGGCGAGCTGTGCTTTTTCGGCCGCGAGCCCTTGTGGGGCGCGCGCGGGACCCAGAAGATCATCCACATCGACGCCGACCCCAACTCGATCGGGCTGAACAAGCCGGTGACGATCGGGGCGGTGGCCGATGCCAGGACGGCGCTGGGACAGTTGCTCGACGGGGTTCGCGCGGCCGGGCCGGTGCGCGCACCTCACGCCAAGCTGGGCGAATACAAGCTGGCCCAGGAAGCCTGGCTCTCGCAGTGGGATTCGTTGGCCCTGTCGGATGCGGCGCCCATGCACCCCCTGCGCGTGGTCAAGGAGGTTCGCAACGCCTTCCCCCGCGAGGCGATCATCTGTGTGGACGGCGGCAACACCGCGGTGTGGGCTTCGTACCTGATGCGCGTCTATGAGCCGCGCAGCCTGCTGTGGGCAACAAACTCCGGGCACCTGGGCGCGGGGCTGCCCTTCGCCATCGCCGCAAAGATGGTTCACCCACAGCGCCCGGTCTTCCTGCTGCACGGCGACGGGGCATTCGGGTTCCTGCCGCAGGAGTTGGAAACCGCGCGCCGGCTCAGCCTGGCGGTGATGGACGTGATCTTCAACGACCGGGCCTTCGGGATGATCAAGCACGGCCAGCGGATGGCGCTGGAAGGGCGCCACATCGGTGTCGACTTCGCCGACGTGCGCTACGACGAGATGGCCAAGGCCATGGGCTGCCACGGGGAGAGAGTGGCAGATCCGTCCGAGCTGGAGCCGGCCATAAAGAGAGCCGTGCACTCGGGGCTTCCCGCAGTACTGGACGTGCTCGTCGACCAGGAGGCCAACCTGACGGCCCCGGACACCGCCGCGTTGATAAACCTTTGGTTGGAGGGCTGCTGATGCGACGCTCGAGGCTCATGCCGGCATGTCTGGCGGCTCTGGCGGCTCTGGCGGCTCTGGCGGCGGGGTGCATCTCGGAGAAGGTGCCCTCGGGGGGTCCGTCGGCGTCGGGCCCCAGCGTGTCCGCGTCGGAGGCATCCCCGACAGAATCGTCCGCCCCCTCACCGAGCGCGACCGGTAGCACGCTTGCCGGACCCGCTTGCGAGCCCAAGTCGGGCGGGGAACGCGCGAACCGCATGTATCTGGTCGCCGTGCGCATCGCCCCAAGGGATGGGTACGACAGGATCGTGTGGGAGTTCGCTCCCGCCGCCGGGGCGGCCGCCGTCGTGCCCGGGTACGTCTTCGAGTTTGCAGCGCCGCCGTTCACGCACGACCCGAGTGGCAAGCCGGTCGAGGTGCAGGGCACCTCTTTCGTGAAGGCCCGCTTTGACTCCAGCCGGGTGGATCTATCCGGCTCAACCGCCCGGGAGACCTACTCGGGATCGCTCGACTTCAAGCCGAGCACCACTCGGGTGGTTGCCGAGGTTCGCGAAGCCGGCGACTTCGAGCACGTGATGAATTGGATCGCGGGATCGCGCAAACGCACCTGCTACAAGGTCACGACGTTGACCAGCCCGGTGCGCGTGGTTCTGGACGTTTCCTGGGAGTAGCCGCCGCAGGCGTGTTGCGCGGCGGCGCGTGGCTACGCGGGACGGGGTGCCTCGGGTCGGTCTCCGGAAGCGAATCTCTCGAGCCCCAGGGCGAGCTCCGGATCAGCCACGGTCGGGACGCAGATCTCGGCCTCGATCGCCAGGCCCGAAGTGAGATCGCGGCCCAGGCCCTCGAGGGCTGCCCGCCGGTCGGCGCGCAGGCTGGACTGCGGGTACGCGGCGATTCGGTGGGCCAGCTCCAACGCGCGATCCAGTGCTGCTCCCCTGGCGACGATCTCCTGGACCAGCCCGATCTCCTTGGCGCGCAAGGCATCCAGGCGGACGCCCGTCTCCATCAAGTACAGAGCGTTGCCCTGGCCGCATAGCCGCGCGAAGCGCTGAGTGCCCCCATCGGTGAAGGGGACTCCCCAGCGGCGGTTCAGCGCGCCGAATTCCGCGTTGGCCGAGGCGATGCGAAAGTCGCACCAACTGGCGAGTTCCATACCGCCGGCGAAGCAGTAGCCGTTGACGGCCGCGATGGTGGGCTTGCCGGGATCCAGACGCGCGAACCCCATGGGGCCGGCGACGTTGACGAAGGGATGGGCCAGCAGGCCTGCCGCCGCTTTGAGGTCGGCTCCCGAGCAGAAGGCCATGGATCCTGCCCCGGTGACGACGAGGACTCGTGCGATGGGGTCATCGGCGAAGGAGAGAATCGCGGAAGCCAGCGCGACGGCCGTCTCGGCATCGACGCAGTTGTGGACCTCGGGACGGTTGAGAGTGATCACTGTCACGGGTCCGTCGCGGGTGATCTCGATCTTGGGCATGAAAGCCTCCAGGTTGCGCGTGGCAGCAGCCGAGCGTGGTGCGCCCGAAGTTCCCCTGAATTCGAGCCCATCACACTAGCCCCCAACACGTCAGGGGTCCAGCAACAGGCCGGCATGGCGCAAGGCATCGCGCCGGGGGCCGGGCGCGCGGGGCGGGTTTTGTGCGAGCGGGTAAACTGATGGCCCCGGGGAGGTGGATGCGGATTGCGCGTGCGGGACCGGCTGGCCTACTTGAGTGAGCGCCTGGCGGATTCTCAGGCGAACCTGCGGATCACGGAGGAGCAGCACGCCTACCAGGTCGAGGTGGTGGACGACCTGCGGGCGCGCATGCTCGTGGCGGAGACGCCGCTTGCCGACCGGGAGTTCCGCGTCGCGCGGGACGACCTCGAGCGTTTGAGGCGGAACCTGGGGGAGGCACGGACGGAGGTGGAGGAGCTGCAGGCGGAGCGGGATCGCTTGCTGGATCAGCTTCTGGAGGAGATGCGATCGTGAGTGAATTCACTGAGGGTGGCCAGCCGATGACGGAGCAGACCTTGGACAAGCCGGAGA